>NZ_JBVHVX010000017.1:0-113807 GCF_055564615.1 Agromyces sp. NPDC029043 | reverse complement strand
TGCGGCCGGCGATCGCGACGAGTTCCTCATTGGTGCAGCCCGTCAGATCCACCACCTGCAACTCATCCAACACCGCATGCAACCTCGCGACCAACTCACCGGCCGCAGAGGTGAAGTCGATATCGAACGGATTCACATACGCACCCGGACCTTCGTGCGCGTCGTCGGAGGCATCAGCACCATCGCCAGCGTCAGGATTGTCGGGGGTGTCGCACAGAGTGGACTCGGCGCCATCGGCGTCGTCGGTGCTGTCACTCATTGCTGTCACCCCTCCCCGGAATCCCGTCGGCCATACTTCGAATATACGTTCGACTATATACCTAGACGCTGACACACGCAACCCCTCTTCCTCGACCTGATAGTTGACGGTTGATCAAAGCCGAGGGTTGCGCGGTAAACGCCGCGGTGCCATCCTTGGTCACCATGATCATCATCAGAAAGGCGGACTCCGCCTCCATCGCATGAGCGCGGGTCGCCTCGGGCTTCGGCCCGATGACCTCGGCACCACAACTCTCAACACCACCACTCTCAACACCATCGCCCAAGGCCGCGACCGGTGGCTCGCCCACGTGCTGAGCACTCAACCCGCCGACCGACAGGCAACGGAATCCGCTGTCGCACAGCTGTATCGGCATGCCGGGCACTCGCCACCGCAGTTCTGCTGGCTCCCCTCACCATCGGCCGCCATCGTGTTCATCACCGACCACGATCTGTCAGCGCGTAACTTGCCCGACCGTGACACCGTCGGCCGCGGAATCGCCCAGATACTCACCGGCCTGCGGCACGACATCGATCGACGCCTCCGGGCGCCCGAGCTGATCGCAGTGCGAAACTCTCTCCGCACCAGCCTCTTCGACGGAGTGGCGGCAGCCATCAGGAGCATGATCCTTCCCCTGCCGGGCATCGTCGGCTGGTACGGCCAGCACGAGGCACACCGGATCGCCGTCGCCGACATCGCACTACGCCTCGGCCTTCTCCCCCTCGCCGACGACGATCGCGAACTCGTCGACATCCTCATCACACTCACCACGTCCGCCGGCTGGTGGTGGCCGTTCGACGACGTTGCCGTGCTGTCCGAGCGTCCCCACGCGATCCACACCGAACCGGCGCCGCACAGTCCGGACAATCAACGCCGCCTCCATCACCCCGACCGGCCCGCAGTCCAGTTCATCGACGGCACAGGCGTTTACGTCCTGCACGGAACCATCGTTCCGGACTGGGTCATCACCGATCCCACCGTGGAACGAATAGGCCGCGAACGCAACATCGAGATCCGCCGCACCGCGATCGAGCGGATCGGATGGGATCACTACATCGACGCGGCCGGTCTCATCCTCCGCGACCAATCGGCCGATCCCGCCAACACCGACCATCCGCTGCGCCTCTACTCGACACCCCGCGCATGGCGTACCAACGCCCAGCTCCTCGTCGTCGTGAACGGCTCCCTGGAACGCGACGGAACCCGACGCCGCTACGGGCTACAGGTCCCCGGCTGGATTCCGACGGCCCTCGACGCCGCCGGCTGGACCTATGGGCTCACCGGCGAACAGTATTCGTCACTGACCCGCAGAACATGAACTCCCACAGCATGATCCATCGAATCCATCAACCCCCGACACCACAGGTGATACCCATGACCCCATTGCTCACCCTCTCCGACCTCACCCAACTCACCGGCCTCGACGTCCTTGATCATCTCGACCGCAGCATCTCCGTCCCGATCAGCGGCGGCCTGCAGGCCCAAGGCGATCTCCTCGTCATCCCGATGGCGATGATCGACGCAGAGACGCTGCGGGATCTCCGCCGGGGCTGGAATCAGCGGATGCCGGTGCCGCGTGATGGCGTCGAACTCCTGCGCAGCACCGCGGGCGGCAATCCCCACACTCTCACCGCCGATGAACGGACGTGCACCTGGTCCACTCCGATCTTCGACGAACACCGCCTCGCTCTCGGAATCGTCGACGCGTCGTCGACCGCCTATCTCATCCATCCCGAGCACGGCGCCACCGGAATTGCTCCAGGTACCTATCTCATCCGCAGGCAGCGTGAGAGTGTGGGGCTGTTCGGTTATGGCCGAACACAATTCGTCGCCGACTGCGACGCCTGCGGCAGATTCCAACGAATCTGTCAGCTCCGGTGGTTGTTACCTCCGGAATCGACAGATTCGGTGGAATCTGCCCTCAGTCGACGGTCGGCTCGGCGTCACCAACCGCAAGCACGACCCTCGAGCCGTGCGGCATCTCCTGCACCAGGCGCAAATGTGCCAGTGCCGGGTACTGCTCCAGCATCCGGCCCACATTCGCCAGCGACCGCAGCGCTGCGGTTTCCGCGCGTGCCTGTTCCAGCTTCGCCAGCCCCCGCGCCCGGGCGGTGATCACCTCGACCGAGGCGGCACGGATCTCACCGGGCAGGATGACGTCACGAATCAGGACACCCTGCACCTCGATACCTACCGACGCACCCGCGGCGATGGCCGCCCGGCGGATCGGTGCGACGTCGATATCCGCCCGACGCATCAGCGTCTCGGCGTCGACCTGCGCGCACATCTCGCGCAGCGCGACCTGGGCGGCCAGGTAGACACCCATGATCGGCTCATCGGCGGTCTCGACGAAGCGTGCCGGATCGGTGACGATCAGGCGCAGCGTCATCGACACACGCACCGAGACACCGTCGGAGGTCAGAACCTCTTGTGGTGCAACAGGAATCAGCCGCTCACGCAGATCGACACTGCGGTAGATCGCATCGGGCCGCGACCGGTAGGCGGTCCCGGCGGGGATCATCCGCGCGAGCTGACCGTGGCGGTACTCCAACTGGGCGAACCCAGGACTGGTGACGTAACGCTTCCAACGCGTGAACAGGGACATGGCATCCTCCTCTCGTCTCGTGTGCACATGTCATGTCGTCGTATTCGGTTGTCTCCCATGGGTCACCGCCCGCGGGCGGACCCGGCGATGGGGATCGTCGACGACGACCTGCGTCGTGCGCCGCGATCCACAGAATCGTCGGTGTCCGGGGTCCCGGGGACGGTGACCGGGTGAGGACTCGAACCTCGGGGTGATAGACCCTTGCCATGGGAAGCGTCGGAAGTATCACGCGCAGAACATGATTGCGGTACCCCGCACTCGGCTGCTCTCCCGACGCGAGGAGTAACTCTCCCCCACCACGTCGTCGTGTGCAACGGAATTTCTACGGGACAGCCCGAGGGCTGACAGCGCCCAGCAGACGGCACAGGGCCCCGGCCGGAAATCATCCGGCCGGGGCCCTGTGTGATCAGATCAGATCAGTACCGAATCAGCTCAGTACTTCTCGCCCTTGGCTGCCTTCTCGACGAGCGAGGAGGTCGGCTCGAAGTGCGAACCGTACTTCGTCGCGAGCTCACGCGCGCGGTCGACGAAGCCCTGCAGGCCGCCCTCGTACTGGTTCATGTACTGCACCACGCCACCGGTCCACGCGGGGAAGCCGATACCGAAGATCGAACCGATGTTGGCGTCGGGCACCGAGGTGATGACGCCTTCCTCGATGCACTTGGCGGTCTCGAGCGCCTCGGCGAAGAGCATGCGCTCCTTCATGTCCTCCAGCGAGATCTTCGCGCTGCCGGACTTGAAGTGCTCACGCAGACCCGGCCACAGCTGGACGCGCTTGCCGGCCTCGTCGTACTCGTAGAAGCCCGCGCCGTCCTTCTTGCCCGGACGTCCCTGCTCGACCAACCAGTCGATGACGGCGTACGAACCGTGATCCGGCACGTCCTTGCCCTCGGCCTTGGCGGCTTCCTCGGTCTCCTTGCGGATCTTCTGCATCAGGACGAGGTTGAGCTCATCGGAGAGCTGCAGCGGCGCGGCCGGGTAACCGGCCTGGGTGCCCGCATGCTCGATGAAGGCCGGCTCGACGCCCTCACCGACGGCCGCGATGGCCTCGTTGATGAAGGTGCCGATGACACGGCTGGTGAAGAAGCCGCGGCTGTCGTTGACGACGATCGGCGTCTTACGGATCTGCAGGGTGTAGTCGATGACCTTGGCCAGCACGGCGTCGGAGGTCTTGGCGCCCTTGATGATCTCCACGAGCGGCATCTTGTCGACCGGCGAGAAGAAGTGGATACCGATGAAGTCCTCGGAGCGCTTGACGCCCTCGGCGAGGATGGTGATCGGCAGCGTCGAGGTGTTCGAGCCCAGGATGGCGTCGGGTTCGACGACGTCCTCGATCTCCTGGAACACCTTGTTCTTCACCTCGACCGACTCGAAGGCGGCCTCGATGACGAGGTCGACACCCTTGAAGTCGGCGGCGTCGGCCGTCGGGGTGATCAGGGCGAGGAGCGCGTCGCTCTTCTCCTGCGTGGTCTTGCCGCGGGAGAGTGCCTTCTCCTCGAGCTTGACCGCGTAACCCTTACCGCGCTCGGCGTTCTCGAGGGACACGTCCTTGAGGACGACCTCGATGCCCGCCTTGGCGGAGACATACGCGATGGCCGCGCCCATCATGCCGGCGCCGATGACGCCGACCTTCTTTGCCTGGTACTTCGGGTAGCCCTCGGGACGCGAGCCGCCGTTGTTGATGTGCTGCAGGTCGAAGAAGAACGCCTTGATCATGTTCTGCGCGACCTGACCGGTCACGAGATTCACGAAGTAGCGCGTCTCGATGAGATCAGCAGTGTCGACGTCGACGTAGGCACCCTCGATGGCCGCGGCCAGGATGTTGCGCGGCGCAGGCATGTTGGCACCCTTGATCTGCTTGCGCAGCAGGGCCGGGAATGCCGGGAGGTTCGCGGCGACCGACGGGTTGGTGACAGCACCACCGGGCATCTTGTAGCCCTTGACATCCCACGGCTGAGCGGCCTCGGGATTGGCGGCGATCCACGCCTTGGCGGCGGGCAGCAGTTCCTCGACGGAGCCGACGACCTCATCGATGAGGCCGAGTTCCTTGGCCTTGGCGGGCTTGAGGCGCGGGCCCTGCAGCAGCACGTTCATCAGGGCGCTCTGGAAACCCAGCAGACGCACGGTACGCACGACACCGCCGCCACCGGGCAGCAGGCCGAGGGTGACCTCGGGCAGGCCGAGCTGACTGCCCTTCACGTCCGCGGCGATGCGGTAGTGGGTGTGGAGGGTGAGCTCGAGTCCACCGCCGAGGGCGGCACCGTTGATCGCGGAGACGACGGGCTTACCCAGGGTCTCCAGGCGGCGCAGCACCTTCTTCATGCCGTTGGTGCGCTCGGTGATCGCGGTGGCGATCGCTTCCTTCGACTCGGTCCGCTCGGCGGTCATGTCCTTGAGGTCGCCGCCGGCGAAGAAGGTCTTCTTCGCGGAGGTCAGCACGACACCGGAGATGTCATCCTTCTCGGCCTCGAGACGATCGACGGTGGCCGCGATCGAATCCATGAACAGCTGGTTCATGGTGTTCGCGCCCTGGTTCGTATCGTCCATGGTCAGGATGACGACGCCGTCGGCGTCCTTCTCCCAATTGATCATGTTCTCACTCATGGTTATTCAAAGATCTTTCTGTCGTGGAGGCCGGGATCAGACGCGCTCGATGATGGTCGCGACGCCCATGCCGCCGCCGATACACAGGGTGACCAGGCCGTAACGACCGCCGGTGCGCTCGAGCTCGTCGAGTGCGGTGCCCAGGATCATGGCGCCGGTGGCGCCGAGGGGATGGCCCATGGCGATGGCGCCGCCGTTGACGTTGACCTTCTCGTGCGGGATCTTCAGATCCTTCATCCACTTCATGACGACCGAAGCGAACGCCTCGTTCAGCTCGAAGACGTCGATGTCGTCGACGGTCAGACCGGCCTTCTTCAGGGCCAGTTCGGTCGCCGGGGTGGGGCCGGTGAGCATGATCGACGGCTCGGAGCCGATCTCGGCGAATGCGACGATGCGGCCGCGCGGGGTCAGTCCGTTGCGCTTGCCCGCTGCCTCGCTACCGATCAGGATGGCGGCTGCGCCGTCGACGATGCCGGAGCTGTTACCGCCGGTGTGCACATGGTTGATGCGCTCGAGCTCCGGGTAACGCTGCATGATGACGTCGTCGAACCCGGCCATCTCGGCGAGCGCGGCGAAGGCCGGCTTCAGCTTGCCGAGGCTCTCGACGGTGCTGCCGGGGCGACGATGCTCGTCGTGATCGAGGAGGATGACGCCGTTGAGGTCACGCACGGGAACGACCGACTTGGCGAAATAGCCACTGGTCCAAGCCTTCTCGGCACGGTTCTGCGACTCGACGGCGAAGGCGTCGACGTCCTCGCGGGAGAAGCCCTCGATGGTGGCGATGGTATCGGCACCGATGCCCTGCGGGGTGATGTAGTTGTTGTACGCGGTGATCGGGTCCATGAAGAGTGCGCCGCCATCGCTGCCCATCGGCACGCGCGACATCGACTCCACACCACCGGCGATCACCAGGTCGTCGAAGCCCGACGCGACCTTGGCCGCGGCGAGGTTGGTGGCCTCCAGGCCCGACGCGCAGAAGCGGTCGATCTGGGTACCGGGAACGCTCTCCCCGAGGCCGCTGTTGAGGGCCGCGGTGCGGGCGATGACGCCGCCCTGCTCGCCGACGGGGGACACGACACCGAGGATGACGTCGTTGATCTCGGTGGGATCGAGGCTGCCGTGACGGGCCAGGACCTCGTTGATGATGCCGCTGGCCAGGTCGACCGGCTTCACGCTGTGCAGCGAGCCACCCCGCTGCTTACCACGAGGCGTACGGAGGGCCTCGTAGATGAATGCTTGATCAGGCACGAAGTGTTCCTTTCACATGAACCACCAGTTGGTTACCCACCCAGGCTAACGCGGAATCACTTGTTTGGCTATACCCAATGGTCAATGGCAATTGAACATCCCCGAAAGTGCGCTATGGTCGATTCACCATGCCTGACCAGAACCCCGCCCGGCGCGCCCGCCCGGCCGACCGGAAGCGGCAGCTCGTCGACCGAGCCGTCACCCTGTTCGCCGATCGTGGCTACCCGCATGTGTCGGTCGCCGACGTCGCCCGGGCGGCCGGCGTCACCGCACCCTCGGTGTACCGCCACTTCGACGACAAGCAGGCGTTGCTCGCCGCGGCCGTCCTCTCCGGGGTCGACGATCTGGAGGCCTGCACCGACCGCGCACTACGGGTGTCGACGAATCGCTCGGGCGGCTACGGCGATCTGCTCGACGCGCTGTGCACCATGGGCGTCGCTCGGCCCGCGACCACCTCGCTGTGGCGGTGGAACAGCACCTACCTGACGCCGGAACAGAACCACGAGGTCGTCGTGCGCACCCGCGCGACCCTGAGCCGGTGGGCACAGGCCATCGCCGCGCACCGCCCCGACATCAGCGATCGGAACTCGGTACGGCTGGCGTGGGCCGCGCTCAGCGTCTCCGGCAGCATGTCGGTGCATCACACCCGCCTGTCCCCCGCGAAGGCGCGCGCGGAGTTGCGTGCGGCCATGGAGCGTCTCATCTCCCTCGATCCCGACGACGCCCCGCCGCTCGTCGCGCCACCGTCGATGGCGACGTCGACGCAGACCCGACGCGACGACATCCTCGACGCCGCGGGCCAACTCTTCGCTCGACGGGGCTACGCCGACGTCGGCGTGGACGACATCGGCGCGGCCGTCGGTATCACCGGCCCCAGCGTGTACAAGCACTTTCCGTCGAAGTTGGCGATCCTCGTCGGCATCGGGCAACGCTCGGCGATGCGGTTGGAGGCCGGCGCCATGGCCGCCTATTCGACGACGACCGATCCGGCGAAACTCCTGTCCCTGCTGGTGGATTCGTACGTCCTGACCATCACCAGCAGCACCGATCTGTCGGTGGCGTTCAACTCGTCGAGCGTGCTCGCCGGGCAACCCGCCGCCACCGAGTTGCTCGACGTCCAGCGGCGTTACGTCGCGCGGTGGATCGATCTGCTCATCGCGGTTCATCCCGACCTGTCCCGGGCTCAGGCGGCGATCGCCGTGCACGCGTCGCTGTCGATCGTCAACGACGCGGTGCGCATGGGCCGTGGCGCGGCGCGCCCCGAGTTCCCCGCGCAGATGGCTTTCCTCATGAAGGGCGTTCTGGGAGTCTGAGACGATGAATCCACACGAACCGCAGTACACACGCGAGGAGCTGATCGCAGCGCTCGGCGTCTCCCCGGAGTACGCGGAAAAGATGTGGAACGCCTTCGGTTTCGCACACCGCAACACCGGCGACAAGATCTTCTCGCAGACCGACGTCGACGCCCTCAAGCTGTTCGCGTCCGCAGAGGAGACGATGCCGATGACCGCGCAGCTCGCCAGCGCCCGCGCCATCGGTCAGACGATGGCGCGCCTGGCCGACTGGCAGGCCGATCAGATCCGCGAACTCGACCGCAACCCCGACGTCCCCTGGACGGCCGATCAGATGGCGGCGTCCTTCGGTCAGGTGCAGAACCTGATCTGGCGACGGCACCTGGATCTCGTCATGCGCCGCGATATCGCCCACGATGCCGACGTCCACCTCGATCGGATCGTCGGATTCGCCGACATCGTCGGCTACACCAGCCTCTCGCGGCGCATCGCCATGGATGAACTCGAGCAGCTCATCGAGAACTTCGAGGAATCCACCCACGATGTCGTCAGCGACGCAGGCGGTTTCGTCGTCAAGACCCTCGGCGATGCTGTCATGTTCCTCTTCGACGACCCGGGCAACGCGGCGCAGGCTGCGCTCGGCATCCATCATCTCGTGGCCGAGGAGATCATCCCCGAGGTGCGGGTCGGCCTGGCCCGCGGTCAGATACTCACCCGACTCGGCGATGTCTTCGGCGAGCCGGTGAACATCGCCGCGCGCCTCTGCGGATCCGCGCGCCCGGGAACCACTCTCGTCGACGACGAACTCGCCGAGGATCTCGCCGACGACGAGCGCTTCTATCTCAAGAGCATCCCCACCCTCAGCGTCCGCGGATACCGCAAACTGAAGGCAAAGACGTTGGACGCCAACAAGTATTACGAGCCGCCCACCTCCGAGGGGGCCATCTCGACGGACTCGACCCCCGAGCAGGCCACCCCGTAGCACTCACCCCGCGGCGCCGGCGAGCCCGTACACCCGGATCTCGGTCGCCTTGACGACGAGGATTACCCCGATGCCCGGCCCGATTCCCAGGTCGGCGATCGCGGCCCAGGTGATCTCGGCGTCGATGGTGTCGCCGCCGACGCGCACACCGACGACGGCGTGTTCGCCGCGCGGCGCGATCTCGGTCACGGTGCCCGCCAACCTGTTTCGCGGGCTTCCGGGCACGTCGTCGCGGTAGATCGCGACGGCGCGCGGCGAGAACGCGGCCGCCGCCCGCCGCCCATCGGCGAGACCCTCCTCCGCGGAACCGATCACCGTGATGCCCTCGGGCGTCGTCACCGACGCCCCCGCCTCACTCGATCCCGACACTCCCACGAGGAAATTCAAACCCGAGAGCGACGCGGTGAACGGGTGACCCGGACGACTGATGACCTCACCGGTCGCTCCGTGATCCACCGCGCGGCCGTGCTCGAGGACGAGTACCTCGTCGGCGAGGGTCACCACGTCGATCAGATCGTGGGTCACCACCAGGGTCGCGCCGTCGCGGCTCCCGATCACCTCGCGGGTCAGACCCCGGATCTCCTGGGCAACAGCCACATCCAGCGCGGCGAACGGCTCGTCGAGCAGCAGCACCTGCGGATCGACGGCGAGCGCCCGCGCGATCGCCACCCGCTGCTGCTGCCCGCCGGAGAGTTGTGCGGGGCGCCGATCGGCGAAGGCGGTGACACCCGTCCGCGTCATCCAATCCGCCGCGATGGCCTCGGCCTCGCGCCGTCGTATCCCCGATGCCCGCGGCCCGTAAGCCACGTTCTGCGCCACGCTCAGGTGGGGGAACAGTCGCGGTTTCTGGGTCAGGAGTGCGATCGAACGTCGATGCGGCGGAACGGATGTCTCCCCATCTGCGATGATCCGATCGCCGACACGGATCTCCGATCCCGGCCCGGGTAGCAGCCCGGCGAGAACGTTCAGCAGCGTCGACTTGCCGGCACCGTTGGGGCCGATGACCCCCAGCGTCCGACCCCCGGGCACGTCGAGTTCGACATCGAGCGCGGGGACCCGCGAGCGCAGGTGCGCATGCAGGTCGGTCATACCGCCACCCGACGGGTCCGCAGATGCACCGCGACGACGACCGCCATCGCAATCACCATGAGTACCAGCGCCAGGGGCAGCGCCTGTTCGGGATCGTTGATCGCATCGAGGTAGATCTTGAGGGGAGCGGTCTGCGTCGTTCCCGGTCGGTTGCCGGCGAAGGTGATGGTCGCACCGAACTCGCCCAGCGCCCGCGCGAAGGCCAGCACCACACCGGAGATCAGCGCCGGCGCGATCAGCGGCAGGGTCACCGTGCGCAGTGTGTGCGTGGGACCCGCGCCGAGCGTCGCGGCGACCTCACCGTAATCACCGATCGACGACCGCAGCGCACCTTCCACACTGATCACCAGGAACGGCAGCGCCACAAAGGTCTGCGCGAGGATCACCGCGATGGTGGTGAACGCGATGGAGATGCCCGCCACCTCCAGATACTGCCCCACGATTCCGCGCCGCCCGAACGCATAGAGCAGCGCGAGGCCGCCCACCACCGGCGGTAACACCAACGGCAGCAACACCATTGCGCGCAGAACCCGCATCAGGGCGTTGTCGACCCGCGCGAACAGCAACGCCATCGGCACACCCAGCACGATGCACGCAAGCGTGCTCGCCACCGCGGTCAGCAGTCCGAGACGCAGTGCGTCCAGCGACGCCTGCGAGGTCACCGACTCCCAGAAGTCGCCCCACGGCATCCGCACGACGATCGCGATCGGCCCGATGAGGATGAACGCGATACCGAGCACCGCGGGCAGCAGCACCCACCGGGGAACCGGGATGGAGAACTGCGCGGTGCTCACGAACGGTGGGACTCAGCCTGCGTTGGCCGGACCGAACCCGGCCTGCTCCAGGATGTCCGCGCCGGTCTCGCCGAGCACCATGCCCTTGAACATCGCTGCGTCCTCGGAGTCGTCGGTGTCTTTCAGGACGCCGATCGGATACTTGTTGACGACCGCCGCGAACGCCGGGTCCGTGACGGTCGCGACCTTGTCGCCGGCACCCTTCGCGTCGGTGACGTAGACGAGACCGGCGTCGGCCTGCCCCGAGGTGACCTTGGCGAGCACCGCCGTCACCGAGGACTCCTCGCTGACCGGCGCCAGCGTCACCCCGGTGTTCTTCTCGACCTGTGCCGTCGCCGCACCGCACGGCACCTCCACCGCACACACGACGGTGCTGATGCCGCCTCGGTTCAGATCGGCGAAGTTGGTGATGCCCTTGGGATTTCCCGCTGCCGTGACGATGACGAGGGTGTTGGTCGCAAACGGCACCGGGTCGGCCACCTTGTCGGCGACCTTGTCCATCGTCTGTTCATCCGCGGTGGCGAGGACGTCCACACTCGCGCCCTGCTGGATCTGATTCACCAGCGCCGAGGATCCGTCGAACGTCAGCTTCACGTCGACGTCGGTATGGACCTTCTCGTACTGTTTCTCGATCTCGGTGAAGGTCTTCTTCAGCGACGCCGCCGCGTACACATCGAGGACCCGCTTACCGTCGGAGTCGTCGCCGCTCGAACATCCCGCGGTCAGTCCGGCGGCCACGATCAGCACACCCACGGTCACACCTACACGTCGCATCATCAGATCACCCATCTCATCGCTACCCGTCGTTTTTCGTTCGTTCGACGATGACCGTCGTCGCCTTGACCACCGCCGTCGCCACCACGCCGGTCTCGAGCCCGAGTTCCTCGGCGGCGTCGGCACTCATCAGCGAGGTCACCTCGAACGGACCGCACTGCATGACGACCTGCGCCATCACGCCGTCCATCCGCACCTCGGTCACCAGGCCGGTGAATCGGTTACGCGCCGAACGCAGCACGCCGGAGCCATCATCGGGAGGCGTGCCCGCACGCTCGTGCGCGAGTGCGGCCAGGGCCGCGCCGTCGACGGTCAGAAGGCCGTCTGCCGAGGTCGATGGCAGCGACCCCGCCGCGATCCAGCGCCGGATCGTGTCGTCGCTGACGCCGAGGAGATCCGCTGCATCACGGACCCGAATGCCGGACATGTGGAGCATCCTAACCGCTGATGCGTCGTTCTGATCCATCGGACGCCGCATACGCGGTTCTACGAGATCGACCGATGAGTTTTGACGACGACGTCGGTCCACCTCTGAAACCCAGCGCAAAAAACCACTCGCCCAGCACCCTGTTCCACCGATAACGTGAGGAAACATGAATTCATCCGTCGCGATCGAAGCCATCGACCTGGTCAAGAGATTTGACGATTTCACCGCCGTCGACGGGGTGAGCTTCACCGTCGAGTCCGGCAAGGTCCTCGGTCTGCTCGGCCCCAACGGCGCCGGCAAGACGACCACCGTCCGCATGATGACGACCCTGTCCGCCCCGACCAGCGGCACCGCCCGCATCGCGGGTTATGACGTCTCCGAGCACCCGGAGATGGTGCGCCGCAACATGGGCCTCACCGGCCAGGCAGCCACCGTCGACGAGTTGCTGACCGGCCGGGAGAACATCCGGATGATCGGTGGTCTGTACGGGGTCGGCCGCAAACAGTTGGCCCGGCGCGGGGACGAACTGCTCGAACAGTTCTCGCTCACCGACGCCGGCGACAAGACGGTGAAGTCGTACTCCGGCGGCATGCGCCGCCGACTCGATCTCGCCGTCAGCCTCATCGCCGCACCCCCGGTGCTGTTTCTCGACGAACCGACCACCGGCCTGGACCCGCGCAGCCGTTCCGAACTGTGGGATGTGTTGCGCAGCTTGGTCTCCGGCGGCACGACGCTGCTGCTGACGACGCAGTATCTCGAGGAGGCCGATCAACTCGCCGACGACATCGTCGTGATCGACCGCGGTCGCATCATCGCCCACGGCACCCCGCAGCAACTCAAGGAGCAGGCCGGCTCGGCGAGCCTCGTGCTGACCGTGTCCGACGCCGAGGACATCGCGGCTGCCGAGGCCCTCCTCGCACGTGCCGGCAACGAGGTCTTCATCGACCGCGGCGCACGGCGCCTCTCGACGGCCGCCGAGGGACTCGACGATCTCACCACCACCGTCGGGCGCTTCGCCGAGAGCCGTATCGCTCTCGACGATATCGGCCTGGCCCGCCCGAGCCTCGACGACGTGTTCCTCTCACTCACCGGGCATCGCGCCGAGGACGAGTCCTCCGACGCCGACGCCGACCTCAAGGAGATCTCCCGATGACCACCGAGACCGCCACCACCGCGAGCCTGTCGTCGCGGCCCGAGACCCATCCCACCGGATTGCTCCACCAGTCGATGATCATGGTGTGGCGCAACATGATCCACACCAAACGCATGCCGGAGATGCTCTCGGATGTGACCATCCAGCCGGTGATGTTCGTGCTGCTGTTCGCCTACGTCTTCGGCGCGGCGATCAACATCCCGGGCGTCAACTACAAGGAATTCCTGCTGCCCGGCATCATGGGCCAGACCATCGTGTTCACCGCGTTCATCGTGGCCGGCGGCATCACCGGAGACCTGGAGAAGGGCATCATCGACCGCTTCCGGTCACTGCCCATCAACCGGGCGTCGGTGCTCATCGGCCGCAGCATCGCGAGCGTCATGCACTCGTCGATCGGCATCGTCGTGATGGCGGTGACCGGTCTGGCGATCGGCTGGCGGATTCGCACCAACATCGCCGAGGGAGCACTCGGCTTCCTCCTGCTGCTCCTCTTCGGCTTCGCGATGATCTGGTTCGGCATCCTCGTCGGCTCGTGGCTGAAGTCGGTGGAGGCCGTGAACGGCTTCATGTTCTCCACGCTGTTCCCGATCACGTTCCTCTCCAACGCCTTCGTCCCCACCGATCCCATGCCGGACTGGTTGGAGACGATCGCCGAGTGGAATCCGATGTCCTCCCTCGTCCAGGCGCTGCGCGTGCTCTGGGGCAACGGGCCGGACATGACCGACGCCGCCCTGCCGCTGCAGCACCCGGTGCTCAGCACGCTGATCTGGGCCGTCGCGCTGACGCTGATCTTCGCGCCGTTCGCGCTGCTGGCCTACCGCAAGCGCACCACCGACTGACCCCCACCCCTCACCCCAACCCCGGGCAGATTCCCCGAGGGGTTACTGGGTCCGGGCGAGCGCCTCGAGTGGATCACTGAAGATCGCGTCCAGCGAGACGGCACCGGCGGCCTGCTGCTGCACCGTGGTGCCGGCGCGCGACACCCGCACATCGCGGTGATCGGACGCCGAGGTGTCGCGCACGGCCTCGGCCAGCGTCGAGAGCGTCGCCGGGAAATCGGTGAACGCCTGGCCGCCGAGGATGACGTGATCCGGATTGAAGATGTCGGAGATCAGCGCAATGGTCCGGCCGAGCACCTCGGCGCGTTCGGCGAGCAGCGCGGTGGCGATCTCGTTGCCGCCGCGCGCCAGCTCGTGCACATCCTCGACCTCCTCCACCGGAAGTCCCTGCGCCAGAGCGGCATCCACGATGCCGGTGTCGCTGACCGACGCCTCGAGCTGGCCGGTGTTGGCCGGATCGAGCAGCGTCGTCCCGCCGACCGGGAAGTGCCCGATGACCGGCGGGCCGGCGGCGGGCGTGTACACCGTGCCGTCGACGCTGAACGCGATGCCCACCATCTCGCGGGCGTAGAAGTAGAGGAAGCTCGATCGCTTCGGATCGGGGTTCACGGCCAGTTCGGCGGCGGCCATCGCCTCGACGTGCGATGCCACCGAGACCGGAAGTCCGAGGGATTCGGCGATGACACGTCCGACGGGAGCCTGATCCCAGCCCAGCCGCGGATGATCGACGAAGCCGCCGGCGCTCACCTTGCCGCCGAGCGCCACACCCGCCCACAACACCCGACGCCCCGTCCAGCGACCGACGAATCGTCGTGCGCTGGAACCGATCGCGGCGAGCACCTGCTCGGGGGTGTCGGCGACCGGCGTCGGGATCTGTATCGCACCGACGACCCGGTGCAGCAGGTCATAGGTGGTGATCGCGGTGACCTTGTAACCGATGTGGATGCCCACGGTCAGGAAGTCGGTGACGTTCAGTTCGAACGGAAGACGCGGCCGGCCGATGGCGCCCGCCGGTGCCAGGTCGGCGCGTTCCCGGATGAGCCCGGATTTGAGGAGCGCCGAGACCTGACGGTTGACCGTCGAGATGGACAGCCCGGTCTGCGCGGCGACGTCGTCGCGGAACACGGGGCCGGACAGTCGCGCGGCGCGCAGCACCAGCCCGGCGGGCTTGCTGGGCAACTGGAGGTGTGGGGTCGCGACGTGGATCGGACCGACCCCCTTCCCTGTCGTGCTGGGCGTCGACGCCGAAATCCGGACCGGACCACGGATCCGCGACCCGTAGGCGAGCGGACGGCCCTGCGACACGGGCACGTTCGCGGCCACCGGGCGGCGGCGCACAGCTGTTGTCTGACGATGATCGAGAGTACTGGTCATGAGAGTTGTCCCTGGGATGAAACGGCCACGTCGCGCACATCTGTGACCCGCACGAACGTGCGGACAGGGCAGCGAAATGGGAATGAGCGATACGAGAACTGGGGCGGATCAGCGCATTCGGCAACAACACGAATGACGGGTCATCTCACGACAGCACGCGGCGGTGAGGGTATGGGTTACCTCGCCGGGGGTGCGGATGATGCTCGTCATGGGCTGCAACCTAACACGCCCGATCCGCGCCGCGTCTGGTTGCGCCCAGCGTGCGCAAAAATCTCAACGGTGGGCATTGTCAGTACCCTCACCTAAACTTTTGCCATGTCCACAGCCACCGCGAACGCCGAGTTCCTCGAGGTCACCGAGCCGTTCAAACGGGAGATCCTCGCGCATTGCTATCGCATGATGGGGTCCTTCCACGACGCCGAGGACCTCACCCAGGAGACCTATCTGCGGGCCTGGCGGGGCTACGCGAAGTTCGATCACCGCTCGTCGGTCCGTACCTGGTTGCACAAGGTCGCCACCAACACCTGTCTCACCGCCCTGTCGAGCGGGCAGCGCCGTCCGTTGCCGTCGGGACTGGGTACCGACGCCTTCGATCCGACCGACGATCTCCTCCAGAATCACGAGGTCCCGTGGCTCGAGCCGTTCGGCGGCACCGTCGATGAGATCGCCCCCGCCGCCGACGCCGATCCGGCCTATGTCGTCGGCGCCCGTGAATCCATCCGGCTCGCCTTCATCGCCGCCCTGCAGCATCTGCCGGAACGGCAACGCGCGGTCCTCATCCTGCGTGACGTGCTGCAGTGGAAGGCCGCCGAGGTCGCCGAGACCGTCGGTGTCACCACGGCCACCGTCAACAGCCTCTTGCAGCGGGCACGCGAGACCCTCAGGAATGCCCGCCCGGACGCCGCCGGTACCGCCGACTCGGCCGCCGTCGTCGCCGACGAGGCCAAGCGGGAGCTGCTCGCGCGCTACGTCTCCGCCTTCGAGCGTTATGACGTCGACGCCATCGTCGAGATGTTCACCGACTCCTCCATCTGGGAGATGCCGCCCTTCACCGGCTGGTACCGCGGTGCGGAGTCGATCGGCACCCTCATCCGCCGGAACTGCCCGGCGGAGAAAGACGGCGATCAGATCCTCCTGCCGACCCAAGCCAACGGTCAGCCGGCGTTCGGCCTGTACATGCGTGAGGCCGACGGCATCCACCGGCCGTTCCACCTGCAGGTCCTCGAGCTCGACGCCGCGGGTCACGTCGCCCACGTCGTCGCTTTCTTCAGCGAGACCATGACCGAGGACTTCGCCCGCTTCGGGCTGCCCGCCACCCCGTACTGACGAGCCACCGACGGCAGCCCCACGGGGTGACCGCCTACGGGTTACCGCACGTCAACGCCGACGGGTCCATCCACACGACCTCCCAGGCATGCCCGTCGGGATCGCAGAAGCTACGGCTGTACATGAACCCCAGATCCTCCGGGGCGCGCAACAACGCCCCGCCGTGGGCCAGTGCCGCATCCGCCCGACGGTCCACCTCGGCGCGCGACTCCGCCGAGATCGCGAGCACCACTTCGCGGCACCGCAACGGATCGGCGACGCGGCTCGCCGCATACCCGGCGAATCGTCGTTCGTCGTGGAGCATCACCTTGGTGTGGACGTCGACGTCCATGCACAGCGTGCCCGCATCGCAAAAGATCCGATCGAAGCCGAAACCGAGCGCGCCGAAGAATGCGCGCGTCACGGCCACATCGGCAACGGGAAGATTCACGAACAGCATGTGGGTATCGACCGCCGACACAGCTCGAACTCATCGGTCCGCGACCCCGCCGGTCGAGTCGACACGAGCGAGCGCGGCGAGCCCGACGCATACCGAGACGATGATCGCTCGCCGCCTAAGGTGGTGGCATGGGTGTCATCTATCTCGTGCGTCACGGTCAGGCCGACTCCGGTGCCTACGGCATCGATTCCGGCGCACCCGCTCCCAACGGCCCCGGCGGACTCACCGACCTCGGCGTCGTGCAGGCCAAGCTCACCGGCGCCCTCCTCTCGTCACTGACCGGCCGCGTCACCGCCGCCATCAGCGGCGATCTCGCCCGCCAGCAGCAAACCCTCGCCGACGTCCTTTCGGCCTTCGACGACGCACCCACCCCCATCGTCGACGCCGCATGGAATGAGTACGAGCTGCCCGCGCTCGTCGGGACGGCCTCGCCGCAGGAGTACGCCGACGGCCGCGCCTACCAGCAACGCCTCGATGCCGGGCTGGCCGAGTGGATCACCCACAGCGGCGAGACGGTCGGCGGGGAAACCTACGCCGAGTTCCGCAGCCGGATCGCCGACGCCGCGGCCCGCGCCACCGAGCTCGCCGGCTCCGGTCAGACGGTGCTCGTGGTGTCCTCGGCCGGATCCATCACCCAGCTCCTCGCGCAGCTCTGGAAGGTGCCCGACGAGCAGTGGCCGGTCATGTCCCGGACCATGGTCAACGCCTCGGTGACCAAACTCCTCGTCGGACGCAGTGGCGTGACCGTGGTGTCGGTCAACGAGCACGCTCACCTCGCCGACCGCGATGGTGGGGTCGCGACCTTCCGCTGAGCAGCACCTAGGCCCGATGCAGATTCGCCCCCGGCCGCGTGATCACGATGTTGGGCACGACGGCCCAGCGCGACAGCTCGGTGATCGAATGGACCAGCGTTGCGACATCCGCGGCGGTGATCATCTCCTCCTGCGGGATCGGGGTCCACTCCGACATGTCGGTGTCGACGTATCCCGGTGCGATCGTCGTCGCGCTCACACCGGCCTCGGATTCCTCCAGATTGAAGGTCTCACACAGGGAGATCAGTGCCGCCTTCGTCGCACCATAGGCGGCGAGCTCCGGCTCCGGGTAGACCCCCGTAATCGACGCCACGGCAATCACTTTCGCGGAGTCCGCGTGCGCAGCGGTCGCGCGCAGCGTCGGCAGCAAATCCTGCAACAACACATACGGCGCCCGCACATTGATCTGATACAGCTTGTCGAAACGTCGGACCGGGAACTCGGCCATCGCACCCTTGGATCCCATGCCCGCGTTGATGATCAGGGCATCACACCGCCCGAACGCCCTTCGGTGGGCGGCCGCGAGCGCCGTCACCGCCTCCGGGTCGGCCATATCGGCGGGCACGACCTCCACCCGCCCGGCGAACTCCCGCAGGTGATGCGCCGTCTCCTCCAGCGCCTCGACCCCGCGCGCACTGATCGTCAGATCCCACCCGGACTTGGCGAACCGCTCGGCGATCGCCGCCCCGATCCCCCGCGATGCGCCGGTGATCAGCGCGGTGCGGTTGCCCCCCAACGGGATATCACTCATCAACTATTCCCCTTCAGTGCCGCCAGGCCGGCGGCGATGAACTCGGCTGTCGTCGCGGCGGCGTTCTCCGCACCGTCGCCCGATGATGCACCGGCCAGCGCGCGGTGCGTGATGCCCTCGGCGATGACGCCGAGTTTCAGATTCGCCAGACCGAGATAGAAGTCCCAGTCGCCCAGATCGCGGCCGGTGACGGCGGCGTAGCGCTGGGCCATCTCGTCGGCCTTCGGGTACCGATCACTGGTCCATGCGGCGTCGAAGCCGAGGACCTTGTCGAAGACCGGGGCGCGGTAGACGCACATCAGGGCCACGTCGGTGATCGGATCACCCAACGTCGACATCTCCCAATCCACCACCGCCGCAACCACTCCCGGGTCGTCGGCGGCGAGGATCGTGTTGTCGACGCGGTAATCCCCGTGCACGATGGTGTTGCGCGAGGTGGCCGGCAGCCGCTCGGTCAGCGCGGCGGCGAGCTTCTCGACGTCGTCGAGTTCCCGCGTCTTGACGTGCCCCCACTGACGCGCCCACAGCTTGACCTGGCGGGCCGCGAATCCGTCGGGCCGCCCGAAGCTCCCGAGTCCCACCGCTTCGTAATCCACCGCATGCAGCGCGGCGAGGGTGTCGATCAGGGCGGTGCTGTTGCGGGCCACCTCATCGTCGGAGAGTTCCTCGAGATCAGCTGCCGTGCGGATCACCCGCCCGTCGATGAACTCGACGACGGTGAACGGCGCACCGAGCACCTCGCCGTCGGGGTCCACCGCCACGGTCGCGGCAACCGGAACATCGGTGTCCTGCAGGGCTTTGGTCACCGACCACTCACGATTCATGTCATGCGCGGACGGCGTCAACCCGCCGGTCGGCGGACGTCGGACGACCCAGCGCGACACGTCGTCGGTCACCGAGAACGTCAGATTCGACTTGCCGCCACTGATCAGCGTCACGTCCAGATCGCCGACGACGTCCACCCCGGAGTCGACGAGGAAGGCACGCAGTACCGCGGCGTCGAGCGCCGGATGCGCACTCATGCGCGGGCCTTGCGTGCGCGGCCGATAGCCCGGCGGGCGATCGCCCAGCGGTGCACCTCGGACGGACCGTCGTAGATCCGGAAGGGTCGCAGTTCGTTCGCGAGTCGTGCCAGTGGCAGATCAGCGGAGACGCCGAGTCCGCCGCACATCTGAATGCTGCGATCGGCTACTCGCGAATATGCTTCGGCGGCAAAGGTCTTCGCGATCGACGTCTCGTCGGACGCGTGATGACCCAGGTCGAGTTCATGGCACGCCTTGATCAACAGGGCGCGGGTCGCCGCGAGGTCGATCTCGTTGTCGGCGACCATCTGCTGGATCATGCCGAGATCGCCGAGCGTGCCACCGAAACCCTCACGCCGCGAGACATAGTCGACGGCGACGTCGTGGCATCGGGTGGCCGCGCCCAGCCACCGCATCACGTGGGTCATGCGGGCCGGACCGAGTCGCACCTGCGCGTAGCGGTAGCCCTCGTCGACCTCGCCGAGGATGTCCTCGTCGGGGATGAAGACGTCACGGAAGCTCACCTCGCAGTGACCGCCGATCATCGCCTTGTCGATGGTGTCGATATGCCGCTCGACGGTGATCCCGGCAGTGTCACCGGGGGCGAGGAACATCGTCGCGCCGCCGCGGTCACCGGGCGCACCCGCGGTGCGCGCCATGATGATGAAGAATCCCGCACCCTCGGCACCGGTGATGAATCGCTTGTCGCCGTTGATCTTCCAGCCACCGTCGACCTTGGTGGCAGCCGTTCGCAACGCATTGGGGTCGCTGCCCGCACCCGGCGACGGCTCGGTCATCGCGAACGCCGAGCGCACCTCACCGGAGGCCAGCGGGCCGAGATACTTCAACTTCTGATCATCGGTGGCGATGTGGGCGAGCATGTGCACGTTGCCTTCATCGGGCGCCCCGATGTGCAGCGCGACCGGCCCGAAGGTGGAGTAGCCGGCAGCCTCGAAGACCGGCGTGCGGTCCGACATGTTCAGGCCCAGCCCGCCGTACTCGATCGGCGCATGCGGCGCGAATACGCCCGCGGCCTTCGCCTTGTCGTTCATCTCCCGACGACGTTCGTCGCCGCCGGCGGCGGTGATGTCGCCGCGGAACTCGTCCTCGATCGGCAGGATCTCGTCCCGGACGAAGCGTCGGGTGTTGTCGATGAGGTCGATGACCTCGGGTGCGTAGGTCAGGTCTACGGGCATTGCACTCTCCTGGGCTCGGCCGGCCGACCGAGCGATCGTTCGGCATCCACACCATGCCAGTGCACCGCGCCCGCGTCAAGCAGTCCGCACGAAGAAGTCCGTGACCGGGCCGCTGTACCGGCTACTGACCGGAATACCCGACGATGTCGCGGGCGATGAGCAGATTCCGCGAAATCAGCTCGTCGGCGCTCAGTTCGCCGTCGAGCTTGAACCAGGTGGAGACACCGACGCACATCGTGGCGACGGCCCGTGCGGCATCCTTGGGGAACTGCGTCGCGAAATCGCCCGCGTCGACGCCGGCGAAGACGATCTCGTCGACCATCCGCTGCTGCCGATCGCGGTGCCCGATGTAGGTGTTGCGGTAACTGTCGTCGAGGCTGCGGATCTCGGTGGAACCGACAAATGCCTGCTCACGGCGATACATGTGGAACCGCAACAGCGACTCGACGACGGCGTCGAACTGATCGACGGGTTCATCGCCGGCCTCGGCGATCGCCTGCTCCGACCGGGCCAGCAGATCGCTCATCGTCCGCTCGAGCAGCCCCTGGAGCAACGACTGCTTCGACGGATAGTGGTGATACAGACCGGGGACCGACAGATTGGCGCGTGCGGCGATCTCCCGCACCGACGTGCCGTGATAGCCGTGCTCGGCAAAGGCGGCCAGCGCCGCGGCCAGTGGGACGGGGAGTTCCGGCTCGCCGTAATCCCGCCAGCTGCCCGGGCCGTCCTGCGTGCCACGCACGCCTACCTCGCCAACCCCGCTGCTCATGCGTCCAACATAGCGTCAAACATCGTTCGGTCCCGGCGTCGGGTTGAATCCCGGTTCGTGACGCGCCACCAGATCGCCGACGGCGAGCAGCAATCGCACGCTGGTCGCGACGACCGCGTCACGCTCCATCTCGAACTCGCCCTCGAGCCAGGCGGCGAGCAATCTGGCCAGCCCGCCGACCTGGAAATGCACGGCCGCCAACGCCTCCGGCCCTGGCTCGACGTCGAAGATGCCCGATGCCGTCTGCAGCGTGAGCATGGCGAACAGGGCCGTCGACTCCATGCGTTTGACCGCGACGGTCGGCGATTGCAGTGACTGGGAGAACAGCAACCGCCCTTTTCGACGATCCGCGTCGATGACGTCGACGATCGCCCCGACGGCGAGCCCGACCTTGTCCTCGACGTCGACGCCGGTCTCGAAGGCGGCCAGCCCGCCGGTCGCGATCTCGGCGATGACGGTGTCGAAGGTCTTGGCGACCAGGTCCTCAGCGGACGGGAAGCTCTCGTAGAAGTAGCGGGCGGTCAGGCCGGCCTGCCGGCACACCCCGCGCACGGTGACCGCGCCGGCCGCTCCTTCGCCACCGAGCAATTCCAGCGCGGCGTCGATCAGCGCGGCCCGTCGTCGAGCGACTCGATCGGCACCGGCCTCACCGCCATACGACCGGAGGGCACCGGGATCATCGTCGGGGTCGGCGGGTTGCGGGGAGGTCACACGTCCATCTTGTCATCCGGCCCGGTCATCCCGGGCGACGTAACCGAAGAGATCCCGTCCTTGACATCACCGATGGCGCCATCCGACAATGAAACAGACAACGGTTGTTCTCAGAAATACGGACCAGCGAAGGATCTCGGGTGACACTCCATCCCGGCTCTCCCCATGACATCGTCGACGCCCCGGGCAGCGCCGAATCGGTGCAGGCCCACCTGGCCCAGCTGCGCCCGGACACCGAGTATCTGCCGCCCGCGGCAAAACTCTCCCGCGCCGAACTCGACGAACTCCCCAATGACCTGCCGATGCTGGGGATCGGCGTGCTCTCGGGTGCCGCCAATGTGATCATGCAACTCGCGCTGCCCGCCGTCGGCTATGGCGTCTACGAGTCGAAGGTCGAATCCGGCGCCCTCTTCAAACACCCCATCAAGCGCACCCGCACCACACTGAGTTACCTCTCGGTGGCCGCCAACGGCACCCCCGCCGACCGCAAGGCCTACCGCCGCGCCGTCGGCAAGGCGCATGCGCAGGTCCGCTCGACCGAGTCGTCCCCGGTGACCTACAACGCCTTCGATCCGAAGCTGCAGTTGTGGGTCGCGGCCTGCCTGTACAAGGGCACCGAGGACATGGTCCGCATCTTCGGCGATCCGTCGTCGATCACCGAGGAGAAGTACCAGAAGGCCGCGGTGCTCGGCACCACCCTGCAGATGCCGCGGGAGATGTGGCCGGCCACCCGCGCGGATTTCGAGGTCTACTGGAACGAGACCGTCGAAGGCCTTGACATCGATCCGGTGATCCGCGAGCACCTGATGTCCATCGCGCGCGCCGAATTCATGGGACCGCTCTTCTCCCGGCTGTTCGGGTGGTACACCGATATCTTCACCATCGGCTTCCTGCCGCAGAACTTCCGGGACAAGATGGGGGTGCGCTTCGCGCTCTGGCAGCGGGTCATCTTCACCGTGCACAACCGGATCGCCCGCGCCATCATCACCCACGCCCCGGAGCCGGTGCGCGCCTTCCCGTTCAACGTCCTGCTCGCCGACGTGCGCTGGCGGATCCGGACCGGGCGTCCCCTGATCTAACCGCAGCTGATCCAGGCCTGCGCTAGATCTGTTTCAGCGCATCACGATTCAACTCGCCGACGCAGGTATGGCCGGAGAGTCCGAGCGTCAGATCCAGCTCGGCGATGATGTTCGCGACCACGTCGCGGGCGCCCTCGGCACCGGCCAATGCCAGCCCGTACATGTGTGGACGTCCGATGCAGGCGGCGTCTGCCCCGAGCGCCAACGCCTTGAAAACATCTGCCCCGGTGTGGATTCCGGAATCGACGAGGACCTTGATCCGGCCGTCGACGGCGGGCGCGATGTCGACGAGCGCGTCGATGGATCCGATCGATCCGTCGACCTGGCGGCCACCGTGATTGGACACGATGATGCCGTCGACGCCGACATCGACGGCGCGCCGGGCGTCATCGGGATGCAGGACGCCCTTGAGCACGATCGGCAGCGACGTGCGGTCCCGCAGGCCGGCGATGTCATCCCAGTTGAGCGACGGCCGCGAGTAGATGTCGAGGAAGGTCTGCACCGCGACGCGCGGCTCGGGTCGTCGAAGGTTGTCCAGCAGGCGACCGGGAGCATTGCGCGAGATGGACAACAGTGTCTTGATCGCACCGAGGGAGATCTCCGGTTTCTCGGCGGTCGCCGCCGACCGGATGCGTTCGGCGACGATCTCGGTGAATCGCGGGTCGGAGGTGTACTGATCGATGCCCTCGCCCTGCGCGAACGGCAGCGACCCGATGTTGAGATCCTGTGGCCGCCAGCCGAGCATCGTGGTGTCGAGGGTGACGGCGATGGCCGACGCACCCATCATCGCCGCGCGGTCGAGCAGGCTGTCGACGAGATCCTCATCGGTCGACCAGTACAGCTGAAACCAGCGCGGCGCGCCCGCCGACACCCGATCCATCTCGGCCGCAACATCTTCCATCGGTGCGCAACCCTGATTGGAGAAGATGTAGGGCACCCCGAGTTCAGCAGCGGCATGGCCGATGTGGATGTCGGCGTCGCGCGCGGCCAACGCGCCCGCACCCACCGGTGAGAACAGCACGGGCGCGGGCAGGGTGTCGCCGAACAACTCGATCTCCAATGATCTGTTCGACACGTCCCGCAGCACCCGCGGCACGATCGCCCAGCGGTCCAGCGCGGCGCGGTTCGCACTCATCGTCGAGCCTTCACCGGCGCCACCGGCGATGTAGGCCCACGCCCGCTGCGACATCACCTTCTTGGCGCGTCGTTCGAGTTCACCATGATCGGTGGGGACCCGTGGAACCCGCCCGTGGATGCCCGCGGTGTAGATCTCGTTCTGCCGGATACGCCCGATACCGGGGCTCGTGGTGGTCGTCATGAGAGTCATCCTAGGTAGGCTGTCGGGCGACGGTGTTCAACTCCGGAGGGGCTTGTTGTGGCGTTGTGGCTCTATCGTCTCGGCCAGGCGGCGTATCACCGCTGCTGGTACGTCATCGCCGCGTGGCTGGTGATCGCCATCGCGCTCGGCGCACTCGTCGCCGGCCTGCAGCCGAAGTTCTCGTCGAGTTTCTCGCTGCCCGGGACCGACTCGGACCGTGCGATGAGCGTGATGAGCGAGAACTTCCCGGCGGTCAACGATCAGCAGCTCAAGGCGACAACCAGCATTCTCGTCGCCGCCGATGACGGCCTCGCCGCCCACAGCGCCCAGATCGACGAGATCGTGGCGGCCGCGCGCGCACTGCCCGAGGTGATCGAACCGCAGACGATCGTCAATCCGGTGACCGTCGCGCAGCAGAATCCTGCGATGGGCGCACAGGTTCTCGGTGACGGCGGCAAGGTCGGCCTCATCCAGGTCCGTCAGAACATCAATCTCAACGACCTGACCGCCGCGGACATGGAGCAGTTCAAGGAGCTGCTCGCCGACTACCGCGGTGATGGCCTGCAGGTCGAGGGCACGGGCGCGCTGATGCAGGTCTTCGCTCAGGACGGCAAGGCCGAGATGATCGCACTCGCCTTCGCCTTCATCGTGATGATCGTGGCGTTCGGCGCGATCGTGGCCGCCTTCATCCCGATCGTCACGGCTCTTGTCGGCGTCGGCATCACCCTGATGTTGGTGGTGTTGAGCGCCAAGATCTTCGACGTCCAACAGACCGTCATCACCATCACCTCGATGCTCGGCCTCGCCGTCGCCATCGACTACGCGCTGTTCATCGTGTCCCGCTATCGCTCCGAGTTGAACCTCGGCGGCACCCGGCAGGCGGCCGCGGGCCGAGCGGTCGGCACCGCCGGATCGGCGGTGGTGTTCGCCGGGCTGACGGTGGTGATCGCCGTCGCGGCGCTGGCCGTCGTCGGCATCCCCTTTGTCACCCAGATGGGTATCACGGCGGCGATGGCCGTCGTCGTTGCGGTCCTCGGGGCGATCACACTGATCCCGGCCCTGCTCGGTGCGTTCAAGGGCGCCACCTTCAAGCCACGCCTGCCGGGTCTGCATCACGGGGACGAGCCGGATTCCCAACCCTCCAACGGCCTCCGGTTCGCCCGGTTCATCACGAGGTACCCGGCGCCGATCGCCATCATCGGGCTCGCGATCCTGGTCGTCGCCGCCATCCCGATGACCCACATGAAACTGGGTATGGAATCGACGACCGACGCCGAGTATCAGGCCACCCAGCTCCTCAAGCGCGGCTTCGGTGAGGGTGTCAACGGGCCGCTGCTCGTCGTGGTCAACACCCCGGACGGTGGTGACGTCACCGCTGCCGCGAACAATGTTGTCGCCCATGCGAAAACCCTGCCGAATATCGCCAACACCGCGGCCCTCACCTGGGTCGGCAACGGGTCGAACCCGGCCGATACCCAGGCCGGCGCCACTGCAGCGCTCATCACGGTGATCCCGACGAAGTCACCGAGCGGGTCGGAAACCCACGACCTCATGACATCCCTGCGCGATTACGGCGCCACCCATCCTGATGGCGCGGAGGTCCACGTCGGCGGGCAGACGGCGATCATGTCCGACATCTCCACCAAGCTCGGCGACGCCCTCATCCCGTTCCTCATCGTCGTCGTCGGGTTGGCGTTCATCATCCTGATGATCGTCTTCCGCTCGATCCTGGTGCCGCTCACCGCGACCATCGGTTTCCTGTTCTCGGTGTGCGCCACCTTCGGTGCGACGGTGGCGGTCTTCCAGGACGGCGCCCTCGGATTCATCGATCACACCAAACCGATAATCTCGTTCCTGCCCATCTTCCTGGTGGGAGTGGTGTTCGGCCTGGCGATGGACTATCAGGTCTTCCTCGTGACGCGCATGCGGGAGGAGTACGTCCACGGCGTGTCCGCGAAGGATTCGGTGATCGTCGGCTATCAGCACGGCGCGCGCGTCGTCGCGTCGGCCGCGATCATCATGATCTCGGTCTTCTTGTCCTTCATGCTGATGCCGGATACCACCGCCAAGATGATGGGATTCGCGCTCGCCGCAGCAGTCTTCTTCGACGCCTTCATCATCCGCATGGTGGTGGTGCCGGCGGTCATCACGATGATGGGCGACACCGCATGGAAGCTGCCCGCGTGGCTCGACAAGATCATCCCCAACGTGGACATCGAGGGCACCGCGATCCGCGAGATCCCCATCGAACCGGAGCCCGACGCCGAGCCGGACGCGGTGCCCAGCCCCGCGTAGGACTACATCGTGAGGATCAGTCCAGCACCGAGCGCGATCATGATCACCGCGACGACACCGTCGAGGATGCGCCAGGCGCGCGGCGTCGCAAAGACCCGCGACAGTTTCCCGGCACCGCCACCGAGCGCGGAGAACCACAGGATGCTGGCGATGCAGGCGCCGATGGCGAAGGCCCACTTGGCGTTTCCGTGACTGTTCGCGATGGCTCCCATCGTGACCACGGTGTCGAGATAGACATGCGGATTCAGCCAGGTCAACGCCAGGGCGGTGCCGATCGCCGCCCAGCGACTCGGCGTCATCGCCTCGTGGGAGTCGAGCACGATGGCGTCGTTGCTGCGCAGCGCGCGCCGCGCCGCCAGCACGCCGAGCGCGATGATGTAGGCCCCACCGGCCACCGTCGCGACCGTCACGAACCCCGGATGAGCGGCAACCAGCGCGCCGAGTCCGGCGACACCCGCGACGATCAGCACGATGTCGGAGACGGCGCAGACCGCCACGATCGCCGCCACGTGTTCACCTCGCACGCCCTGCCGCAGGACGAAGACGTTCTGCGGGCCGATCGCGATGATCAACCCGGCGCCGGTGAGTAATCCCGCGATTGCGGGGAGGAGGTACGTGGTCATGCCTCCAACGCTAGGAACCGCACCAACCTGAAGTACAGCGAATGTTTCTGATGGATCATTAGCTGTTCTTCATGTTGTCCATCGGCTGCTGCGTCACTCCGGTCGCCGTCACCGGCACCGTCGCCACCGGGTCCACTTCTGTGTGCTCGGTTGCGAGCGGATGTGCGATCTCGTCACGCCATAGTCGTGCCGCGACATAAAAGGCGATCGCGCACGGGATCGGCAACAGTCCGGCCAGCACGAAGGTCGCGGTGAAACCGATCGCCTCGGCGACCGGCGCGGCAATCGCCATCGACACCGGCATCAGCGCCGCGGACACGAAGAAGTCCAGACTCGAGACCCGGCCGAGCAGTGCCGGTGGCACGCGGCGCTGCAGCAGCGTCCCCCACAGCACCATCGGGCCGTCGAAGGCTATCCCGATGAGGAAACCGGCCAGCACGAACAACCATGTGGACCGTGCGAACCCCATGATCACGAACGGCACCGCGCAGACCGCCCACAACGTGAACATGACCGTCAGGTAGCGGCGCGCCATCCTGATCGACGCGAAGATGAACGCGCCGAGGGCCGCCCCGACGCCGAACGCGGCAAGGACGAACGAATGATCCGACGCGTCGCCGCCGGCGCGCTCCCGCAACGCGAACGGCACCAGCACCTCGATCGGCCCCATCGTCAGCAGCACCAGGATGCAGGCGTAGAACAGCGTCGCCCACAGCCACGGCGTCCGCCACATGTAGACGAACCCCTCGGACAGATCCGAGACCACGGCACGCACCGGATGCGCGTCGAGGTTGGTGATATCACGGCGCAGCGCAACGGGTTTCATCGCGACATAGCAGAGCGCGGAGAGGGCCGATGCGACGCCGGCAAGGAGAATCGCGGCACCGGGATTCAGTGCACCGATGATGACTCCGGCAAGCATCGGACCGCTCGCCTGATAGATCACCGGCCGCAGGAAACCCTCGATTCCGTTGGCGGCCTGCAGTTGTGCGGCCGCCACGATGCTGGGCAGCATCGCCGAGTACGCGGGGTAGTACATGCCTGTGGTGACACCGATGATCAATGCCGCACACACCAGGTGCAACAGCGCGAGCGTCCCGGTCACCGAAGCGATACCCACCACCGCGAACACCACGAGCTTCGCGGTCTCGAGGCCGATCATGATCAGCCGCTGGGACACGCGATCGGCCAGCACACCTCCGGCCAGGGTGGACACCACCATGCCGACGGCCGCGATACCCGAGACCAGTGACACCTGCCCCGGTCCACCGCCCAGCGCGATGACCTGCCAGACGATCGCGATCAACCACACACCGTCGCTGAACATCGCCAGAGCCAAACCGCCCACCAGCAGGCGGTACTGCTTGGTCTCGAAGGGGCGCAGCGCGCGGGGCAGAGGACTCACATAGTGAGCTTGCCGCACAACCGGGCCGGGCCGCCAATGAATTCCGTCAGCTGGCGGCCTTCTTCGCCGGAGCCTTCTTCGCGGCGGCCTTCTTGGCCGGAGCCTTCTTCGCGGCAGCCTTCTTGGCCGGCGCCTTCTTGGCGGGGGACTTCTTCGCGGGCGCTTTATCGTCGGCCGAGTCGTCGGAACCCCGGTCCTTCACCGACGCGCGCAATGCCGCCAGCAGATCGGCGACCTCCGAGTCGTCGGTGTCGTCGTCGGCGCTGTCCGGGGTCGGAAAGGCCTCGGTCCCTTCGGCTTTCGACTCGATCAGCTTGTTCAGTTCGAGCTGATAGGTGTCCTCGAAGTCGGTCGGATCGAAGTCCTTGGCCATCGTCTCGATCAACGACGACGCCATGTCGAGTTCCTGCGGACGCACCTCGACGTCCTCACCGAGGAACCCGAAGTCGGGCTGGCGGACCTCGTCGGGCCACAGCAGGGTCTGCAGTGTCATCACCCCGTCGACGACGCGCAGCGCCGCCAACCGGGTGCGGTTGCGCAGGGTGAAGCTGGCGATGGCCAGCCGCTCGGTCTTCTCCAAGGCCTTCGCGAGCAGCACGTAGGCCTTCGGCGACTTCGACGACGGTTCCAGGTAATACGGCTTGTCGAAGTAGATCGGGTCGACCTGATCCACCGGCACGAACTCCAGAATGGAGATCTCCGGGCTGCGCTGCACCGGCATCTCGGCCAGATCATCCTTGGTCAGGATGACCGTCTCACCGCTGTCGGATTCGTACGCGTTGGCGATGTTGGCGAAGTCCACCTCGGTGTCGGTGCCCTCACGAACACGCCGATAGCGGATCCGGGTGCCGTCGGCGGAATCGACCTGATGCGACTTGCGGTCGTGACTCTCCGTCGCCGAGTACACCTTGACCGGCACGTTCACCAGGCCAAAGCTCAGATCACCCTTCCAGATCGAGCGCATGGGGCCATTGTGCCATCGCAGTGCGCGGACTGGGGCGAGCGCGGCGACAGGACTTTTACAATTGTGTTCATGGCTGGTGAGGTCCTCGAGGTGAATGGTCGGCGGATTGCCGTGACGAACCTCGGAAAGGTGCTGTATCCGGCCACCGGCACACGCAAATTCGACGTCATCGATTACTACAACACCATCGCCGGCGTCATGCTCCCCCATCTCGCCGGGCGCATCATCACCCGCAAACGGTGGCCCAACGGCGTCGATTCCACCCCGTTCTTCGAGAAGGATCTCCCCGCCGGCGCGCCGGACTGGTTGCCGCGCTACGGCATCGAGCACAGCAAACGGGTCATCTCCTACGCCATGGCCACCGACCGTGCCGCGCTGATCTGGCTCGCCCAGATGGCTGCGCTGGAACTGCACACCCCGCAGTGGCGGGTCCCCGACGATCCATCGGCTCCGCCGAAGGCCAATCGTCTTGTGCTCGATCTGGATCCGGGCCCCGACGTGCCACTGCATCAATGCGCGCGGGTCGCGCTGCGCATCCGCGACATGCTCGCGTCGGCGGGCCTGTCGTCGTATCCGGTGACCAGCGGCGGCAAGGGCATCCACGTGTATGCCCGTTTCCCGCAACCCGTGTCGCCGGATGCCGCCCGGCGGGTCGCGAAACAGATCGCCACGGGCCTCGCCACCGAATCCCCCGACGAGATCACCGCGTCGATGGCCAAGACGGTGCGAGAGAGCAAGGTGTTCATCGACTGGAGCCAGAACAGCGGATCCAAGACGACCCTCGCGCCCTACTCACTGCGCGGCCGTGAGCAACCCTGGGTCGCGGCGCCGCGTACCTGGGAGGAACTCGACGACCCGGAGCTCGCCCAACTCCTCTACACCGATGTCCTGCACCGTGCCGAGGAGTATGGCGATCTGCTGGCGGGACTCGACGATGAGGTGGCGGACGGTGACCGGCGCGACGACGAACCTGCTGCCGACTCACAACCCGAGCCGACACCGCGGCCCGTCGTCGACCTTCGGGAGTACCGACGCAAACGCGACTCGTCGAAGACTCCGGAACCGGCGGTCGCCGAGGAGGATCTCACCGACGACGAGGACGACGAACCCGACGACATCCCCGAGCCGCCCGCCGGCCCGATCTTCGTCATCCAGGAGCACCACGCGCGACGGCTGCATTACGACTTCCGCCTCGAGCACGACGGTGTCCTGGTGTCCTGGGCGATTCCCAAGAACCTGCCCGATGATCCCGATCAGAATCGGCTGGCGATCCAGACCGAGGATCATCCGATGAAGTACGCCGATTTCGCCGGCGACATCCCGGCGGGCGAGTACGGCGGCGGCCACGTCGAGATCTGGGATCGCGGTACCTACGAACTCGAGAAGTGGCGCAGCAAGGAGATCATCGTCCGGCTGCACGGCGACCGGGTACAGGGCCGCTACGCGCTGATCCGCACCGGCGAGAAGAACTGGCTGGCTCATCTCATGGCCGACGAAGCCCGGCCTATTCGCGCCGACACGCTCGCCGATCCGCGGCCGATGCTCGCCACCGACGAGAGCATCGACAAGCTGAACGGCAAGGACTGGGCCTTCGAGGGTAAGTGGGACGGGTACCGAATCCTGGTGCGCTACATCGACGGCGAGTTCCGCCTCACCTCCCGATCCGGCATCATCATGACGGAGGACTTTCCCGAATTGCGCAGCGTCGCAGATGATCTGGGACTTCTCGACGTCGTGCTCGACGGCGAGGTCGTGGCGATCGACTCCACCGGCCGCACCAACTTCTCCCTGCTGACCGCGCGCAACACCACCACCGAGCCGTATGAGTTGAAGCTCTACCTGTTCGACATTCTCTACCTCAACGGCACGTCGTTGGTCGGGACACCGTGGTCGTCGAGGCGGGAACTCCTCGACGAGCTCGCGCCCGCTTTCCGTGGCTCCCGCTACGTCGAGATCCCGCCGCTGCTGCCCGGGCCGGGGTCGGCGGCCGTCGCCTACAGCCGGGAACACGACTTCGAGGGAGTCGTCGCCAAACGCCGGTCGTCGACCTATCAGCAGGGGCGACGGGCGACGTCGTGGTTGAAGCACAAGAACTGGAGCGACATCGAGGTCGTCATCGGCGGCTATCGGCCGGGGCGGGGCAACCGCTCCGACACCATCGGATCGCTGATCCTCGGGCTTCCCGAGGAGACCGGGCTGCGGTACGTCGGCCGCGTCGGGACCGGCTTCACCGAGGCTCAATTGAAAGCCCTCGCCGAGGAACTGCATCCGCTGGAGATCACACGATCACCGTTCGTCGAGGCGCTGGACCGGCCGGTGGCCTCGACGGCGGTCTGGGTGCTGCCGAAGTTGGTCGGTGAGGTGCGGTTCATGGATTGGACGTCGACGGGTCATCTGCGTCACCCCAGCTGGCGTGGCATTCGACGCGACAAGTTGCCCGGGGATCTGTGAATGCGCTCTCGACTGCACCCCTCGCCTCGCCGCGGCCATCGCGCCCGACTAGGGTGACTCGAATGTTCGTCGTCGCCCACATCAGCGACCTGCATTTCAATGGCACGCGGTTCAATCGCAGTCGCATCGAGTCGACGCTGAGCTACATCAACGCTCGCGCCGATGGCATCAATGCGCTCGTCATCACCGGTGACATCGCCGACGAAGGCACGGAGGCGGAGTACCGCGAGGCCTTCGGCGTCCTCGATTCACCACTGCCGATGCTGATCACCGCGGGCAATCACGACAACCGCGAGCGATTCAACGCCGGACTCCTCGGCACTCCCGGATCACAGCCGGTGAACTGGTCACAGATCATCGACGGCGTGCTGTTCTGTCTGGTCGATTCGTCGATCCCCGGGCGCAACGACGGCTTCATCGAGGACACCAGCATCGAGTGGCTCGACATCCAGATCCAGCGCGCCGGTCCGGATGTCCCCGTCTTCGTCGCCTTCCACCATCCGCCGGTCATCCTGCACATGGCGTTCATGGACACCATCCGGCAGACCGGCGAGGAGCGCCTCGTCGACCTCGTGGCGCGGCACCCCAACATCGTCGCGTTCCTCTGCGGACACGCGCACACCGGCGCGGTCACCACCTTCGCCGGCCGCCCCCTGTGCCTGGCGCCGGGCGTGTCGTCGACGTTGAACCTCCCCTTCGAGGGCAAGGACATCGTCAACCGCGGCCAGCCACCCGGCATCGCCTTCCACATCCTCGACGACGAGCGGCTCACCACCCATTTCCGTGCGGTGATGTTCTAGCCGGCCATGACTCGCAGGGCCGCATCCTCGGCGACCAGTCCGATCACCCGGATCGAGGGATCTGCCGATGCGATTACGTCCGCGCACCGCAGGCCGAACTGCGGGCCGTCCGGGAGGATCGGGGCGCACCCTGGAGCCGACGCCGCGCGGGACGGTTCTTCCCCCGCTCTGCGCAGCCGACCCACTACGTGAGCGACGCGATCGCGCGATCCGAGGCGCTGGGCGCGACGTAATCGATCACCGGCAGGACCGCGCGTAGCGCGGCGGGTGCCACCGAGGTCTGCTGATGAGTGACGGCCCGCACGATCCACCGCCCGGCCTCCTCGACGTCGAGCGCCGGAGCCTCGTCGTATTCGGCTGTGGGCGAGATCATCTCGGTCCGCACCAGCGGAAAGTAGACGTTCGTCGCCTTGACGTCCGGGTGAGGGCGCTCCGCGTTGAGGCTACGACCGAAGATCGCCAGCGCGTTCTTCGACGCCGCGTACGCCGAGAACCGCGGGAAGGTGTTGGCCATCAGGCCCCAGGTGCACACGTTCACGATCTGTCCGCGTCCGCGTTCCACCATGCCCGGCAGCAGGCCCAGCGTCAGTTGAACGGCGGCGAAGTAGTTGAGCTGCATGGTCCGCTGATAGTCGTGCAGACGATCGGTGGACTCGATGATCGGGCGCCGGATCGACCGGCCCGCGTTGTTGACGAGCGCATCGATCCGCTCACCGGCCAGCGCCGCGACGAGCTTGTCGATCTCCGCCTCCGACGACAGGTCGCAGACGCGGTAGCAGCAGCCGGTCTCCTCCGCGAGCGAGCGCAACTCCTCCTCACGACGCGCCACCGCGATCACACTGACGCCGGCCGCGGTCAGCTGACGTACTGCCTCGCGCCCGATACCCGCCGACGCCCCGGTCACCACGATCCGCAGTCCTCGCAGGTCACGACCTTTGCCGTCGACAATGGTCGCGACCGCACCGGGGAGCAGCGTCCGTCGCTGCATCACGTCGGCGATGGTGTTGGAGACCTTGCGCTGCAGTGAACTCATACCGCCACTATGGCAGGTGCGCGCAGCACTACTCCACCGTCGACGCCGTCGCCACCGCCGACCCATCCACCGACGCCGTCGCCGACCCCGCCAGCATCCGCTCCGCCGCTGCGGCAGGGCCCGCCGGACGCAGCCCGGTGGCGGTCACCTCGTAGACCTGGGCCGAGGAGATGTCGAAGTACAGGCCGATGACCCGCAATCGGCCATCGGCCGCGGCACGACCGACGACGGGATGGCGCATCAATGTCTCGATCTGCTTGGCGACATTGACGACCGCGAGCTGATCGGCCTCGGCGAGACCCGCCTCCGCGGCCGCACGCCCGGCGGGATGGCCGAGCCGCAACGCGACGACGCTCGACACCCCGTGCCGCAGCCACGCCCGCACCGGATCCGTCGACGACGCATCGGCCGGGTCCGTGTCGGCGAGCAGCGCCCGCATCGCGCCGCACGACGAGTGCCCGCACACGACGACCGACGTCACGCCGAGTTCATCGACGGCGAATCCCAGTGCGGCGTCGACGGATTGATCCGACGATCCGCACGCCGGCACGAAGTTCCCGACGTTACGGATGGTGAACAGATCGCCGGGTCCGCTGGAGGTGATGACGTTGGGCAGGATGCGCGAGTCCGCGCACGTGAGGAACAGCGAGTCCGGTTCCTGCTCGTCGGTCACATCCCGCGTGGTGGCGCGCAGCCGCTCGGCGTGATCGCGGTGATACTCCGAGATCCCGCGCAGGATGGTGCCACGGAAGATCGAGCGTGTCGTCGGCGAGGCCTCCACCTCGACGGCGTCGGCCACCTGAGCCCGTCGGTGCCGCCACGGCGTGAGACCGGCGGGCAACACGCCCGTGTGGCGTCGCGGCGGAGCGACCGGCGCATCCGCCAGGTGGGCACTACCGTGCTCGTTGACCAGCACCGTTCCGCCACCTGCCTCATGGGCACGTACCCAGTCGACGATCATCTCCTGGGCGGCGTGATCGAGGAAGTCGGTGTCGAGGTCCAGGGTCACATGAGCAGCGTCGGGCACCGAGCGCAGCGTCTTGTTCAGGGCGGGCAGCGCCAGGAAGCTCAGCGAGCCCCGCACCCGCACAGTCCACTGGCGGGATCCCTCGGTGCCGAACGCCTCGGCACTGATGTCGGCGCGCACCACGCGGTACACGACCAACGCGATCGCCAGGAACAGCCCGATCCCCACGCCCTCGAGCAGATTCAGGAAGACGACCGCGGTCACTGTGACGCCGTACACCCACAGGTCGCCGGTGTTGCGCGCACTGCGCAGGTGAGCGAGCTTCACCAGTTGCAGACCGATCACCACGAGCAGGCCGGCCAGTGCGGCCAGCGGGATCTGCTCGACCAGCGGGGTCAGCAGCACCGCGAAGACCAACACCCAGATCCCGTGCAGCACAGCCGAAGCCCGCGTCTTGGCACCGCTGGCGACATTGGTGGAGCTGCGGACGATGACACCGGTCACCGGCAGTCCACCGACCAGGCCCGACGCGATGTTCGCGCTGCCCTGCCCGAGCAGTTCGCGGTTGAAGTCGCTGCGCGGGCCGTCGTGCATCTTGTCCACGGCGACCGCCGACAGCAGCGATTCGACGCTCGCGATCAGCGCGACGGTAAGCATGCCGAGGGCGACCGCGCCCCAGTTGCCGGTCGGCATCTCCGGCAGCGCGATCGCGTCGAAGAAGTTGCCGTCCAACGTGATCCGGTCCACGTCGAGGCGCAGTATCACGGCGACGGCCGTCGCCGCGGCAATCGCCACCAGGGGCCCGGGAATCCTGCGCACCGCCACCGGAGCCGACGTCCACGCCAGCATGATCGCGATGACGAGCCCGCCGATGATCACATCCGGCCAGTGCAGATCGACGATCCGCCCGGGCAACTCGGTGAGGTTGGCCCACGCCGAACTCGCCGACGCACCACCCAGCAGCACGTGAATCTGCTGCAGGGCGATGGTGATGCCGATCCCGGCGAGCATCGCGTGCACCACGACCGGCGCAATCGCCAACGCGGCCACCGCGATTCGGCTGAGGCCGAAGATGACCTGCAGAATGCCCGCGCCCACCGTGATCAGGCAGGTGACCTTCCACCCGAAGTTCGCGACCAGTTCCGCGACCACCACGGTGAGCCCCGCGGCCGGTCCGGAGACCTGCAACGGAGAGCCACCCACCGCACCGGCCACCACCCCACCGATCACCGCGGCGATCAGTCCGGCCATCACGGGCGCATCCGAGGCGACCGCGATACCCAACGAAAGTGGCAGTGCCACAAGAAAAACCACCAACGACGCCGGGACGTCGTAGCGGAGCAAGGTCGTTCCCCCAAACTTTGTCATGCAGTGAACGGTAGCGATCAAAGGTTGACAGGAGGTTTCCGGACCCGAATTCACCCGTGTGAGAGTTGTCCGATTTGCCCCGTTGCTGTGGGCACGGTCACGCGGCCCTACGACCCGACACCATTGAGTCGGTCGACCGATTCAAACAAGTCGCCAATTGAATAGTTATCCACCGCAACATAATTCGGGATCTGCCCGCGTTCCTCCCGGCACTTCTCCAGTCGCGGCAGCAACACGCCCTCGGCATTGACGATGTGGGCGTCCGCTATGCGACGCGAGAAGTTGCTCAGCCAATGATTCACGAGGAAGAGCGGCGCATCGGCGGGTCCGCGGTTCGCGGCGCACGTGAACTGTTCGGCGGTCTTGAACTCGTAGGGCGTGTCCTGCACCCACTCGTTGCCGTCGAGCAGCCAGGGCCGTTCGGCGCCGCCGCCGACGTTCTCGTGCAGCCAGACGAGCTGCCGTTTGCTGTCGATCATCTGCTGCAGCGTCGGCCACGGCTCACCACGCGTCGGGGTGTAGAGCCGGTCATAGAGTCCCGCCTCGCGCAACAGCTTCTCCACATCGGCCGGCGGCACCTTGTCCTGGACGAAGAAGGTGACGACCTCGCGCGGATGCTCGTCCATCCACTGCCGTACCTGCTTCATCAGCGGCAGCCACTCGGTGGAGCCGAGCTCGCAGAGTTCGTGGCACAGATACGGTTTCACCGGGCCGACCGGATCCAGATCGGCGGCGTTGCGCAGCCGCAACGCGCTCGCGACGACTTCCTTGCCGTAGGTCTCCTCGGCGGCGGCCAGTGCTTCGGCATGCCCGTCGGCGGTATTGGCCACGATCGGCGGACGGTTCGACATCTGACCGAACCAGCTGTCCACCAGAAAGACCCGCACGCCATCGCGCAGCTGACCCATCACCCCGGTCGGCTGTTCCCCGATGAACCAGCCCGGCGCGTCCTGCGCCGACATCGAATTGTGCGTCGCCGGGAATGCGACCTCGTTGTAGGGCCGGTCGCACAGTTCGACATATCCGTTGCAGCCGTCCGGATCTCCCGACGACGCCCCCGTCAACGCGGTGAGCACCTGCCCGCGCGGCCACGCCAGATAGGCGAAGGTACCGGCCAGCACGACGACCACACCGACGGCGATCACCGGCCGATACACCCGCTCCACCTGCACCCGCCGACTATCCGACCGCCACCATCTCAGGACCGCGAACAGCACGTCCCGGGCGCCGTACACCAGCAGCCCCACCCCGATCGCCGTCGCCGCGAAGGCCAACACGGCCAGCGGCCGCACCGCGGTCAGCGCGCCGATCGCCACCAGTACTCCACCCCGGGCGGCGAGCATCGTGGGCGAGTGGGGTCGGGCGGTGAACCGTTGACCGAGGGTCTTCCACTCCGACGCGTCTTCGGGAATGGCGTGCACCCCGCTGATCGCGTGCAGCACCAGTCCGCCGAGCAGAGCGAGCCCCGCGAAGATCCACAGCCTGCCGTCGATCTCATGCCAGCCCGCCACGATGAGCGCACCGCGCAGGTTATCGGTCGGGAAGATCGCGGCGATGACGGTGAGTACGAGCACGATGCCGGCGAGGATGCCGGCATTCCAGATCAGCGCGGAGCCGACCGTGCGACCCACGCCGCGGGGCGAGACCGGATGAATGCCGTCGCGCAGCAGCGCCGACGCGATCAATGCCAGCAGAGCGAGAAGGGGTAACAGCCACGCGAGGATCGTGACCCAGTGCACCAGTCCGACGATCCGACTGTCGAAGTCGGTGGCGCCGATCTGCGCGAGTTGGACGTCGATGTCGGCGGGCAGGCGAGCGGCGACGTCGGGCGCGACCGTCTTGAGCGCGGCGATCGCCACGGCCGCGACGTCGGCGATCCGCAGCACGGTGACGTTGCCGCTCTCCCCGGTGATGACGGCGTGATGCAGCGGGATGGTGGCCGTGCGGATCACACCGCTCGCCGCCGGCGACGAGATCGTCGACGTCGTCACCGATTCGATGAGTGGCCGCAGAGCGACCAGGTCCGGCGCCTCGTCGATGAGCCGGTCGGAGACGATGAGCCCCAGCTGACGGGCCACCTCCGGGTCCTGGCGCATCGAGTCGACATGCCCGGCGAAGTGATCGCTGTCGACAACCTCCCGATTCGCGACCCCGGCGAACAGACCACAGAGGAGGCACACGGTGCCGAGTACGAACAGGATTCGTGACCCGATGAGCCGCACCGTGTGCCTCCTCTGGAGTGTGGTTACAGCGCCTTGAGCTCCTCGACCACCGAATCGACCGACTTCTTGGCGTCGCCGAACAGCATAGAAGTCTGATCGGCGAAGAAGAGCGGATTCTCGATACCGGCATAGCCGCTGCTCATCGAGCGCTTCAGCACGATGACACTGCGCGATTCGTCGACGTTGAGGATCGGCATGCCGTGGATCGGTGATCCCGGGTCGTTGCGGGCCGCGGGGTTGGTGACGTCGTTGGCGCCGATGACGATGGAGACGTCGGTGCGGTTGAATTCACCGTTGATGTCGTCCATTTCCTTCATCGCCTCATACGGCACGTCCGCCTCGGCGAGCAGCACGTTCATGTGGCCGGGCATACGACCGGCGACCGGATGGATCGCGTACTTGACCTCGACGCCCTTCGACTCGAGCAACGACGCCATCTCCTTGACGGCGTGCTGCGCCTGGGCGACGGCCAGACCGTAACCCGGCACGACGATGACCTGATTGGCGTACGCCATCTGGATCGCGGCGTCGGCGGCGGACGTGGCCTTCACCGTGCCGCCCGCGGCACCTGCCGGACCCCCGGCAGCGGCGTCGCCGCCACCGAAGGAACCGAAGACGATCGCCGGGATGGACCGGTTCATCGCCTTGGCCATGAGGTTGGTCAGGATCGATCCGGACGCACCGACGATCATGCCGGCGACGATCAGCGCGGTGTTGTCCAGCGCGATACCCGCGGCGGCCGCGGACAGACCGGTCATGGCGTTGAGCAGCGAGATGACGACGGGCATGTCCGCGCCACCAATCGGGAACACCACGAACAGGCCCATGACACCGGCCGCGATGAGCAGCGCCAGCATCCACCAGCCCGACGCCCCGCCGCCGTTGGCGGCGTTGATGCCCAGGTAGATGGCGATGCCGACGGCGACGATCAGCAGGACGATGTTCGCGAGCTGGAACAGCTTGGCGTTCTTGACGAAAGCCTTCTCCAGGCCCTTCGGCATGATCTCCTGCAGCTTGGAGAACGCGACCAGCGAACCCCAGAACGAGATCGAACCGATGATCGCGGCGATCAGCGAGCCGGTCACCAGCGGTGAGGTGGGCTCGGTGTTGTGGAAGTTCGCGAAGCCACCGGTCTCGAGGAACTCGGCCCACGCGATGAGTGCGACGGTGCCGCCACCCACACCGTTGAACAGCGCGACCAGCTGCGGCATCGCCGTCATCTTGGTCTTGAGGGCCGGCGGGATACCCAGCACCACGCCGAGGATCAGACCGATCGCGATGAGAATCCAGTTGATCGTCGGGACGCTCTCGGTGGAGTGTCCGTCGGCGCTGGCGGCACCGGCATTCCACACGTAGAGCAGCGTCGCGGCCACCGCGAGCGCCATACCCGAGGCGGCGATCCAGTTGCCGCGCACCGCGGTCTTGGGGCCGGTCAGACCCATCAGGCCGTAGATGAACAGCGAGAACGAGGCGATGTAGAGGGCCATCACCAGGTAGGAGATGCCCTGGCTCGGGGTGTGCGCGTTCTCCGCGGAATGCGCCAACAGAAGGGTGCTCACTTGGCGGCCTCCTTCTTACCCTTGAACATGCCCAGCATGCGGTCGGTGACGGCGAAGCCACCGATGACGTTGAGCGTGCCGAACACCAGCGCGACGAACGCGATGATGCGGATGCCCCAACTGGCGTCGGCGGGCAGCTTGCCGAGCACGACCAGCGCACCGAGCACGACGATGCCGTGGATGGCGTTGGTGCCCGACATCAGCGGGGTGTGCAGGGTGTTGGGTACCTTGGAGATCACGGCGAAGCCCACGAACCCGGCCAGGACCAGGATCGCGATGTTCGCCAGCAGACCGGTGTACATCAGGCGGTCGCCTCCTTCTCACGTGTGACACACGCGGCGGCCAGCACCTCGTCGTCGAAATCGGGGTTGATGGCACCCGAGTCGTCGAGCATCAGCTCGATCAGCGCCAACAGGTTCTTGGAGTACAGCTCGCTCGCATGCTCGGGCATGGTCGCGGGCAGATTGAGCGGCGAGGTGATGGTGACGTCGTGTTTGACAACGGTCTGCCCGGGCTCGGTCAGCTCGCAGTTGCCACCGGTCTCACCGGCGAGATCGACGACGACGCTGCCGGCCTTCATCCCCTCGACCGCGGCGGCGGTGACCAGGCGCGGCGCCGGGCGACCCGGGACGAGCGCGGTGGTGATGACCACGTCGAAGCCCTTGATGGCCTCCTCGAGTGCCTGCTGCTGCTGCGCGCGCTCCTCGTCGGTGAGTTCGCGGGCGTACCCACCCTCACCGGCAGCGTCGATGCCCAGGTCCAGCCACTGCGCGCCCACCGAGCGGACCTGCTCGGCCACCTCGGGTCGCACGTCGTATCCCGTGGTACGCCCGCCGAGGCGCTTGGCGGTGGCCAGCGCCTGCAGACCGGCGACGCCCACCCCGAGGACCAGTACGGTCGCCGGCTTCACGGTGCCCGCGGCCGTCGTCAGCATCGGGAAGAAGCGTGTCGAGAGATCGGCGGCGACGATGACGGACTTGTAGCCGCCGACGTTGGCCTGCGAGCTCAGCGCATCCATCACCTGGGCACGCGAGATACGCGGGATCGCTTCCACGGCGTACGCCTCGACACCGGCGGCCCGCAGTGCGGCGATCGGATTGTCCGCGTTGCGCGGGGCGAGGAAGCCGATCAGCTTCTGCCCCGATCGCAGTGCGCCGATCTCCGCCTCGGTGGGCGGGGCGACCCGCACCACGACGTCCGCGGCATACGGATCGCCGATGGTGGCTCCCGCATCCACATATTGATCGTCGGGGATCAACGCCCCGAGTCCGGCTCCGGCCTCGACGATGACGTCGACGCCCTTGCCTACCAGCGAAGCGACCACCTTGGGGACCAGCGCCACGCGGCGCTCCCCCTCAGCCGTTTCGCGCACGACACCCACACTCATGTTTCTCACCTTGTTCTGGTTCGCGTCGCCTGCGAGTCGGCCGGTCGCCAGGGGGAGAATCCTGGGGATTCAAGAGGCAACCCCGCCGATGCAACGCGTTGGGCGACAGCTTCAGCTGTCGCCCGGGTCACAATGTGCGACGACCTTAACATGCACTAAGTGCCGATACCCCAGTCAGTCGGGTAGGTCACTAACCTCTTGACGCGCATCGATGAACCATTCCTTGAGATGCGTCCCATCCGAGAGGAAAAATAGAACATGTTCTAGTGGTTCGGCTATCGTATGCCCATGGCAGGTACCGACATCCCCGACACCATCTCCCTCTCCGAGGTGTCCGAGGTCACCGATGAGGTCGACGTTCTCGTCGTCGGCTTCGGCATCGCCGGCGGATGCGCCGCCGCCGAGGCCGCAGCGAACGGCGCGCGGGTGCTGTTGATCGAGCGGGCCGCGGGCGCCGGGGGCACCACGTCGATGGCCGGCGGCTTCTTCTATCTGGGCGGCGGCACCGCCGTACAGCAGGCCACCGGATTCGACGACTCGGTGGAGGAGATGGAGAAGTACCTCATCGCCACGTCCGTCGATCCCGAGATCGACAAGATCCACGCCTACTGCACCGACAGTGTCGATCACTTCACCTGGCTCGAAGATCTCGGCTTCCAGTTCGAGCGGAGTTTCTACGGCGAGAAGGCCGTCATCTCCCCCGGCACCGAATGCCTGATGTTCACCGGCAACGAGAAGGTCTGGCCGTACAAGAACATGGCGGTACCCGCCCCGCGCGGACACAAGGTGCCGGTCGAGGGTGACACCGGCGGCGCGTCGCTGGTCATCGATCTCCTCGAGAAGCGTCTCGCCGAACTCGGTGCCGAGGTCCGGTATGACACCGGTGCCCGTCACCTCGTCGTCGACGACGACGGTGCGGTCGTCGGAGTCGCGTGGAAGCGTCCCGGCGCCGAGGGCGTCATCAGGGCACAATCGGTCATCATCGCCGCCGGCGGCTTCGTGATGAATCCGGACATGGTCGCCGAGAATGTCCCCCATCTCGCGTCCAAACCGTTCGTCCTGGGCAACACCTACGACGACGGTCTAGGCCTGCGGATGGGCGCATCCGTCGGCGGGGAGCTGCGCCACATGACCGAGGCCTTCATCACCGCCCCGATCTACCCGCCGGGCAGCATGGTCACCGGCCTCATCGTCAACAAGAACGGCGACCGCTTCGTCGCCGAGGACTCCTACCACGCCCGCACTTCGGGATTCGTTCTGGAACAAGATGATTCGACGGCATTCCTCATCGTCGACGAGTCGCATATGAACCCGTCCCGCAACTATCTGGTGAAACTGATCGACGGCTGGGAGACCATCGAGGAGATGGAGTCCGATCTCGGCATCCCGGCCGGCCGGCTCGTGGCGACAATGGAGCGCTACAACGAGAACGCCGCGCGCGGCGAGGATCCCGACTTCCACAAGTCCGCGGACTGGCTCGAGCCGCAGAACACCGGACCGTGGGCCGCCTACGATCTCTCCCTCGGCAAGGCCATCTACGCGGGCTTCACGATGGGTGGCCTGGCCACCTCCGTCGACGGCGAGGTCCTCACCGCCGACGGCACCGTCATCCGCGGCCTCTACGCGGCGGGCGCCAGCGCCGCGAACATCGCCCAGGACTGCAAGGGATATGCGAGCGGCGTCCAACTCGGTGAGGGCTCCTACTTCGGCCGGCGGGCCGGCCGCCACGCCGCCAACCGGCGGGTCGAATAGCACACGGCGAGGGAGTGAGCGTATCGAGACCCGCTCACCGTCGAACCGACCGAAACCCCCGCAACCGCAGACTGTTCGCCACCACGAACACCGACGACAACGCCATCGCCAGCCCGGCGATCATCGGATTGAGAAGCCCGGCGGCGGCCAGCGGAATCGCCGCGACGTTATAGGCGAACGCCCAGAACAGATTGCCCTTGATGGTCCGTAACGTCCTGCGCGACAGCCGAATGGCATCCACGACAGCCCACAGGTCACCACTGACGACGGTGAGGTCCCCGGCCTCGATCGCCACGTCGGTGCCGGTACCCATCGCCAGACCCAGATCCGCCTGAGCCAACGCGCCGGCGTCGTTGATGCCGTCACCGACCATCGCGACCACATGCCCCTGCGCCTGCAGCGACGTGATCGTCGCGACCTTGTCGGCGGGCCGGACCCCGGCGATGACCTCGTCGATTCCCACCTCACCGGCGACCCAGCGGGCAGCGCCCTCGTTGTCCCCGGTCAGCAGCACCGGCCGCAGACCCATGCGCTTGAGTTCCGCGATAGCCGACGCCGACGACGCCTTGATCGTGTCCGACACCACCACGGCACCGGCCACCACATCATCGATCGTCACGATCACCGCGGTCGCGCCCCGCTGTTGAGCCACGTCCACCGCGGCACTCACCGATGCCGGTAGCGCCGCGGACACCGAGCGCGGACTGTGCACCGCGACGACCCGTCCGGCCACGGCCCCGGTCACCCCGGCCCCGTCGACGGCGGCGAAATCGGTGACCTCGGCGATCGCCAGTCCACGGCCCCGCGCACCGGCGACGATGGCCGTCGCGATGGGATGTTCGGATGCCTGCTCCACGGCGGCAGCAGCGGACAGCACCTCGGCGTCGTCGAATCCCTCGGTGGCACTGACGGATTCGAGCGCCATGTCGCCGGTGGTGACGGTTCCGGTCTTGTCCAGGACGATGGTGTCCACGCGCTTGGTGGACTCCAGGACTTCAGGTCCCTTCAGCAGGATGCCGAGTTGCGCCCCTCGCCCGGTGCCCACCATCAGCGCCGTCGGCGTCGCCAGTCCCAGCGCACAGGGGCATGCGATGATCAACACGGAGACGGCTGCCGTGAACGCGAAAGTGATTCCGCCGGAGCCTGTTCCACTGCCCAACCAGAATCCCAGGGTGCCCACCGCGATCAGGATCACCGCTGGCACGAAGAATGCCGAGATGCGGTCGGCGAGCCGCTGCACCTCGGCCTTACCCGCCTGCGCGTCGTTGACCATCCTGGCCATCTGCGCCAGCGCCGTGTCCGAGCCGACATGGGTCGCCCGTGCGATGATCCGCCCGCTGGCGTTCACCGTCGCGCCGATGACCTCGTCACCCTCGGTGACCTCGACCGGGACCGATTCGCCGGTGACCATCGACGCGTCCACCGCCGACGCCCCGCTCACCACCACACCGTCGGTCGCGATCTTCTCACCCGGCCGGACGACGAACTCGTCACCTACGGCGAGCTGATCGATCGGCACCCGACGCTCGACGCCATCGCGAAGTACCGCAACATCTTTCGCGCCCAACTCGAGCAGCGCCCGCAACGCCTCACCGGCACGTCGCTTGGATCGCTTCTCGAAATATCGGCCGGCGAGCAGGAAAGCGGTGACGCCCGCGGCCGCCTCCAGATAGATGTTCGACGCCCCGTCGGTCCGCTGTGGGATCAGCTCGAAGCCGTGGGTCATCCCCGGCTCGCCGGCGGTGCCGAGGAACAGCGCGTACAGCGACCATCCGAACGCCGCCAGGGTCCCCACGGACACGAGCGTGTCCATGGTGGTGGCCCCGTACCGCAGGTTGATCGCGGCGGCACGGTGGAACGGATACGCCCCCCACACGATGACCGGCGCGGCCAACGTCAACGACAGCCACTGCCAGTAGGTGAACTGCCAGGCCGGCACCATCGCCAACACGATCACCGGAATCGAGAGCAGCGCGCAGACGATGAGCCGCTGACGCAGACTCTCCAACTCCCGTTCCGCACGATCGGGAACGGCCGAAGTGTCGTCGGAGGTGTCGCCGCCGGGGCCACCGGGCACCGGGATCGGCGCGGCGTCGTACCCCGCGGCCCGCACCACGTCGATCAGATCGTCGGCCTGCAGCGTCGTCGGAAACTCGACGTGTGCCTGTTCGGTCGCGTAATTGACCGTCGCGCTGACACCGTCGAGCTTGTTCAGCTTGCGCTCGATGCGGTTCGCACACGACGCGCAGGTCATCCCCTCGATGTCGAGGTCGACCGCTGCGGGCGTGGTCATGATCCTCCTTCGTGAGTCATCGAGTGCGTCGGCCCGTGATCGGTGACCTCGACGTCGGGACCCACCGCTCGACCTATCCCGAAGGCCACGCCGAAGACGACCGCCATGGCGACGAGGAACAGCAGGATCGTCGTCGCTGCGGACAGGTCGCCGAGCTTGCGGATCATCGCAGTGTGTACCCCGCCTCGGTCACCGCGTCCGAGACCGAATCCCGTTCCAGTGCAGCCGAACTCGTCACGACGACGGCTCCGGTGTCGACGGTGACATCGACGTTCTCCACGCCGGGGATCTCCGAGATCTCCTCACGAACAGATGCCGCGCAGTGTCCGCAGGTCATCCCGTCGACGGTGTAGGTGGTCGTAACAGACATGATTTCCTCTCAACTCCGACGATCAACTCTTGACGAGCCGCGCGATCGCGGCCATCGCCTCATCGATCTTTTCCTTACCCGCGGCGTCGCTTTCCTGCGCCGCGTGCATCACACAGTGATTCATGTGCTCCTCGAGCAACCCCAATCCCACGGCCTCGAGCGCCTTGGTCATGGCCGAGAGCTGCGTCAGGATGTCGATGCAGTACGCCTCTTCCTCCACCATCCGCTGCAGACCCCGCGACTGGCCTTCGATACGCCGCAATCGGCGCAGGTAGTCGTCCTTGCGTCCGATGTATCCGTGCTGCGCGTGCTCGTGCGGACTCTCCGCCATGGTCGACCTCTCGTTCATACCTTCCTCAACACCATACCCCCCTATGGTATGTCCACGGCAAGTATCGGCCCGGCGACGGCGGAATGATCCGCTACTTCGGGCGGATCGCGTCGGCGATCCGGGCGAGCGACCGGGAGATGTCGTCGAGCGCCGCGGCGACCTGCGCGAGATCCGGGTTCGGCGACGTCGCGGGTGGGTATGTCCGAGCGCCCGACAGCGGTCCGGACTGAACACGCGGCCCGGGCTGGACAGGAGGCCCGGGCTGCACGCGGGGTCCCGGTGGCGGGTACGCCGGTGCGCGCAGCCCACCCGACGGCGGAGCGGTCGACAGCGGCGGCCGCCCGGAGGCGGGCGGCACCGGGGCACGGCCGTCCGACGGCGGCCGCCCGACGTACTGCTGATTCCCCGGTACCCCCGCGACCGGCGCAGCGGTAGACGGCGGTGTCACCGGCGGCGTGACGGGCGGTGTGACGGGCGGAGCCTGCTGAGCCGCCCACGATCGGGGAGAGGAGAGGTCCTCCGCCGGTGGCATCGGGTCCTGCGCACCGACCGGGCGTCGATTCAACAGCGAGTCCGCGGCGAACGGGTCGGAGTACGGATCGACGGCGAGCGGATCATTCAGCGGATCCGCTCGACGGGTCTCCCCCGGCAAGCCGAAATAGGTGTCGAGTCCGTCGTCGACGCGCGGTGCGGACTCGGGCAGCAGATGCCGACTGGAACTGCCCGGGGACGGCTGTTCGGGTGGCGGCTGGTTCGTCGACCGGCGTCCGCCGCGGTAGCGGTTCTCGTCGGCGGGCGGCAGCGAATCCGTCGAACCATACTGTGCGGTATAGCCTTTCGTGGACGCGAAGCCGTTGAGGGAGTCGTGATGGCCATTCGACGTCGACCCGGGCACACGGAACTGGTGCCCGTTGATCTCGAAGAATTCGTCGGTCACGCTGACTCCCATCACCTCACGCAGCCTCTGGCATGACATGCACTGGGCCCCGTACTACTGCGGAGTAAGTCTAGGGACCCGGCGCGTGCGGGCGCCAGCGGACAGCGAGGTACCCGACCCGATCGGGCACATGCCGAGGTCAGTCTGACACGAAGTCGGACACCGTCGCGAGGGTACGGTGGAACCCTGGTGTGACGCTCAGGTCGAGCTTCAGGCTCCGGCTACCGGGCCGCCGCCACGACGTCGTCGACGATCCGTCCGTCCACCAGCCGGAACTCGCGCGAGATACCGTGCGCATCCGTCTCCGGATGATCCAGGCGCACGTGCGAACCGCGCGACTCGGTGCGGGCGCTCGCCGCGGCGACCACGGCGCGCGCCACCACCCTCAGCCCGCTGTCCTCGATGTCACTGACCGTCGATGCGTTCACCGACGGCATCTCGGGATCGTCGAGCAGTTCGGCCACCGCGTCCAGGCCTGCCGCATCGCGACGCAGGGCGACGTGGCGAGACATGCTGTCCTGCAGGATCTTCCGCTCGATGACCGGCACCGCAACCGAACCCGGCACCACCTCCACGACACGCTCGGCCCGCCGTGATTCGGCCACCGCGGCCGTCCGTCGACCCATCACCACTCCTTCGAGCAGACTGTTGGAGGCGAGCCGGTTGGCCCCGTGGAGCCCGGTGCGGGCCACTTCGCCGGCGGCGAGGAGACCGGGCACCGCGGTACGGCCGTGGGCATCGGTGACGACACCGCCGCACAGGTAATGCGCGCCGGGCACCACCGGAATGCGACCGTCGGCCGGGTCGAGCCCCGCCGCGACGATGCCCGCGGTGACGGTCGGGAAACGCGTGGTGAAGTCGTCGACGCCGGTCACGTCGAGGTAGACGCAGGGATGACCGGTGTTCTCGATCGCCGCCTCCACCGCGTTGGCCACCACGTTGCGTGGCGCGAGATCACCGAGCGGGTGAACGCCGGCGGTCACCGATCGACCGTCGACATCCACCAGGCGGCCGCCCTCCCCACGGACCGCCTCGCTGATCAGTGTGCGCCGCCCACGGCCGCCGTCGGTGTGGAGCATCGTCGGATGGAACTGGATGAACTCGAGGTCGGCGACCGACGCACCGGCTCGCAGCGCGAGCGCCACGCCGTCGGCCGTCGCGCCGGACGGGTTGGTGGTGGCGGCGTACAGGTGCCCGGCGCCCCCGGTCGCCAACAGCACCGTCGGAGCAAGAACGACGCGTTCCCTGCCGCCCTTCCGATAGGCGACACCGACGGCCCGGTCACCGTCGAGCAGGACCTGCGTCGCGATTGCGTCGTCGTGACAGACCAACGTCGACGATCCGCGTCGCCCACCGAGTTCGGTCACCGCGGCGCCGAGCGCCTGCTGGATGCGCGCGCCGGTCGCGTCGCCACCCGCGTGGATGATGCGGCGCACGCTGTGCCCGCCCTCGCGGGTGCGCGACAGGCGACCGTCGGGTCGGCGATCGAACTCGGCACCCCAGCTGATCAGCCCGGATACCGCGGCAAACCCGTCGGAGAGGATCGGCCGGGCGCTGCGCGGATCGGTCAATCCCGCACCCGCCGCGAGGGTGTCCCGCAGGTGGAGATCGACAGAGTCCGTCGGATCGCCGGGATCATGGGGATCGTCGACGGTCACGACGGCAACCCCGCCCTGGGCATAGAACGTCGACGTCGACTGTTCGGCCCGGCCGGATTCCCAGTGCGGCCCCTTGTTCAGGATGACCACGTCCAGACCCGCCTCGACGGCCCGGATGGCGGCCGTCAGGCCCGCGATCCCCGCGCCCACCACCACGAAATCGGCGCGCGTGACGTCGCGATCGCCATGCTCGGTGCCGGTCATCGCACCCACCTCCGGTCGGTTTTCGATCCTCAGTCGAAAACTCTACTCCGCTGTATGGCGCCCGGCTACGCCCGATGGTCACGCTGCCCGGAGGAACTCCGCCACCAGCCCCGGCCACGCCCTCAGCTGTGCCGGCGTCGCCGCCACGTTCAGCGTCGCGTCGGGCATGGTGGCGGCCAGCATCTCCCCGACGCTCACGGGATGGGTGGCGTCGCCGGTCCAGCTGAGCACCAGGGTGGGCGTGGCGATCGTCGCGAGTTGCTCGGCGGACGGGCCGTCGGTGATCGCCGATCCCCGCATCACCGCGGGCAGGATCTCCTCGCGAATGCAGATGGGCGTGACAAACGTGCGCGCCTCGGCGAGAGCGGGCGACGCCGGTTCGTCGACGCTGAGGGCTTCCAACGCCGCCTTACCGTCCCGTTCGACGACGTCGGCCGACGCCAATCGGATCGGCACCTGAGCGCGCCTCGTCTCGCCCATCGTCGGCGGTGTGGCGAGCACGAGTCGCTCGAACCGGTCCGGGTCGGCGAGCACCGCATAGAGCAGGGTGGCCGCCCCCATCGACGATCCGATCCCACTGACCTGTTGACCCGGCACGATCTCGTCGAGCAACCCGAGCAGATCGGCGGCGAGCTCGGGCCAGGTGTACTCCTGCGCGACGGCATCCCCGCCGGAGCGTCCATGACCGCGCGCGTCATAGCGAATCAGCCTGTGCGACAAAGCCACCGGCGACCAGTCGAACTGTCCGGCGGCCTCCTGCTCCTCGGCCTGCGACGTCAGTCCGTGCGCCCAGATCACCGGCAAGCCGGAACCCGTCTGCGTCCACGCGAGACGGGTTCCGCGAACGTCGGCGAACCGGAACCGAGTGCTCACAACGTGGCGGTATCGATCACGAAGCGGTACCGCACATCGCTGCTCACCACCCGGTCGTAGGCGTCGTTGACGTAATCGGCGGAGATGATCTCGATCTCCGCACCGATGCCGTGCTCGGCACAGAAGTCGAGCATCTCCTGTGTCTCGGCGATGCCGCCGATCATCGATCCCGCCAGGCTGCGCCGGTTGCGGGTCAGGGCGAAGGCCGGGACCTCGATCGGATGCTCGGGCAGCCCCAGTTCGACGAGGGTGCCGTTGATGCCCAGCATGCCCATGTAGTCGGCCATGTCGAGATTCACCGAGACGGTGTTGATGATCAGGTCGAAGGTGTCGCGCAACGAGCGAAAGGTATCGGGGTCGCTGGTCGCGTAGTAGTGATCGGCGCCCAGACGCAGACCGTCCTCCATCTTCTTCAGCGACTGCGAGAGCACCGTCACCTCGGCACCCATCGCATGCGCGATCTTCACGCCGACATGGCCGAGGCCACCGAGTCCGATGATCGCGACCTTCTTGCCGGGACCGGCGCCCCAGTGCCGCAGCGGCGAGTAGAGCGTGATGCCCGCGCAGAGCAGCGGTGCCGCCTCGTCGAGCGCGATGCCCTCGGGGATGCGGCAGACGTAGTTCTCGTCGACGACGACGGCCTGGCTGTACCCGCCCTGCGTCGGCTCGCCGTCACGGCCGACGGCGTTGTAGGTGCCGGTCATCCCACGCCGGCAGTACTGTTCCTCGCCGGCCAGACATGCCTCGCATTCCCGGCAGGAGTCGACGAAACACCCGACGCCTACCCGATCCCCGACACCGTGCTTGGTGACCTCGTCGCCGACGGCGGAGACGATTCCGGCGATCTCATGTCCGGGTACAACCGGGTAATTGGCCCGCCCCCATTCGCCGCGTGCGGTGTGGATATCGGAGTGGCAGATGCCCGCGAAGGCGATGTCGATGGCGACGTCGTGCGGGCCGAGGTCGCGACGCTCGATGGTGGTCGCGACGAGTGGCTGGTCTGCTGCGGTGGCGGCATAGGCCTTGACCGTGGTGGAAATGATGAGCTCCTCAGCGGTTGTGGGTTTCCCGTCCTGTTCAAGTCTGCGGCCGGATCGGAATGTATGCCAGGTCACTTATGTGCGCATATGCGCACCTATGTGATGCAATGGGGCATGTCGATCTTCGACGATCCGGCGTTTCGCCGCCTCTACGCCGCGCAGGTGATCTCCCTGATCGCCACCGGACTGCTCACGGTCGCCCTCGGTCTGCTCGCCTACGATCTCTCCCCCGACGCCCCCGCACGCGTGCTCGGGATAGCCCTGGCCATCAAGATGATCGCCTACGTCGGGATGGCCCCGGTCATGCGCGCCGCGCTCGACCGTTTCCCCCGCCGGTCCGTCCTCGTCGGCTCCGATCTCGTCCGGTTGTCCATGGTCGCGGTCCTGCCGTTCGTCTCGCAGACCTGGCAGATCTACGTCCTGGTGTTCGCCCTGCAGACCGCGTCGGCCACCTTTACCCCGACCTTCACCGCCACGATCCCGCAGATCCTGCGCAACGCCGACGACTACACCCGCGCCGTCTCGGCCACGCGTATCGCCTACGACCTCGAGGCACTCGCGAGTCCACTGCTGGCCGCCGCGCTACTGACCGTGATCCCGTACTCCGGCCTGTTCCTGCTCACCTCGGTAGGCTTCGCCGTCTCCGCGCTGCTCGTCGTCGGCGCACGGTTGCCGCACCGGGTCGCCGGCGTGGACACGTCGTCGTCGTTCCTGGTCCGCAGCACCCAGGGATTCCGGATCATGCTCGCGCACAAGGTGTTTTGCGGACTCATCGCGGTCAATCTGAGCGCCGCCGCAGCCACCGCACTGGTTCTGGTGGGCAGCGTGTTCTACATCCGGACAGCATTCGGCCTCGATGCGACGATGCTCGCCGTAGCCCTCGGGGCCTTCGGGGCCGGCTCGCTGACCGGTGCCGTCGGGTTCCCGCGCGCGGCACGGCTGACGTCGCCGAAACACATCGCCGCGACCGGGGCCGCCCTGTGCCTGCTGACCCTCGCCGCGGTCACCGCCGCACTGGTCGTGGCACCCACACCGGGCGCGCTGCTCGGCTGCTGGGCCGTCCTCGGGCTCGGCACCTCGCTGGTGAACACCTCCGCGGGCCGGATCATCCGCGATCACACCGACGCCACCACCATCGACGACGTCGTCACCGCCCAGTTCTCCGCATCGCACGCGGCCTATCTGGTCTGCTATCCCCTCACCGGCCTGCTCGCCATGGTCGAGGCGCTGTGGCTCGCGCCGGCAGCCCTCAGCGGACTCGCGGTCCTCGGTGGGATCGTCGCCTGGACCCAGTGGCGCCGCGGCGAGCACCGCACCGACGACACCGTCTGGCTCCACACCACCGCGCGTGCCGCCTCCGAACCGACCGCCCACGCACTACGCTGACGTGAATCCCCGCATGACTGGAGTCCGCATCGTGGTCGATCATCCGCCGACAGCCCACACGCCGCATGCGCACACCCCGAGCCTGGATCACCGCGTCCAGCCCGATCCCGATCACCTGCAGACCGCGACCTCCGTCTTCGCGATGCTCGCCGATCCGACCCGCCTGCATCTGCTGTGGCTGCTCACCCAGGGAGAATCCGATGTCTCGGCGCTCACCGACGAGGTCGGGGCGTCGCGCACCGCCGTCAGCCAACATCTCGCGAAACTCCGGTTCACCGGTCTGGTCGACACACGCCGAGACGGCCGACGCATCGTCTACTCGATCCGCGACGGTCACGTCGCCCGCCTGGTGCACGAAGGGCTCAATCACGCCGATCACCGGCTCACCGGCGAACCCGGCCACGACTGATCGGGTCCACCCGGGCCGTCCCGGAACCGGTTCTCGTTACACTGTCGGGCGGTGACTACTAGAGACGTGGACGATTCCGAGCGATCGACTCTGCCCGCGGTGTCCCCGGTAGCCGAGATCACCCGCTTCGGCACCACGGCGGCACACGCGGTCGCAGGTGTCGGCCGGTTCGTCGTCCACACCGCGCTCGGCGCCCTGCGCCTGCACGGGCCCAGCACCCGGCAGGTGGCGCACGAGATCCGCGCGACCTTCGAGCACCTCGGTCCCACCTACGTGAAGCTCGGCCAGCTCATCGCCTCGAGCCCCGGTGTCTTCGGGGAGACCCTCGCCGGCGAGTTCGAGTCACTGCTCGACCGCGTCCCGCCCGCCGATCCAGACACCGTGCGAACCCTGTTCATCGAGGAGTTCGGCAAGCCACCCGAGGATGTCTTCGCCACCTTCGATCCGCAGCCCATCGCCTCGGCGTCGATCGCCCAGGTGCACACCGCGACGCTGCCGACCGGCGAGGATGTCGTCGTCAAGATCCAGCGGCCCGGCATCGCCGACCGCCTCGCCCCCGATGTCGCGATCCTCGAGCGGCTCGCCGGGCTCGCCGAGATCTCCGAGTACGGCCGCATGCTCAGCGCACGGCACGTCGTCGAGGATTTCGCCGACGGACTCGACGCCGAACTCGACTTCCGCAACGAGGCCTCGACGATGCGTGAGTGGTACGAGTGCCTGCGCGACGGCCCGTTCGGCGACCGGGTGCGGGTGCCCGACGTCCACGACGCCTTCACCACCGCACGCGTCCTCACCATGGAACGGATCTACGCCGTCCGCATCGACGACGCGGCCGCGGTGCGCGCCGCCGGCCACGACGGCGTCGCGCTGTGCCGCAACCTCCTGCTGTCCCTGCTCGAATCGGCCTTCCACGGCGGCCTGTTCCACGGTGATCTGCACGCGGGCAACGTCATGGTCGACGAGACCGGCACCCTCGTCCTGATCGACTTCGGCATCACCGGCCGATTCACCCCACGCACCCGCCGTATCCTGCGGCAACTCGTCGTCGATCTCATCGTCAAGGGCGATTACGAATCGGCCGGACGCGCCATCTTCCTGCTCGGCGCGGTCCACAATCCCGGCTCCACCAGCAAGGGCGCCGAGGACCTCAAGAAGGTCACGATGCCGCTGTCCACGACGGATCTCGGGTCGATGTCCTACGGCGACCTCGGCCGCCAGATGGCCGCGGTCGCCAAAGCACACGACGCCCGGCTGCCCCGCGAGCTGGTCCTGGTGGGCAAGCAGCTGCTGTACGTGGAGAAGTACATGAAGTTGCTGGCCCCACGGTGGAAGGCCATGTCGGACAAAGAGATCTACGGCTACATGGCCGGGATCATGAAAGAGGCCGAGCGCGACCGCCGCGCCGATCGGGCGCGCCGATGATGCGGATGCCACGAGCCGATATCCGCACGGCTACTCTTACAGCGTCGCGTAATCACAGGAGTCACAAATGAGACGTTTCTGGCCGGCTCTGCTGGCGTTCTTCGGTGTCGCATGCGTCACCGCGGCGATCGCCATTCCACTGTTCCTGGTGCCGAATCTGCGCGTCGTCCCGCTGGACCTCGACATCACGTCGAACGCGGCGTCGATCCCGGAAGACGGATCCGCCGCCGACAGCGTGCCTGCCACGATCTTCGATCGCTGCTCTGTCTCGCAGGCCAAGGCCAAGCAGTACTCGGCGCATCTGACGCAGCAGCGCCGGTCGATCATCGTCGACCCCTCCGACAGCCATCAGGCGACGCTGCAGTCCGCGCAGACGGTGCAGATCGACAAGCTGCGCGACGCCGACGGCAAAGAGACCGACCCGACGATGGCTGCCGCCGATGCCGAGCGCACCTGCAATGACGGTCTGCTCACCGCGAGCATCGATCACGTGTCGGTGAACCGCAAGACGTCGGTACCGAACGGCACCGTCAGCTACATCCAGCTCGAGGCCGCCCCCGAGGGTGTCGACGTCAAGGATGTCTCGGTGCGCCTCGACAACCGCAAGGGCTTCCAGTACAAGTTCGGCTTCAACGTCAAGAAGCGCGATTACCTCTACTACGACCTCAACACCCGCACCGACAACGCCGCCAAGTTCTTCGAGGAGAAGACGATCGACGGCGTGAAGGTCTACGGCTTCGTCAGCGAGGTCCCCGAGACCGATCTGTCGAGCCTGCCCAACCCGCAGGGTGAGGCGGCACTGGGCACCATGCTGACCATGCCCGCCAAGTGGTGGGGCATCACCGGCCGCGGCGTGCGTCCCAACGACAAGATCACCATGCACCGCTACGCCTCGGCGACGCGGTACGTGTGGGTGGAGCCCGAGACCGGCACGATCGTCGACGGCAAGGAAGAGCAGCACCAGTACTTCAAGTCACCGGATCAGAGCGACTCGAACGCCGCCGCCGTCCGTGACTTCCGGTTCGACGCGCTCAAGGCCACGTTCAAGTGGGAGGACTCCACCGTCTCCCTGCAGACCAGCAAGGCCGATCATTACCGCGGGCTGCTGAAGATGGGTGACGTCTGGCTGCCGCTGGCCCTGGGCATCCTCGGCGTGCTGCTCCTCGCCGCCTGGCTGTGGACGGTGCTGCGTCGTCGTCGCGCCGATGACACCGACGACAGTTTCTCCGCAGTCGACGACGACCGCGTCGACCCCGACGACACCCAGACCACCGTCGACGGTGGGCGCACCCCCCGGCATTCCGCGGCGGCGACCACCGCCTCTGCCATTGCTGCCGCGACGACCCGGTTCAACACCCCCGAGGCCGACGCCGCGGAGACGACGGCCATCGATCCGCAGACCGACACCCCCGCATCGGGACTCGATCCGTGGGAGCGCCCCACCGAGCAGATCCCGCGCGTCGAGGACGATCCGGGCTACCCGGACAACCCCGAGAACCCGGATCAGCCGACCAAGAGCTGACCACCTGGAGATAGCGCACTCCCTCGGGCACCTGTGGATGGATACGGCCGCACGGCGCCGTCCGGCCACAGACTGTGCGGCATGGATTCCTTTGACGAGTTGCTCGACGTCCAGGACGGTGTGATCGCACGCGGACAGATCCTGGAATCCGGCCGGTCGACGGCGCTGATCCGCCGCAACCTCCGGCGCCGCGAGTGGGTGGCGGTGTATCCCGGCGTGTACGTCACCCACACCGGACCCCTCACGTGGCGACAGCGTGCCTGGGCCGCGGTACTCGACGCGTCACCGGCGGCACTGAGCCACGCATCCGCACTCGCCGACGCGGGCTCGTCGGATGAGGAGCCCATCCACATCGTGGTGGACCGGCAGCGTCGTGTGACCCGCCGCCCCGGCGTCGTCGTGCATTACCGTTCCCGATTCGACGAGACGCTGGTACAGAACACCAGCCCACCACGGCTGCGGGTGGAGGAGGCCGTGCTCGACCTGGCATCCGGCGCAGCATCTGAAGGGCGCGCCGTGGCGGTCCTGGCCGATGCGGTGTCCTCACGCACGACCACCGCGAAGCGGCTCCTCGACGCGGTGCGCAAACGCCTGCGGTGTCGACGGCGTGCCTTCATCGAAGGCGTCCTCGCGGATGTACGGACGGGCACCTGCTCCGTCCTCGAACACGGGTACCTGACACAAGTCGAACGCGCCCACGGGCTTCCGACACCGATCCGCCAGGCGCCCACCACGGCGGGCCGGCGCGGATTCCGCGATGTGGACTATGACGACTGGGGTGTCGTCGTCGAGCTCGACGGCAGGCTCGCGCACGACGGCCCCCTCGCGCGTGATCGGGATCTGGAGCGCGACCTCGACGCCGCTGTCGGGGCACACCGACGCTCCCTGCGCCTGGGATGGGGACAGGTCTTCGACCGGCCATGCAGCACAGCCCGCAAGGTCGCGGCGGTCTTGAGCTCCGGCGGGTGGGGCGGCGAGGTCCTCCGGTGCCCGTCCTGTCCGCCTCCGCCTCTGCCTCCGCCGTAGATCCGGACCACATACTGGAACAGATCTACGGCACAGGGGGCCGCGGCCGGGTCTCCCCGATACCGACGACAGGAGCCGGTGACCCCGAGGTCACCGGCTCCTGTCTATGTGTGTTGCTGTGGACGTCCCGTCAGACGATCAGAAGAACGCCGGGCGGAAGGTCGTGGCCCACGACTCCTTGAAGTCGCGCTGCCAGTAGTCCCACCAGTGCGAACCATCCGCGGTGATGCGGGTGGTCAGCCGCACGCCCGGCACGGTGGCCAGACGGGCGATGTAGAGCTGGCTGCTGGTCGACGCGGCAACCTCGAGCGGAATCATCTGCGCGAACTTGACCGGATCGAAGCCGGCGCTGCCCGGGGTGAGGGTCGAGTCGTAGCGGCTGCCCACACCGGTGCCCGCCGAGACGTACACCCGCTTGCCCGCCAGGTTGCCCGCTGTCAGGAACGGGTCGTTGGCGGCCCATTCGCCGGCAGGCCAGACGCCCCACATGTTGACCGGGTTGCCGCCCATCTCGATGACCGACGCCTGGATGCCCTGGTTGAAGCCGGGCATGGTGACTGTCGGGTAGCCGCTGTAGGACGCGACGGCCTTGTAGAAACCGGGGTGCTTCGATGCGAGGTTCAGCGCCGAGGTGCCCGACATCGACAGGCCGGCGATGCCGTTGCGGCGGTTGTCGCTGTTGTGCTTGCGCTTCATGTAGGCGGGCAGCTCGCGGGTCAGGAAGGTCTCCCACTTCTGCACACCGAGCTTCGGGTCGCGCTGCTCCCAGTCGGCGTAGAACGAACCACCGCCGCCGAACGGGATGGCGACGTTGGTGCCCTTGCCGACCATGAAGTCGTCGACGTTGGTGTTGATCAGCCAACCGCTGTTGTTGTTGGGGGCACGCAGACCGTCGAGGAGGTAAAGCGTGGGCTTGGCGCCACTACCGCCACCGTCGATGATGCGGACCGGAATGCTGCGGCCCATGGCGGCCGAGTAGACGCTTTCCGTGGTGCCGGCCGCATGGGCTGTCGGCGAGGCGACCACGGCGCCACCGGAGGCGATTGCCGCGAGGGCCACTGCACCGGCGACCAAGCGCTTGCGAGCGCGAGTGAACATGCTGTTGTCCTTCAGAAGATCTTGACCGCAAGCGGCCTCGGTCGTTTCGGGATTTTCCTTGGGGAGTCTAGAGCCCAATTGTTTACGGGTGTCCCCACCGCGAGTCACTGTAACGGCTCGATAACGCTCGGGCAAAGGCAACGCCAGGACCCGGCGGCCCGATTCGTCGCACGTCAGCGACTTCGACACGCCGTTGAACTGCGGTGACACGAGTCACGCGTGGGCTAGGTCACAATCACCTGCGAACTCCCGGCACGGCCTGAACTCGGGCGATATCCCGGCGTTACCCGTTTGCTCGGCAAACGGTGACCCGGCCATCGAGGGCCGCATACCCTTCTGCCATGGACCTCACCGAGTACCTGCGCCACGACGCCACCGACCTCGCCCGACTCGTCTCCTCCGGCGAGGTCACCGCGGCGGAACTGCTCGCCCTCGCCCGGCGCCGCGCCGACGACGTCGATCCCACCCTCAACGCGATCGTCCGCCGTACCGACGCCGCCGCGGACGAGCGCGTCGCCGGCGAACTCACCGGCCCCTTCGCGGGCGTCCCGTTCCTGCTCAAGGATCTCGCCCAGGATTACAAGGGATACCCGACGTCGTGGGGATCGCGGTCACTCGCCACGGTCGTCGCCACCGAGACGTCGAATATCGTGCAGCGCTACCTCGACGCGGGACTCGTCATCTTCGGCAAGACCAACACGCCCGAGTTCGGCGCGAAGGGCATCACCGAGTCGGAACTCTGGGGTCCGGCGCGCAGTCCGTGGAACCCCGATCACACGCCCGGCGGATCGTCGGGCGGGTCGGGTGCGGCGGTGGCGGCCGGCATCGTGCCCGCGGCCGCGGCGAACGACGGCGGTGGCTCGATTCGCATCCCGGCCGCCTGCAACGGTCTCGTCGGACTCAAGCCCACGCGCGGTCTGTGTCCGTTCGGTCCGGCCGAGGGCGAGGCGATGTTCGGCATGGCCGTGCAGGGCGTCCTGAGCCGCACCGTGCGCGACGCCGCGGGCCTCTACGACGCGATCGTCGGCCCCACCCCCGGCTCCGTCTATCCGACACCCACACCGACCGTTCCGTTCACCGAGCAGATCCAACGCCTGCCGCAACGGCTGAAGATCGGTTACTCCACCGCCTCGGCGATCACGTCCTCCCCCGACCCCGAGGCCATCGCCGCCGTCGAGCGGACGGCGCAGATCCTCACCGATCTCGGTCACGAGGTCCATGAGGTCGCCCAGCCCTACGACGACGCCGCGTTGGCCCGCGATTTCCTCACCATCTGGTTCGCGAAGGTCGCCGCCCAGGTCGACGACGCGCGCGGGCGCGGCGCGCAGGACAAGGATTTCGAGGCCGATACCCTCGCCGTCGCCGAACTCGGACGCAGCGCGGGTGTGGTGGCCGCGTTCGGCGCGTTGGAGCGTGTGAACAACTACGTCCTCGGGCTGGCCGAATTCCACACCACCTTCGACTATCTGCTCACCCCCACCCTCGCCAAGCCACCGCTGCGCGTCGGTGAGATCACGACTCCCAAACCGCTGCAACAGGCTTCGCGATTCATGTCGAAGGTGCACGCCGGCTCGATCCTCGCGCGCACCGGCATCATCGACGACCTGATCGAGCAGAACCTCGGCTGGGTTCCCTACACCCAGCTCGCCAATCTCACCGGACGCCCGGCGATCAGCGTGCCGACGCATTGGACGGCGCCCGGCCTGCCCCTCGGGGTGCAGTTCGTCGGGCGCCTCGGCGCCGACGGTGATCTGCTCGCGCTCGCCGCCCAACTCGAGCAGGCGGCGCCGTGGGCGCACCATTACGACGACATCGCGGTGTAGCCAGGGTGGACCGAGACATCCGGGTATTACGGCCCATAGTGACCGCGCTCGCTGGGAGTATCGTCAGACCGATCGGGGGCAGGGGAAATCATGCGCCCCGGTCACGTGGTGGAAGGAGCCCCCGTTGACTCAGCAGCACGTCGACGCCGTCGTCGTCGGATCCGGACTCGCAGGTCTTGTCGCGACCTATGAACTGACGCAGGCGGGCCGCAAGGTCATCGTCGTCGATCAGGAGAATCGCAGCAATCTCGGCGGGCAGGCGCTCTGGTCGCTGGGCGGGCTGTTCCTCGTCGACACCCCCGAGCAACGTCGGCTCGGTATCAAGGATTCCGCCGAGCTCGCACTGCAGGACTGGATGGGTTCGGCCGCCTTCGACCGCGACGACGAGGATTACTGGCCGCGCCAGTGGGCCCGTGCCTATGTCGAGTTCGCGGCCGGCGAGAAGCGTCAGTATCTGCACGATCTCGGGCTGCGCATCACGCCCGTCATAGGCTGGGCCGAGCGCGGCGGCGGATTCGCCGACGGGCACGGCAATTCGGTGCCGCGGTTCCATCTCACCTGGGGCACCGGACCCGAGGTGGTCCGCGTCTTCGCCGAACCCGTCCTCGAGGCGGAGAAGCGGGGACTCGTCGAGTTCCGGTTCCGGCATCGCGTCGACGAGATCATCGTCGAGAACGACGCCGCGGTGGGCGTGCGCGGGGCGACCCTCGCCGACGACGACGCCGAGCGCGGCGTGGCGTCGAATCGTGATGTGACAGGCGAATTCGAGATCCGCGGCAACGCCGTCATCGTCACCACCGGCGGCATCGGCCACAATCACGACCTCATCCGTAAGAACTGGCCCGTCGACCGACTCGGCCCGGCGCCGGAGACGATGATCTCCGGTGTCCCCGCCTACGTCGACGGCCGGATGCTCGCCATCGCCGAGGGCGCCGGCGCGAGCCTGGTCAACCGCGACCGCATGTGGAACTACACCGAGGGCATCATCAATTGGGATCCGATCTGGCCCGATCACGCCATCCGCATCATCCCCGGGCCGTCGTCGTTATGGCTCGACGCCAACGGAAACCGTTTGGCCCCACCGAATTTCCCGGGTTTCGACACCAATTCGACGATGAAGGCGATCCTGTCCACGGGGCATGACTACTCGTGGTTCATCCTCACCCAGTCGATCATCGAAAAGGAGTTCGCGCTCTCCGGCTCCGAGCAGAACCCCGACCTCACCGGCAAGGATCTGAAGTTCGCCGCGAAGAGCCGCCTGGCGAAGGGAGCACCCGGACCCGTCGACGCATTCAAGAACCGCGGCGTCGATTTCGTCGTCAGCGACAATCTGCCCGATCTGGTGGCCGGGATGAACACCATCGCCCGGGGGCCGAAACTCGATCTGGCACAGGTCGAACGCATCATCTCCGCCCGCGACGCCCAGATCGAGAACAAGTACTCCAAGGACGCGCAGCTGATGGCGATCACCAACGCGCGCCAGTACCTCGGTGACAAACTCGTCCGCGTCGCCAAACCACATCGCCTGCTCGACCCGGAGCACGGACCACTGATCGCCGTCCGGCTCAACATCCTGACCCGAAAGACGTTGGGCGGCTTGGAAACCAATCTCGACTCGGCGGTCATGCGGCCCGACGGCAGGCAGTTCGACGGCCTGTATGCGGCCGGCGAGGTCGCCGGGTTCGGCGGCGGTGGCGTGCACGGCTACAACGCGCTGGAGGGCACGTTCCTCGGCGGCTGCATCTTCTCCGGACGTGCTGCGGGGCGGGCCGTCGCCCGCGGTTGAGGTGCGCCGCGGTTGGGCCAGCCTGGCCAAACCAAGGTGATCCTTTGCCCACGCTGCCCGCGACACTGTCGCTAGGCTGTTGATCGTGGCGACACCACAGACCATCCTCACCAGGAAGACGAAGTACGCACTATTCCTCGTCCTCACCATCAACGACGGTGGCGAGGAGGCGGTGCGTGACTTCCTGCCCGACTTCGCCGGACTGATCAGCGCCGTCTCGTCGCGCGCTCCCGATCAGGCCCTCGCCGGGATCGTCGGTATCGCGTCGGACGCCTGGGACCGTCTCTTCGACGGCCCGCGCCCACGTCTGCTGCGCCCGTTCACCCCGCTCGAGGGTCCCGTGCACAGCGCGCCGGCGACGTCCGGAGATCTGCTGCTGCATCTGAAATCGGATCAGTTCGATCTCTGCTATGAGTTGGGCCGCAAGGCAACCGGCGCCCTCGGCGATGCGGTGACCGTCGTCGAGGAGGTGCACGGTTTCCGCTATTTCGATCTGCGCGATCTCATCGGCTTCGTCGACGGCACCGAGAATCCCACCGGCCAGGACGCGATCGACGCGATCACCGTCGGCGACGAGGACAGCTACTTCGCCGGCGGCAGTTATGTCGCGACGCAGCGCTACGTCACCGACTTCGCCGACTGGGAGTCGCTGACCGTCGAAGAGCAGGAAGCGGCGATCGGCCGGACCAAACTCGACAACATCGAGATGTCCGACGCCGTCAAACCGGCCAATTCGCATATCGCGCTCAACGTGATCGAGGATGCCGACGGCAACGAGATCGACGTCGTCCGCGACAACATGCCCTACGGCGACGCATCGGTGAGCGGCGAGACGGGCACCTTCTACATCGCCTACTCCGCCGGCCCCGACGTGACCGACGCGATGCTGCGGAACATGTTCCTCGGCGATCCGCCCGGCAACTACGATCGCCTCCTCGACTTCACCACCGCCGTCTCCGGCGTGCAGTTCTTCGCGCCGACCACCGACTTCCTTGCCGCCCCGCCGCCGGCACCGACCGCCGCGGGCACCGTCGACGACGAGACCGAGGACTCAGGTGCCGCACCCACCCCGACCGAGACGCCCGTCGAGCCCACTCCCGAAGCAGCACCACCCACCCGCACCCGTCCCGCCGACGGCTCCCTCGGCATCGGCTCACTGCACTGACACCGACGACGACCCACCGACTGATCACCTAGGAGACCTGCCATGAGCAATCTGCATCGCGAACTCGCCCCCATCTCGGAGGCCGCCTGGGCCGAGATCGAGGAGGAGGCGACCCGCTCCTTCAAGCGCAACAGTGCCGGCCGACGCCTCGTCGACGTGAAGGGCCCGCTCGGCCTCGACACCGCGTCGGTCACCCTCGGTCACCGCAGCAAGATCGATTCGCCCGCCGACGGCATCCACGCGTTCACCCGCCACACGCAGTCCCTCGTCGAACTGAAGGTGCCGTTCTCGGTGACCCGCGAGGCCATCGACGACGTCGATCGCGGCGCGAAGGATTCCGATTGGGATCCGGTCGTCGATGCCGCCAGTGAACTGGCGCTGGCCGAGGATCGCGCGATCTTCGAGGGCTACGCCGCCGCCGGCATCACCGGCATCCGAAACGAGGCGTCGGCCACGCCGATCCCGCTGCCCGAGGATGTGCGCGATTACCCCGAGGCCGTCTCGCAGGCGCTCAACCAGTTGCGTCTGGAATCGGTCGACGGCCCGTACTCGCTGGCCCTGTCGGCCGACGTGTACTCGCTGGTGAACGAGACGTCGAATCACGGTTACCCGATCCGCCAGCACCTGCAGCGTCTGCTCGACGGCGAGATCGTGTGGGCCCCCGCGATCACCGGCGCGTTCCTGATCAGCACGCGCGGCGGCGATTTCGAGTTGACCATCGGCCAGGACGTGTCGATCGGCTACGACTCGCACGACGCCGACTCGGTGAACCTGTACTTCCAGGAGTCCTTCACGTTCCTGGCGTTCACCCCGGAGGCCGCGGTTCCGCTGACCTATCAGGGCAGCGCCTGAGCGTCGCCGGCCGCGTCCGCGCGAGATATTCCGTCGCCGTCGACGCTGCTTCCTTGCTAGCGTCGAGCGGGTGAGCCCGTCATGCTGATCCGCCTCATCCGCACCTATCTGGCGCGGTACAAGCCGAACATGATCGCCGTGATCGTCTTCCAGTTGATCGCGACCGGCGCCATGCTCTATCTGCCCACGCTCAACGCCGACATCATCGACAACGGTGTGGCCACCGGCGATACCGCCTACATCCTGCGGGTCGGCGCGATCATGCTGGCGATCAGCTTCATCCAGGTGATCGTCAGCATCACCGCCCAGTTCTTCGGCTCCCGCGCCGCGCTCGGTGCCGGCCGCGACATCCGGCACGATCTGATGCACCGCGTCGACACGTTCTCCGCCCGCGAGGTGAAACTGTTCGGCGCGCCGTCGTTGATCACCCGCACCACCAACGACGTCCAGCAGGTGCAGTTGCTCATCGTGATGAGCACCTCCATCCTCGTCATGGCGCCGATCATGTGCATCGGCGGCATCATCATGGGTCTGCACGTCGCACCCGGCCTGTCCTGGGTGCTGGCCATCGCCGTCCCGGTCCTGGCCCTGACGATGGCCCTCATCATCGCCCGGATGATCCCCGGTTTCCGCGCCATGCAGGAACGGATAGACACGGTGAACCGCGTTCTGCGCGAACAGATCACGGGTATTCGGGTGGTCCGCGCGTTCGTGCGGGAACGCTATGAGGTGAAGCGTTTCGCCGGCGCCAACGACGATCTCGCCGATACGACGCTGCGGGTCGGCCGGATGATGGCGCTGATGTTCCCGGCGGTCATGCTGATCACCAATGTCACCATCGTCGCGATCATCTGGTTCGGCGGGCGGGCCGTCTCCGACGGCGACGTCGAGATCGGTGCGCTGACCGCGATGATGAGTTACGTCATGCAGATCATGATGTCGGTCATGATGGCGTCGTTCCTGGCGATGATGGCCCCGCGCGCCGCGGTCTGCGCCGAACGCATCTTCGAGGTGCTCGACACCCACACCTCCGTCGAACCGCCCCTCAGCCCCGTCGGTTTCGCCGGGCATCCCGGCACCGTCGAGTTCGACGACGCCGAGTTCCGCTACCCCGGCGCCGACGATCCGGTCCTCTCCCACATCTCGTTCCGCGTCGAGCCGGGCACCACCACCGCGATCGTCGGGTCCACCGGCTCCGGCAAGACGACCCTGATCGGCCTGGTCCCCCGACTCATCGACGCCACGGCCGGCACCGTGCGCGTCGGCGGCACCGACGTGCGCACCCTCGATCCCGACGTGCTGCGCGGCGCCATCGGCCTTGTGCCGCAACGGCCGTACCTGTTCTCCGGCACCGTCGCCTCCAACATCCGCTACGGCAAACCCGACGCCACCGACGCGGAGATCTGGGAGGCGTTGCGCATCGCGCAGGCCGAGGATTTCGTCGCGGAGATGCCCGACGGCCTCGACACCCCGATCTCCCAGGGCGGCACCACCGTCTCCGGCGGCCAGCGTCAACGCCTGGCCATCGCGCGAGCACTCGTCCGACGGCCCGCCGTCTATCTCTTCGACGACTCGTTCTCCGCCCTCGATCTGACAACCGACGCCCGGCTCCGCGCCGCACTCGCCCCCGCGACCGGTGAGTCCGCGGTCATCGTGGTGGCGCAACGCATCTCCACCATCACCTCCGCCGATCAGATCGTGGTGCTCGACCGCGGCCGGGTCGCGGGCATCGGCCGCCACGACGAGTTGCTGGCCACCTGCCCCACCTACGCCGAGATCGCCGAATCGCAGCGCGCCGTCGAGGATGTGTCATGACCGGGCCACGCGGGCCGATGATGGCGGGACCCCAGGAGAAGGCGCGCTCGTTCAAGCCGTCCATCAAGCGACTCATCCGGCTGCTGATGGAGTACCGGCTGTACATGATCACGATCCTCACCTCGCTGGTGGGATCGGTGATCCTGATGGCCATCGCGCCGCGCGTCCTCGGCCATGCCACCGACCTGATCTTCAACGGTGTCATCGGTGCGCGGCTTCCCGCCGGAATCACCAAAGAGCAAGCGGTGGACGGCATCCGCGCGTCCGGCAACAACACGTTCGCGGACATGGTGTCGTCGATGGACGTGACTCCCGGTGTGGGCGTGGAATTCTCCGACGTCGGCCGCACCCTGCTGATCACGTTGCTGCTCTACGTCGGGTCGTCGTTGCTCGCATGGATCGCCGCCTACCTGTTGAACATCGTGGTGGTCGGCACCATCCGCGGTCTCCGCTCCGACGTCGAGGAGAAGATCCACCGGCTGCCGCTGAGCTACTTCGACGCGCAGGCCCGTGGCGATCTTCTCAGCCGGGTGACCAACGATCTCGACAATCTGTCACAGAGCCTGCAGCAGACCATCTCTCAGTTCCTGAATTCGATCATGACCGTGATAGCGCTGCTCGTCATGATGATCATCATCTCGCCGCTGCTGGCGAGCATCGCCGTGGTGACGATCCCGCTGGCCCTCGGCGCCACCGCCCTCATCGCCCGACAATCCAAGCCGCACTTCCTGTCCCAGTGGTCCTCCACCGGAAAGCTCAACGCCCAGGTGGAGGAGGCCTTCACCGGACATGAACTGGTCAAGGCCTTCGGCAGGCAGCGCGAGGTGGAGGCCGCCTTCGACGAGCGCAACGAGCAGCTCTACCAATCGTCGTGGCGGGCGCAGTTCATCTCCGGCGCCATCATGCCGGTCATCATGTTCCTCGGGAACCTGAATTACGTGGCGGTGGCCGTCGTCGGCGGGCTGCGCGTGGCGTCGGGCGCGTTGAGCCTCGGCGAGGTGCAGGCTTTCATCCAGTACTCCCGACAGTTCTCCCAGCCGCTCACCCAGATCGGCTCGATGATGAACCTGATGCAGAGCGGTGTGGCGTCGGCGGAACGAATCTTCGACATCCTCGACGCCGACGAACAGACGCCCGACGATCCGAATCCGTTGACGCCCAGCGAGAACCACGGACGAATCGAGTTCGACGACGTCTCGTTCCGGTACGTCCCGGAGCAGCCGTTGATCGAGCATCTGTCGCTGATCGCGCGGCCCGGCCACATGGTCGCCATCGTCGGGCCGACCGGTGCGGGCAAGACGACCCTGGTCAACCTCATCATGCGGTTCTACGACGTCGACTCCGGCACCATCTCCGTCGACGGCGTCGACGCCCAGCGGATGACCCGCGACGATCTGCGGGAGCGCACCGGGATGGTGCTGCAGGACACCTGGCTCTTCGGCGGCACCATCTACGAGAACATCGCCTACGGTGATCCGACCGCCTCCCGCGAGGACGTGATCGAGGCCGCGCGCCTGAGCCACGTCGACCATTTCGTGCGCGCCCTGCCCGACGGCTACGACACCCGGCTCGACGACGAGGGCGGCGGCGTCAGCGCCGGTGAGCGCCAGCTGATCACCATCGCCCGCGCCTTCCTCGCCAAACCCACGATCCTGATCCTCGACGAGGCCACCAGCTCCGTCGACACCCGCACCGAACTGCTGATCCAGAAGGCGATGGCCAATCTCCGCGCCGACCGCACCAGTTTCGTGATCGCCCACCGACTCTCGACGATCCGCGACGCCGATCTCATCGTCGTGATGGAGGACGGCCACATCGTCGAACAGGGGAATCACGATCAACTCCTGGCAGCCCAGGGCGCGTACTGCCGGCTCTACAACAGCCAGTTCGTGGGGCCGGTCGGGAACACCTGACCCTGCCCCTAGCCGCCCTCGATGGCCAACCGAATCCGACGCTCCAACTGCTCCCCGGCCGGTGCGGGCACGTCGATCAATCCGGCGAGCTCTGACCGAGCCCGCTGATACGCGAGCTGCCGCTCCGCCGGCGTGGCCGTCTCGTCCGATGCGACGTTGACCAGCTTGCCCGCACGGGCGAGCGCCTCGCGTTCGTCCGGGGTGAAGCCGCTGTCCTTACGACGACGCGCCTCCCGCTCGGCGGCGTCGAAGGCCGCGCGGTATTCGATGACTGCGTCCCAGTACTTCTCGAAAGCGACCGGATCCACGTCGGCGCCGTCGCCTGCCGGACGCAGACCGTCGGCTCGTGCCCGCGCCGCATGGAACGCCTGCGTCAACGGTTCGCGCATGTCGATCATCAGCGGGAACTCGATGAGCGTCGCGAGGTCGAGTTCGTAGGCCATCCAGCGGTCGTCGACCTGATCGTGCATCGCGATGACCTTGGCGATCTGCGACGCCCCGGCCGTCTGGGTCTGCACCTGAGACACCTGCGCATTCGCCTTGATACGGGCCAGCTCGATCTTGTCCCGGCGTCGGCGCTCGTTGTACTTGGCCACCGAGCCGGCCCAGCCGCCGACGGCCGCGCCGACCGGGAAGATCAGCCACCAATTGTTTGATGCGAAGGACAGGATCTGGTCCACACGATCCAGCGTACGGCCTGGTTCACCACCGCCGCACTACCCTGAAGCCCATGGCCGACCCCACTGCGCCGCACCTGTCCGTCGACACCATCGACGAGTGGAACGTATGGCTCGCACAGCACCACGCAACATCCGGCGGGGTATGGCTGGTGTTCTGGCGCAACGGTTCCGGGCGCAATCCACTCGATTATGACGAAGCGGTCAGGGCAGCCCTCTGCTGGGGCTGGATCGACGGACACACCCGCACCATCGACGATCATCGTCGCGGCATGTGGTTCACCCGCCGCGGCCGCAACAGCGCGTGGGCCGCGTCCAACAAGAAGCGCGTCGCAGAACTCGTCGATCAGGGGCGCATGCAGCCACCCGGGCAGGCCGTCATCGACGACGCCAAGGCCCGCGGCCTCTGGACCCTCCTCGACGACGCCGAGGCACTCATCGAGCACCCCGATCTCACCACCGCACTCGACGCCGACCCCGCCGCCCGCGCCCACTGGGACGCCTTCCCGCCGAGCACCCGCAAGTTCGCTCTCACCCAAATCGCCCTGGCCAAACGCCCCGAGACCAAGGCCAAACGCATCGCGACCATCGCCGAGCAGGCCGCCCGCGATCAGCGGCCGGGCTGACGCGGCGAACTCACAGATCCGGAATCGGCAGATCCAGATTCGGCGCGATCAATCCGCCGTCGACCTCCAGGATCTTCCCCGTCATATACGACGACGCGGGCGACGCGAGATAGAGCGCGGCCGCCGCGATGTCGTCGGGTTCGCCGAGCCGGTGCAGCGGGGTGGCATCCTCGACGGCCGTCCGCATCCCGTCGTCGCCGGCGACGATGTCGAGGGCCGAGGTGTGAATCGATCCGGGCGCGATCCCGTTGACCCGAATCCTCGGGCTCACATCCATTGCGGCCAAGCGGGTGTACTGGGCGAGCGCTCCCTTCGCCGTCCCGTAGGCGGCCATTCCGCGTCCCGACACACGGCCCATGGTGGAGGTGATGTTGATGATCGATCCACCGTCCGGCGCCTGCAGCAGATGCGGCACCGCCGCCCGGCTCAATGCGTGCGCACTGGTCACGTTGAAGCTGAACGCGGCGTCAAGATGATGCGGCTTGGTGTCCATGAACGCCCGCGGCATCGCGCCGCCGACGTTGTTCACGACGATGTCCAGCCGCCCGAACGTGTCCACCGCGGTCTGCGCGAGCGCCGCCACCGCGTCGAGGTCGGACAGATCTGCGCTCACCACCTGCGCGCGGCGCCCCCGTGCCGCCACCTGCTCGGCCACCTCATCGAGCTGATCCTTGCTGCGCGCCGCGATCACCACATCGGCACCGGCGTCGGCGAAGGCCAGGGCAATTGCCGCGCCCAGCCCCCGCCCCGCGCCGGTGACGATCGCAACCTTGTCATCGATCCGGAACCTGTCGAGAATCACGCCCCGAGCATGCCAGAAAACACCCGGAAATAGAACGTGTTCTAGAAATCGTGACTAGCAAGCCCCAGCACCGAGTGGGCACAGACGACCGCCGGCTTTACGCCGACCGCCCCGCGACCCACGCCATGTCCGGGGTCCGATCTCCGACGGCGCGCAACGCCGAGAGCCGGGCGAGTTGCTCGGTACTGAGCACGACGTTCAGCGCCCCGATGTTCTCGTCGAGATAAGTCCGCCGCTTGGTGCCCGGAATCGGCACCACGTCGTCGCGAACCTTGCCTGCCACAACGAGTTCCGCCATTGCTTCGACAGTCTCCTCGATGGGACGAGTCGGATCGACGCGATGCAGGTAATACAGGTCGATCACATCGACACCAAGGCGCTGCAAGGAATCGTCGACGGCCTTGCGCAGATACTCCGGTGATCCGTTCGTGCCGTTGGGAAAACCGGTCTCCGGATCGGTGACGATGCCGAATTTTGTTGCCAGCACCACCTCGTCGGGACGATCCTTCAGCACCCCCGCGAGCAACCGCTCGTTGTCCCCGCCGCCGTACATGTCAGCGGTGTCGAGCAGATTCACCCCCTGGTCGAGGGCGTGATGCAGAGTTGCGGTCGCCTCGTCCTGATCGGCGGGGCCGTAGGCGAAACTCATTCCCATGCAACCCAATCCGAGCGCAGAGACCTCAAGGCCTCCGATCTTTCGGTGGGCGATGGTGTTGTGGTGAACAGTCACGGCTGCGTCCTTCCTCCATAGGTGGCGATCTTGTATTCCGTCGCGGCGAGCGACAGGGTGAGTTCGGCGATCTGGCGACGCACGGTGTCCCGGTGCTCAAGCAGCATCTCGAGGCGTTCCGGCACCGTTTCTTCGCCCTCATCCACCAGCTCGACGTAGTGCTGCAGATCCCGGACCGCCATGCCCGACAATCGCATTCGCGAGAGAAACACGAGCCGACGGATCGCGGCGTCGTCGTAGATCCGGTTACCGACGCCGTCGCGCGGCACGGTGACGAGGCCGATCCGCTCGTAGTACCGCAACGTGTGCGGCGACATGTCGAGCAGATCCGCCGCCTCGGCGACGCTCAACGGTTCCTCGATCGACGGCGCATCGACGAGGCTGTGGATCACCTCCACCGACAATGGACCGTCGACCTCACCGAGCGCCGCCAGCGCCTTGGCCATCAGTTGCTCTGAACTCATGGGACAGACGCTACGGGTTGGAGCGCACTCCAACGCAAGAGCTCAGACCAGCGAAGTACCAGCCGGGCGACCCCGCCGGATCAGAGCGAACTCAGTAATCCCGCGATGTGTCCACCCGCGACAACAGTTCCTCACCCGCGACGAACCGTCGGATGTTCTCCGCCACGTACGGGGCGAGCACCCGCGTCAACCCCGACGACGGGTTCGCGATGTGCGGGGTGATGATGACGTTCGGCAACGACCACAGCGGATCGTCGGGTGACGGCGGCTCCGGATCTGTGACATCCAGTGCGGCACCGGCGATTTCACCGGCGACCAGCGCCTCGTACAGATCGGCCTGATTCACCAGCGGGCCGCGGGCGACGTTCACGATCCACGCATGCGACGGCAATGCCGCGAGGCTCTGCTTGTTGATCATGTGCCGCGTCTCGGGGGTATCCGGCGCGGCCAGCACGACGTGATCGGTCGCGGCCCACACGTCCTCGAGTCGATCGGAGGTGAGTGTCTCGTCGGCACCGTCGACGGGTCGTCCCGACCGGTTCACCGCGATGACCCGCGCGCCGCCGGCCTTCAGTCGCGGTGTCAACGACGCCCCGATGCCACCGGCACCGACGATCGCAACCGTCGATCCGTGCAGGGAACGCACCGCGGTGTCGATCGGGTCCTTGTCCCAGCCGCGCAGCACGGAGGTGTTGATCTGGCGTAATCCGGCGAGCAGTAACGCCAGCGCGTGCTCGGCGACGTTCTCGGCGTAGAAGCCCGACGCGTTGGTCCACAGTCGCTTGTCGTCGAGGACTCCCGCCGAGACGAACCCCTCGATGCCGGCGGTCTTGAGGGCCACCCACTCGACGGAGTCGGGCAGGTCCGGGAATCCGGCCGGACCCTCGATCCAGACGAGCACCCGCGCCTCGTCGATCCCCACGATCCGCCCGCCGGCCCCCTCGATCGCCGCGGCGATGTGCTCGTCACGGACCGGTTCGAGCGCCACCAGCAGTTCGGTCATCAACCCGCCTCCGCAATCTCCCGCGCGGCCGAGGTGGCCAGTTCGTCGGCGATCTCGTTGTAGTGATCACCGTTGTGGCCCTTGACCCACTTCCAGGTCACGTCGTGCCGCTTCTCTTCCTCCACCAGACGCTGCCACAGGTCGACGTTCTTCACCGGCTTTTTGTCAGCCGTCTTCCAACCATTGGATTGCCAGCCTTTGACCCACTTCATGATGCCGTTACGGACATAGCTGGAATCGGTGTAGAGGACGACCGTCGACGGTCGCGTCAGCGCCGCAAGTCCCTCGATGGCCGCGCGCAGTTCCATCTTGTTGTTGGTGGTGTCGCGCTCGCCGCCCGAGATGCGTTTCTCCACACCGCGATACCGCATGATCGCACCCCAGCCACCGGGCCCTGGATTACCGAGACATGCACCGTCAGTAGATATTTCGACGACGCTCGGTGCGTCGGAAGCCACGGGATCTCCCTGGCCGGAATCAACATCGGTCACGGATGGCAGCGTACCCTGGGGTCTATGCCGACCTGGGATCCCGCCCGATACCTTCAGTTCGCCGACGACCGTGCCCGCCCGTTTTTCGATCTTCTCGCGCAGGTACCCATCGCACCGAAGTCCATCATCGACCTGGGCTGCGGCCCCGGCCAGCTCACCCGCCCGATGCGCTCGATCTGGCCCGAGGCCACCATTCTGGGCGTCGACTCGTCGGAGGCGATGATCGACACCGCCATCCGGGAGAACTCCGATCCGCACGCCAACTACGACGTCGCCGACCTGCGCACCTGGGAGCCCCCCACCACCGCGGACCTGATGGTGTCCAATGCGGTGTTCCAGTGGGTGCCCGATCAGTTCGACGTCATCGAACGACTGCTCGGCAGCCTCGCCGACGGCGGCGTCTTCGCCGTGCAGGTGCCCAACAACGCCGACGCGCCGAGTCACCTCAGCCTCCTCGAGCTGTCCCGCGACGCACGCTTCGCCGAGCATCTGGAGAACGCGCGACGCCTGCCCGCCGTCGAGCCGGAGGCCTACCTGGAGTTCTTCGCCGAGCGCGGCTACTCGGTCAACGCGTGGAGTACCACCTACCGTCACATCCTCGCCGGCCCCGATCCGGTCTTCGACTGGATCTCCGGCACCGGTGCCCGCCCCTACCTCGACGCCCTGCCCGACGATCTGCGCGGAGAGTTCGTCGACGACCTCAAGGCCCGCCTGCGCACGTCCTACCCCGCACGGCCGTACGGCACGGTGCTGCCGTTCCGGCGGACCTTCGCCGTCGCCACGCGCGCCTGACATACTCACTAGCCCGGAGAAGATGCTGATCTCACCGAAGCAGAGCGGTCTGTACACGCCCTACATCCATCCGGCGTCGACCGGTTCCACGCTGTATTTCGTGGTGTCGCGCTCGGACGACTACAACGTCATGCTCGTGGCCACCGATCTGACCAAGGTGTAGCGTCGGACACAGGCACGTTCTCCACAGGCACAGAACCGATGGGAGACATCATGAGCCAGCCTGTCACACCCCCGCCGCCGGGACCGCAGCCCACACCTGCTCCCGCCCCGATTCCCGAGCCTCCGCCGGAACCTCCGATGCCGGTTCCCGAACCGGAACCGATCCCGCAGCCCGGCCCCGAACCGGTGCCGAGTCCGCAACCGGGCCCGCCGCAACCGGATCCGCTCCCCCGACCGACGGTGATCTGACACGATCGTCTGATGGCCCGACGCGTCGTCCTCATCCGCGCCATCAACGTCGGCGGCGCCAAGCTCCCCATGGCTGATCTCCGGGAGATCGCGAAAGACCTTGGTGCCGAAGATATCTCAACCTACATCGCGTCCGGCAACCTGATCTGCACACCTCCGAAGGACACGGACTCCTTCGACCGCGCCCTCGAGCAGGCCATCGAGAACCGGTTCGGATTCTTTCGCGAGGTCATCAGCCGCGACGTCGACGAGTTGCGCGGCGCGCTGCAGGCGCACCCATTCACGATCGACGACGACAGGTTCAGCTACATCTACGCTCTGACCGGAACACCAGATGCCAAGAGGGCCGCGGCTTTCGAGGACCGCGATTTCGGCGACGACGAGTTACGCGTCGTCGGCAAGGATCTGCACATCCGCTACGCCAACGGTGCCGGCCAATCGACACTGACCGCACCGATGATCGCCAAGGGCCTCGGAGTCACCGGGACCGGCCGCAACCTGCGCACCATCCGCAAGCTCATCGAGCTCGCCGACGACTCGTAGCGGGTGGCGGGTCAGCTCACCGACGCAACGCCGATGTCGTGGCCTCGAGATCCTCGAGTTGCTGCTCCTTCGGCGCCTCCCACAGCCTGGTGGGCAACACCTCGAGCGCATGAATCGCCGTCTCGACGTGATCGATCGCCGCATCGTGCTCATCGCCGGTCAACGACGCCGCGGCGATCAGCTTGTCGTCGAGGTCGAACACCGCGTCGTCGAGCCGGTCCCGCGCCGCGACCAACGACTCATCGCGGGGGATCGCCGGATTCTGGTGCACGTCGGCGATCGCGTACCGAATCCTTCGGTGCAACAGGGCCTCCGGCGTGTTGGCCCGAGCCCACTCTTCCGGCGCCCGTGCGGGCTTACCCGGAATCAGGTCGGTGGAGTGCGCGAACTTCCGCACCCGCTTATCCGAATCCCACGCGAACCAGGCGACCCCGACGAGGATGAACAGACCCACCAGCACCGCCACACCGATGACGACCCACGCGACCACGTCCAACCTCCTCGTTCGCCGACCCTTCACTCGAACCTTAGCCCCTCCCACCCCGGCCCCCGCCCGGCCATGCACTGAGTGGCGCGTCTCAGCACTGACCGGGCGCAATTCGGCCCTACTCCTCGACCGGCGCGAACTCCGGCATGTCGATGATCCGCACCCACGAGCCGTCGGCCTGCTTCCGGACCACCTGTGCCCGCGCGCCGGCACCGTCGCGGGGCGCCGTCGACGTCAGTGCCAGGTCCTCGCCGTAATACAGCGTGGGCAGCGGATCCTCTGCCGCGAACGTCGGCCGATGCGCCAGCACCTGCGCCCAGAGCTCACGGATCGCTTCCCTACCCTGCGTGACCTGGCCCGCGGGGTAGCCCATCGTGGCGTCCTCGTCGTAGAGCGACGCCACGGCATCCGCGTCGCCGTCGTTGGAGAACTGAACGAACAGCGCGGTGATGTCTTCCGGTGTCTGTGCGGTCGTGTGAGTCATGGTCTCTCCTTCTGATCGGTCTCTTCGTGCGTATCTCCGAGTCTGCGACCCGCCAGAGCAGAAGTCCAAGCACTTGTTCTTCTTCCACACATAACCAGTATTTATGGATAATCGACGCATGGAGTTACGCCAGCTCGAGTACTTCGTCGCCGTCGCCACCCTCTCCGGGTTCACCGCCGCCGCCGATTCGCTGCACACCACCCAGCCGAATATCAGCGCCCAGATCCGTTCTCTGGAAAAGGAATTGGGCGCGCCACTCTTCCACCGCAGCGGCCGGACGGTCTCCCTGACCACCGCCGGCCAGGCCGCACTCCCCCGGGCCCGGGCCGCACTCGTCGCCGCGTCGTCGGTCGCCGCGTCCGTCGCCGACGTCACCAAGGTGCTGACGGGCAGGCTTGCGGTCGGGATGGTCGAGGGATGCAGCGTCGCGCCGCTGTTCGACGCGCTGGGAACCTTCCGGCAGGCACACCCCGGCGTCGAACTCACCCTCGCGGAGAATGCGTCGCACACGATGCTCGACGACACCTCCCGCGCCACCCTCGACGTCGCGCTCACCGGGTGGTCGGGCGCACTCCCCGCCGCACTGGGATCACTCCCGGTCATCACCGAACCCGTCGTGGCCGTCGTCCGCGATGATCACCGCCTCGCCCGCCGCGACGCCATCAGCACCGCGGAACTACTCCGCCACGACCTGATCTGCCTCCCCCGCGGGGCCGGCATCCGCGCCGTATTCGATCAGGCGACCGGCTCGCCGCGCGTCGCGCTCGAGGCGTCGTCACCCGACGCCATCCTTGCCCTCGTCGACGCGGGGATCGGCATCGGCATCCTCAGTCGGTCGATCGCCGACGCAACAGACCGCCAGGTCACCGGCTTGCCGATCCGCGGCCTCACCACGCACGCCACCCTCGGATTCGTGTGGGCCGAACCGATATCCCCCGTCGTCGATGCCTTCATGACCCACGTGCGGGACGCGTTCGACCTGCACTCACCCGCCCAATAACCACCCTCCGGGACACACCCACCGTCGAATACCGACCCGACGCCTCTCCCCAGGGCGGAAATTGGGAGCAATCCCTACGAACCACCAGGCTACAAACCGCCACCCAGCTACGACGCCAGCAACCGAACCAACCCGATGATGCCGACGACGACGATCACCGCACGCAATGCGGTCGGGGAGAGTCGACGACCGTACCGTGCCCCCAGCACCCCGCCGACGAGCGATCCGACGGCGATCAGCCCGGCCGCGGCCCAGCTGATCCGGTCGAAGGCGACGATCGTATAGGTGACGGCCGCAACGACATTCACGATCAACGACAGCAGATTCTTCGCGGCATTCATGCGCTGCAGATCGTCGGGCACGATGATGCCGAGCGCCGCGATCAGCATGATGCCCTGCGCGGCCGTGAAGTAGCCGCCGTAGATACCGATGAGGAAGGTCGCGGTGACCATGGCGAAGATGCGCAGCGGGGTCATCGGGAGTCGTTCGACAGTGGTTCCGGGTGCGAATCCGGTACGGCGGGCCACCCAGCGCTGCAGGCGCGGCTGAGCCACCACCAGGATCAGCGCCGCGATCAACAGCACCGGAACCACTGCCTCGAAAACCGTCTCGGGCAGGTTCAACAGCAGGGCGCACCCGACGATCGCGCCAAGAAACGACGCCGGTATCTGCCACCGCAACTGTCGCCACTGACCGCGCAGCTCACGGCGGTATCCCCACGTGCCGGACACCCCACCGGCGACCAACCCGATCGCGTTCGAGATCGTGGCGGTGACCGGCGGATACCCGAAACTGACCAGGGTCGGGAACGTGATCAGGGTGCCGCTGCCGACGAGCGTGTTGATCGCACCCGCACCCATGCCCGCGGCCAGGATCGCCACGGCCTCCCAAAAACTCATGCGTCCACGGTGCCATGACCAGGTAGGCGTCGTGCTGCGGGGTCAAGTCGTAGGGTGAACAGCATGTCAGCCACCGACGCGACCGTTGAGCAGATCCTGCGGACCTACGACACGATCACCGTGGTCGGGGCGAGCGCCAACCCGTCGAAAGCCGCCAATGAGGTCCCCGCGTACATGCAGGCGCGCGGGTGGCGCATCATCCCGGTCAATCCGCATGCCGACGAGATCGTGGGTGAACGCGTCTACCGGACCCTCGGCGACATCCCCGAGCAGGTCGGCCTCGTCGACGTCTTCCGTCCCGCCGCCGATGCACCGGAGGTGGCGCGTGCGGCAGTGGCGGCCGGGGCGTCGGCGCTGTGGCTGCAGCTGGGCATCGTCTCCGCCGAGGCACGACGCATCGCCGAGGATGCCGGGCTGCTGTATGTGGAGGATCGCTGCCTGATCATCGAGCAACGTCGCACCGGCATCGCCCCGGGGTGAGTCACGTGGACACCGACATCGACATCCACGCCGACGCCGCGCTCCCGACGAGCCTGCTCCTCGCCGCCTTCCTCATCACGTTCCTGATCACCCGCAGCATCACCCGGCTGATCCGTGCGGGCCGGGGACCGTTCAAGAACAACGTGCGCGGCGGCGTCCACATCCACCACGCGGTGCCGGGCATCGTCCTGCTCATCTCCGGTGCGGTGCTGTCGGTGGCGTCGACGGGACGCTCGCCGGCGCTGGAGATCGCCGCGGTGCTGATCGGTGTCGGCGCTTCGCTGGTGCTCGACGAGTTCGCCCTGATCCTGCACATGCAGGACGTCTATTGGTCGCGGCAGGGGCAACTGTCGGTCCAGGTGGTGTTCCTCGCGAGCGCCATCATCGGGTTGGTCGCGCTGGGTTTCAATCCCCTGCACGACGACGCGGGCACCGGCTGGATCTTCTTCGCCGTGACCCTCCCGATTCACCTCTGCGTCGTGCTGGCCTGCGTCTACAAGGGCAAATACTCGATGGCGGCCGTCGGCGCATTCATTCCGCCCGTCGCGTGGGTCGGGGCGGTGCGGCTGGCCCGGCCGACGTCGGGCTGGGCACGACGCTGGTATTCACCGGAGAAGGTCGCGCGGGCCCGGACGCGCGCGCAGATCGTCGACAAGCGTTATGGCCGTTGGGGTTTGGATCTGGAAGATCTCGTCGCGGGAGCGCCGTCAGAACCGAACCCGACGTCGACAACGACCCCTGCGCCCACTCAGCACTGACACGCGCCCACTCGGTGCGACATGAACAATATGTGCACAACCTTGGCTTACCGCATCCGACCGACGACGATCATCGCAAGCCCCGAGGAAAGGCGCTCGATGACATCCCGACTCATCCGCCCGCACTGGACCGTCGCCCGCACCTGGTTCCTGCAGCCGGCTCTCCCCGACGCCGACGACCGGTTCGCCCGTGCCGCAGCATCTCCCGTCGACGTGGTGATCCTCGATCTCGAAGACGGCCTGCCCGCACCGCACAAGGATGCCGGTCGTGCCGCCGCGGCGCAGTGGCTGCAGCAGCATCATGCGTGGGTCCGCATCGGCGACATCACGTCGGACACGTGGGCCGCCGATCTGGCCGCCATCGGCTCCACGCCCGGCCTCGACGGTGTGGTGCTCGCGAAGACCGAGTCCCCCGATCACGTCGTCGCGACCGCCGCACATCTGCCCGCGCACATCCCGATCATCGCGCTCATCGAGTCCGCGCGCGGCCTCGAGGACGCCACCGACATCGCCCGCTCGTCGCGCTGCTCACGGCTTGCCTTCGGCGTCGGCGATTTCCGCCGCGACACCGGCATCTCCGACGACCCGATGGCGCTGGCCTACGCCCGCTCCCGGCTGGTCATCTCGAGCCGCGCGGCGGAGTTGCCCCCGCCGATCGACGGCCCGACGCTGCGGACCAACACCCGACGCCTCGCCCGCGACTGCGCGGTCGCCAAGTCGATGGGCATGTCCGCGCGCCTGTGCCTGGACCTCGGCCACGCGGAGACGATCAACAACCTGCTGAGCCCGTCCCCGGACGAGATCTCCGCAGCACGCGGCGTCGTCGAACGTCTCGGCGACGGTGCGAGCGTCTACGACGGCAGCGACCTGCCCAACCTGGCGCGCGCGGAGGCCACCCTCGAACTCGCCGGCAAGTTGGGGCTCGACGGGCAGTCCTGAGCGCACCGCAGATTCCCATCGAACGCCGCACTCACCCCCGATCAACCCCGATTCCGTGCAGCAGCAACTCCGTCATGTGATCCACCCAGTCGTCGTCGAAGACGTCGGTGGCATCGACGCCGGGCGGGATGAGTAGCGATCGCAGCATCGCCGCGCCGCCGAGCGCCTCGATGAGCCGATCCGGGTCGACGTCCTCATGGACCTCACCCTGCTCGACGGCCGTCACCAACCGCGCCCGCACCTCCGCGAACACCTCGGCGAATCTCCCGTGGACCCGTGCCGAGAGATCCTCGTCGCTGGAGGTGTCGGCGATCAGACCGGGCAGTGCGGCGCGCGTGACCGGGTCGGCGAAGACGTCGCGGGCCAGCGCGACCATCGCCGCGATGTCCTCGGCGATGTCGCCGGTCGGCGCCGCCATCGAGGTCACCGTCGAGAACGTCGCGGCGTGCACCAGTTCCGCCTTGCCCGACCAGCGCCGGTACAGCGTCGTCTTCGCCGTCCCCGCCCGCTGCGCGACCGCACCGATCGTCAGCGCCGCGTAACCGACCGCGAGCAACTCCTCGCGCACCGCGGCGAGTACCGCCGCATCTATGTTCTGGTCTCTTGGCCGACCCGCCCCCGTGGACATGTCTTCTGTTATAGCCTCTCCGACATATCGCTACGCTCCGTATCGATACTCGGACAGAGGAGTCCCGATGACCACCGACTCGCCGATCAGCCAGATCGATCACCTCCAACGATCCAGCCGCGACACCGCGTCCCTCCCCGACGCCCTCGCCGCCTGGCTCGCCGAGGTCCTGCCCGATCACACCGCCCCCGACATCACCGTCGACGCCGGCGTCGACGCCAACGGCATGTCGTCGGAGACGATCATCGTCACCGCACACCTCACCGAGGGCAGCAAGCAGGTCGAGCGCAAGTGGGTCGTGCGCATGGCCCCCGGCGTCGACGACGTCCCGGTCTTCGGCAGCTACCGCATGGATCATCAGTTCGACGTCATGCGGCTCGCCGCCGAGCACACCGACGTCCCGATCCCCGCCGTCCGCTGGCTCGAACCCACCGGAGACGTCCTCGGACAACCGTTCTTCGTGATGGATCATGTCGACGGCCTCGTCCCGCCCGACGTGATGCCCTACACCTTCGGCGGCAACTGGCTGGCCGACGCCCCTCCCGAACGGCAACGCTCACTGCAGGATTCGACGGTCGGCATCATCGCGGCGCTGCACTCCATCCCCGACGCCGAGCAGGTGTTCGCCTTCCTCGACGACCCCACCGAACCCGGCACCACCCCCGGGACTGCACTGCGCCGCCGCCTGAACTGGCTACAGGAGTGGTACGTCTACTGCCAACAGGGCATCGGCGGTTCGGCCCTCGTCGACCGCGCCCTCACCTGGCTGGAAACCCATTTCCCCGACGACGTCGCCGCCACGCCGTCGGTGTTGTGCTGGGGTGATTCCCGCATCGGCAATGTGCTGTATCAGGACTTCACCCCGGTCGGTGTGCTCGACTGGGAGATGGCCACCCTCGGCCCCCGAGAACTCGATGTCTCGTGGATCATCTTTGCCCACAACGTCTTCCAGGAACTCTGCGGACTCGCCGATCTCCCCGGCATGCCCGACTTCCTCCGCGAGGAGGACGTCCGCGCCACCTACAGCGAACTCACCGGCATCGAGCTGGGTGATCTCCGCTGGTTCCACGTCTACGCCGGGGTCATCTGGTGCTGCGTCTTCCTGCGGACGGGGGCGCGCCGCATCCACTTCGGTGAACTCGAGCGTCCCGACGATCTCGACGCGACCCTCTTCTATCACCGCTCCCTACTCGAACGCCTGATCACGGAGGAAGCCTAGCCATGCTCGGACCCATGGACGAGTTCCCGATTCATCAACTCCCCCAACCCATTGCCTGGCCGGGAAGTTCGGATCGGAACTTCTACGACCGCTCCTATTTCAACGCCCATGACCGCACCGGCAACCTGTTCCTCATCACCGGGATCGGCTATTACCCGAACCTCGGTGTGAAGGACGCCTTCGTCCTGCTCTCCCGTGACGTCGACGGCGCGCCCACCCAGACCGCGATCCATCTGTCCGACGGCATCGATCAGGATCGAATGCATCAGCACGTCAACGGATATCGCGTCGAGGTCACCGACCCGCTGCGCTCACTGCGGATCGTCATGGACGAGACCGAAGGGATCGCTCTGGACCTCACCTGGGACGGACTCTTCGATCCCCTGCTCGAGCAACCCCACGTGATGCGCACCGGCACCCGCATCACCCTCGACGCCCAGCGCTTCGCCCAGGTCGGCACGTGGCGCGGCACCATCATCGTCGACGACGAGCAGATTGAGGTGAATCCGTCCACGTGGATCGGCAGCCGCGATCGCTCCTGGGGCATCCGGCCCATCGGTGAAGCCGAGCCACCCGGCCGACCCGCGGATCCGCCGTTCGACGGCATGTGGTGGCTCTACATCCCGATGGCGTTCGACGATTTCCAGCTCGTCCTCATCATGCAGGAATCCCCGGATGGGTTCCGCTCTCTCAACGACTGCACCCGCATCTGGAAGGACGGCCGCATCGAACAGCTGGGGTGGCCACGCATCGACATCCACTATCGTTCCGGCACAAGGATTCCCACCGGTGCGACCATCGACGCGACGGCCTCCCACGGCGCACCCGTGCGCATCGAGGTGGAATCGCGACGCGCCGTCCCGATCCACGTCGGCGGCGGCTACGGCGGCGATCCGGACTGGCTGCACGGCATGTGGAAGGGCGACGGCTTCACCGAGCGTCTCACCTATCAGCTCGACGATCCGGCCGTCGCCGGCCGCATCGCCTTCGGCGCCGTCGATCACGTCGGCCGCGCCACCTGCCGCGAATCGGATGGCACCACCCGCGAGGGGTGGGGCCTCTTCGAGCACTTCGCCCTCGGCCGCCACGACCCGTCCGGCTTCCACGACTGGCTCGACACCGCCCCCTGACCCCTGACCCCTGACCCCAACCCACCCCACCTCTGGGCACGCTCCGCGCGTAGCGTCGGGTGTATGTCCACCTCACCCGCAGGCTCTGCCCGCGTCGCCGTCATCGGAGCCGGCATCGTGGGCCTGGCCGCCGCCCATCACCTGGCCGAGCAGGGATGCACCGTCACCATCTACGAGACCGGGCAACCGGGCTTCGGTCAATCGGCCGGGCAATCGCGGATCTTCCGCCACGCCCACGACGACCCGCGCCTGGTCGATCTGGCCATCCGCGCCCGCCGGCAGTGGCTGGCGTGGGAGGAGTTCTACGACGTACCGCTGCTGTCCTGCGCAGGAGGAATAGCGTTGGGCACCAGCGCCATCAACCGTCTCGCGATCCTCGAGCAGCATCCCGAACTCCGCGCGCGCCCCGTTACCCCCGACGAGCTCGCGCACCTCTTACCCGCCCTCGCCCCCTACGACGGCGAGGCCGTCCACGATCCCGACGGCGGGTCGATCTTCACCCGCGCCGCGATCAGTGCCATCGCCGGGCGCTTCGCCGAGAACATCGTCACCGAGCAGGTCATCTCGCTCCGTGAGGTCCCGACCGGCGTCGAAATCCGTTGCCCCACAACTATGAATACTCATGACGCGGTCGTCGTCTGCGCCGGACGGGGCACCGCACCCCTCATGCGCGGTCTCGGTGTCGACATCCCGGTCACCCTCGGCGCCCACGTACGCGTCTCATTCGACCGACTCGCGCCGGCATCACCGCCGCCACCAGCCACGCCGACACTCCCCACCCTGCAGGACGGCAGCAACGCCTTCGGGTTCTCCGGCATCTACGCTGCCGCCTACCCCGACGACTCCGGCTATGGTCTGGGAACCTCGGATTGGGTTGCAGCGCACGAGGATGGTGCGCTCACCGATCCCGACGCACTCCCGCGGTTCGCCGAGCAGGCCGTCGAGTACGTCCGCGCCGCACTCCCCGGACTCGATCCCACACCCCACGACATCGTGCACTGCTGGGTCACGACGCTGCCGTGGGGCGACGACGGCGTGGGCATCTGGCAGTCGGGGAATGTCGTCGCCCTCGCCGGTCATAACCTCTTCAAGCATGCGCCGGTGCTCGGCGAGGCGCTGGCGAGGACCGTCGTCGACGGCGTCGTAGCCGACGGTTTCGAACCCGAGGCGCAACTCGGCCGGTCGACATCCTGAGCTTTCGGCGTACAGTCGAGTCACGGGGGTCATCTCGACGACGAGAGGAACCAGCACCATGGCAGAGGAACTCACCGGACTGACGGTCGCATTTCTGGTCGCACCCGAGGGCATCGAACAGGTCGAACTCACCGAACCCTGGCAGGCCGTCGAATCCGTCGGCGGCACACCGCGTCTCGTCTCCACGGAGCCCGGCACCGTGCAGGCCTTCCATCACCTCGACAAGGCCGACACGTTTCCCGTGGATGTCACCGTGGGCGACGCCTCGATCGTCGATTTCGACGCCCTCGTCCTTCCGGGTGGGGTCGCCAATCCCGACGCCCTGCGCACCGATGACACAGCGGTGCGCTTCATCAAGGAGTTCTTCGACGCCGGGAAACCCGTCGCCGCGATCTGCCACGCCCCCTGGACGCTGGTGGAGGCCGACGTCGTCAAGGGGCGCACCCTCACCTCCTGGCCGAGCGTGCACACCGACATCGTCAACGCCGGCGGCACCTGGGTCGACGAGGAGGTCGTGGTGGACCGCAACGGCAGCAACGTCCTGATCACCAGCCGCAAACCCGATGATCTGGCGGCGTTCGACGCCACCATCATCGTCGAGGTCGCACGCGCCGCCGCGCACGCCTGAGCGCGGGGCCGACGATCCATCACGGCACGCCAGGATCGTCCTGAAAATCGGCGCTGTCGCGCGTTTTCGAGGAAGAACGGCCGGAAATCAGGACGTTTCTGGCATACCCGAGGCCGTGTAGGGTCTCGAGAGTGACTCTGCAGCAACAGATCAGCGATCGGCGGAGTGGCATCCTGCTGTTCGCGCTCACTCCGCCCCGCCTCGCCACCGCCCAGGAGAAGGCTGCGGAGATCGCCGCTGCCACCATCGCGCGGCTGGACGGACTGGACCTCGACGGCCTGGTCCTCTACGACATCGACGACGAGAGCGACCGCAACCCCGACGAGCGCCCGTTTCCCTTCCTGCCCACCATGGACCCGGCGGACTTCCTGGCCCAGCACCTCGACGCGTGGCACACGCCCGTCGTGATCTACCGCTCGGTGGGCAAGTACGCCGAGCCGGCGCTCACCACCTGGCTGCAGCGGCAAGACCCTTCTCGAGCCCTCACCGTCTTCGTCGGCGCATCGTCATCCGAGAAGGCCGTCGATGTGACTCTGCCTCGGGCACAACAACTTCGGGAGCAGATCAAGCCGGACCTGTTGATGGGCGGCGTCGCCATCCCCGAGCGCCACTCCCGCAACGGCGACGAGCACGAGCGGCTCCTCGCGAAGGAGTCGGCCGGGGCCTCGTTCTTCATCACCCAGGTGATCTACGACGTCGACGCCGCCAAGACCCTGGTGTCGGATTATCACTACGAATGTCTCGCCCGCGGCCATCGCCCGGCGCCTGTCATCTTCACGCTCTCGGTGTGCGGCTCGATGAAGACGCTGGAGTTTCTGCGCTGGCTCGGTGTGGACGTGCCGCGCTGGCTGGAGAACGATCTGCGGCACGCCGCGGACACGCTCGCCGAGTCCTTGGACAACGCGCTGGTCATCGCACGGGAACTGATCGCCTTCTGCCGCCGCCTCGGCGTACCGTTCGGCTTCAACGTGGAGAGCGTGTCGAACCGACGCACCGAGATCGAGGCATCGGTGCGCCTCGCCGCGCAACTGCGCGACGAACTGCAGCTCGACGAACCGCGGCAAAACGAACCGGGGTGAGCCGCCCGGTACCGGGCACTGTGGACCCGGAGGGCCTCAGGGCTGCTGCACCACGCTGATCACCGGACGCGTCACCTGCCGCACCGACTCCGTCGGCGCCTCGGGGTCGGCATGGAAGTCCAGCTTCCGCGCGATGCCGTCAAGGGTGCAGTAGCCATCCTCGATCGCGCGGATCAGCAGCGCGATCTTGGTGTTCGCGGGGCGGCCGGCATCGCGGTACTTGACGCGGATCCGGGCCAGATGCGTGCGCACCGTCGCGCCCGTGACAAACAGACGCGTGGCCACCTCGCTCTTGGTGTCGCAGATCAGCCAGGTGGTGAGGATCTCGATCTCGCGGGCGCTGAGCTCGGGAGTTGAGGTCTTGTCGACCTCGTCTACATGTCCTCCCGGCACCATGGACCCGACAACTGAGGCAGCCTCCAACGGCTCCTCGATGTTCATCAGTGTCACAGCTGTGAACCTTTCCGATAGTGCAGATCGCTCCCCGCTACCAGAAAACTTAGAACACTCTGTGTCGTGCAGCCAGCCGCAAGTTACTGTGCCATCCACATGGGGGGCATAGTTAGCCAAACGAAATGGTTCGGTGAACGAGACCTTCCCCACTGACCTCCAGCCGCACGCTACCACCGTCATCCTCGCTGAGAACAGAGGCGACAATTTTTCTTCCGGGCGGCAACACCCGCACGCACACCCGCCCCGACGTCGCCGCAGAGAGCGCGTCGGTGGCCACACCACGGATCGCCGTCAACAGTTCGGGCACGTCAGGGCGTAGATCCCCCAGTCCGCCGTCGTCGAGGAAGACGACCTCGACACCCCGTGATCGCGCCGCGTACGCGGCCTCCTCCACCTCGGAGGTGGCAAGAATCGGCGCCCGCAGCCGGTCGCGCAGGTGCGCTTCGAGCAGTGCACTCTCGAACCGTTCGGCGTCCGTGAGATCACCGCCCTCGGCGATCCGCACGAGCATCGGCCGCGCGAGCTGATCGAGATCGTGGAGCTGTTTGCCCCGCTCGTCGGCGGCGGCCTCCTCCGCGGAGGCGTCGGCGATGCGCGCGGTGGCCTTCTCCCGCAGCGAGAAGACCGACGCCGCGGTGGGCCGGATCGTGTGGGCCAGAAAGATGCCCATGATCAGCGGTGCCGCGTCGGGGGCGAGCAGCCCCGCGCCGTGCAGGAACGAGCGACCGTCGACGACGACGGCGGCGATCCCGTAGACCACCACCATCCCCGCGAAGCCCAACCAGGGCGCCGCGCGTCGGCCCCGCACACTGAGAAAGAAGCACATCGCCGTGCCCGCACCGTGCACCCAGGACACCATCATCGAGCCCACCGGATAGGCCGAGACCGCGAGCACCATCGCGCTGGCGACCGGTCCGGTCACCGCCACCAGCGTCGTCGCCCAGACCGGCAGCGGGTCGTCGTGGATCATCACCAGCATGACCCCCGCGATGGTCAGCATCCCGGCGGCCGCCAATGCCACCACGAGTTGCACCGTCGTCTGGCTCATCGCCACCGCCACGATGACCAGCGCCACGGAGAAGAACCCGATGATCATCCAGAGCCCGCGGGACCGCATCCCGACCAGGTCCAGCAGGTTCGACGGCGACTGCGGCACCGGCGCGCACGGCGCGTCCCGGATTCGGGCCGGTCCGGCGGTCATGACGGCGCCGTCCAGGACAGCCGCACGACGGTGCCCCGCCCGATCACCGAGATGATCTCGGCCTCCGCGCCGGCCAACTGGTCCATGCGACCGCGGATGGACCCGAGCACACCCATCCGGTCACCCGGAAGTGCGGAGACATCGAATCCGGCACCGTTGTCGGCGATCTCGACACGCAGATTCCCTGCGACCGCGTGCGCCGACACGACCACCGTCGCATCCGGTCCCGCATGCCGTTTGCTGTTGCGGACCGCCTCGGCGGCGGCGGCGGTGATCGTGCGGATGACACCCACCGGGAACTGCGACGACGCGTCGTCGGGATGGACGTCGGTGGCGAACTTCAGGCGTGGGAGCAGCATCGTGACAGCGGCACGGATCTGGGCGACGGCTATGCCCACCGGGATCGGATGGTGCTCGGCCGCGTTGCCTCGGGCGAGCCAGTCGATGTCGTCGAGCGCGCTACGCGCACGCAGCGCGAGATATGGGGTGCGGCCCTGCCGCGCGGCGGCGAGCAGGGTCGCCATGACCGCCTCATGGGTGAGCTGATCGAAGCGTCGTCGTTCATCGGCGCGGGCCGATGCGGCCGCGGTCTCCCGGATGGTCGCGAATGCGTCGGAGCGTTCCTTGTCGAAGATCTCGATGGTGCGCAGTGCCATCACCGCCGCCGCGAAGTAGACCAGACAGTAGGCGACCGACCACACGACATCGGGCAGCATCGGGATGTTCATGGCCGGCGTGCGCACCACCTGATTGATGCCGTCGGTGGCGACGATCATCACGCACAGCAGGCCGAAGATCAGGATCGGCCGGTTCAGTCCGATTGCCGCGACCACACCGATCAGCCCGGGCAGCTGTCCCAGCCAGATCCCCGAGCTCAGGTCGATCTGCACGCCGTTCCAGCCGAACCACCACAGCGCGATCGAGATCAGATACCCCATCACCGCGATCGCGGCGACGATCCTGATGGTGCGCACCGAACCGCGGAACCCGAACGCCGCCATCGCGATTCCCGTCCCGAAGACCAACGGGATGGCGACAACGTTCCACCATGCGTCCATCACCGCGAAGGACGAGCGGATGGTCGGGATGAGCAGCAGGGCGAAGGTCAGGTAGCCGATCCCCATGAACACCGACGCCTGCCGCATGAGTTTGCGACCGGCCGTCTCGTCGAGCCGCTCGGCGACGGCGGTCAACGACGAGATCGTGCCGGTCTCGCTGAGTGCCGGGATCGGTCCGCTGTTCAGCGACGGAAGCGGCGTGGAATCGGCAGCCATCCGTCCTCGATCGCCCGCTTGTAGAGATCCGCTTTCGTCGGCGCCGCACGCCCGACCGCGCTGTACTTCGCCCGGATGCGGTTCACGTAGTCGCTCACCGTCTCCCGGGAGAGCCCGAGTGCGGCGGCCACACCCGCGGTGGACTCGCCGGCCGCATACAGTTCCAGCACCCGTCGCAGCTGGGGTGAGAGGTCGACGAAACCGGGATCGGCGTCGATCGCGGCGGCCCAGTCCATCGTCGGGACGGGCTCGCCCGCCGCCGCCTGCCGCAGCGCGTCGACGAGTTCGCGTTCCTTCATGTTCTTGCGCAGCACCCCCAGCACACCCGCCGATGCCGCGGCACGCACCAGGTACGGCTCGTCCCCGGAGGTGTACACCAGCGTCGGGACACCTGCCTCGCGCAGCGCCTCGACGTTCTGTTCGGGCGACGATCCGTCCTCGAGACGCAGGTCGAGGACCGCGATGTCAATGGGTGCGCCGGTGTCGATCAGGCTCGCCACCGTCGTCGCCCACGCGGAACATCGCATGTCCGATTGTTCGTCGACCAGCGTGCGCACTCCCCTGATGATCGACTCGTGATCGTCGACCACCCCGACCCGGATGACTGCTTCAGCTGGCCCCACATTCGCTGAAGTCATATATCGATGATGTATCACGTACACATTCGATGTCCAAGTACGAGCTGTTCGGGTGAGGGAATTCCCTCTTTTGGGATTAGATTCGGTGCGAAATCATGCAATATCTCGCCGGAACGTGGTCATTCTGCCAATTGTGGCGAACAGTAGAATGTAGACAATCATCACCAGCACACCAGTCGGTCGAGATAGCAAATCACCACTCGTCCCGCCGATTGCGCCGTAGAAACTGGTGCCCAGCGTGGCGTCGGCCGCGGCCCCGGGCAGGAATTTCGCGATCGACGACGTCGCGTCGAAGGAACCGAGTCCGACGCGGGCGATCGGTTCCACGAATTGCGTGAAGGCCAGCAGAATCACGATCGCCGCGACCTGATTCGGCACCATTGTCCCGAAGGCGACGCCCATCGCCGTCCACAGGACGAATACCACCACCGAGAACAGCAGCAGCGTGATGGTCTCGCCCTCACCGAGGAACGCGCCGTCGCCGAGGAAGCTCAGCATCGGCGCGCCGATGCCCACCACCGCCGCCGTCGCGACGATGCCGTAGGCGAGTCCCATCGGGATCGACGAGATGAGTTTGGCGCCGATCAGCTGATTGCGATCGGGGCCGACGAGCAGCGTCGTCGTAATAGTCTTGTGGCGGAACTCGTTGGTGACCGCGAGGCTGCCCACGACCAACGCGAAGACGTAGCCGATGGGTGAGGTCAGCGAGTAGACGGTGCGGGCCGCATCGGCCCCGGACAGTTGTGGCCCCTGTTCGCCGGGCATCTCCGAGGTCATCGAGAACGACATGACCAGCGCCATGAATCCGAGATACGCGACCATGGCGAGCAGCAGCACCCACCACATCCGCGTCGAAAAGAACTTGCGGTACTCCGCGATCAGTGCGCTCGTCATGCGGGCACCCCCGCTGCCGCCACCCCTGCCGCCGGCGCGGTGAGACGCAGGAAGACCGTCTCCAGATCGGCGCCGCGCTCGGTGAGTTCGTGCAGTTCGATGCCCGCCGCGAAGGCGGCCGCGCCGACCTGCGCGGGCGCGACGTCGGCGACGTAGATGTCCTCGATCCCCGGCGGCAGCGTCGCCGGATCGGCACCCGGCGCGATCCGCCATCCCTGCTCGACGGCGAGCCGTCGAAACCCTCCTCCGGCAGGCGTCCGGACACCGACGCCACGCTCGGCCATCGACTCGAACTGCTGCAACGACGACGCGTGGATGAGGCGCCCGGCGCTGATCACGACCACGTCGTCGACGGTGTGGCGCACCTCCCCGAGGACGTGGCTCGAGACGAGGACGGTGCGTCCCGAGGCGGCGATGGAGCGCAGCAGATGCCGAAGCCAGACGATGCCCTGCGGATCGAGTCCGTTGGCCGGTTCGTCGAGGACGACGATGTCCGGGTCGCCGAGCAACGCCGTCGCGAGCCCGAGGCGCTGGCGCATACCCATGGAGAAGCCACCGATGCGGCGTTCCACGGCGTCGGAGAGTCCGACGAAGTCGAGGACCTCGCGGCACCGCGCATCGGTGACCCCGACCTGCGGTGCCAGCACACGGAGGTGACCGATCGCGGTACGGCCGGGGTGGAAGCTCGACGCCTCGAGCGCCGCCCCGACGATCTGTGCCGGTTGGCGAATGGATGCGTACGGCTGCCCGCCGATGAGGGCGGTACCGGCCGTCGGCGCGACCAGCCCGAGCAGCATCCGCAGGGTGGTCGTCTTGCCGGAGCCGTTGGGACCGAGGAAACCGGTGACCCGGCCGGGGGCGACGGTGAAGGACAGATCGTCTACGGCGGTGACCGAGCCGAAACGTTTGGTGAGACCGTCGATCGCGATGGCCGGCGGAGACATGTCAGACCTCTCGGGTGGCGGGCGTGTTCTCGTTCGTCCTCACCCACCCTAGGCGACAGCCATAATGAGGGGCATGAGATCACGGACCCGCATCTTGACTGCGACGCTCGATCTCATTGCCGACAGCGGGTTCGAGGGAATCACGATTGCCGCCGTCGCCGAGAAGGCGCACGTCTCCCGGCAGACGGTCTACTCCATCTTCGGTACCCGCGAGGACATGGTCTCGCAGGCCTTCGTCGAATTGACCCTGGGCATGATGGATCAACTCCGCGAGCGACTTTCGGGCATGAGTACCCCGGCCGATTACGTCGTCGAACTGATCGTCGCCGGCCGGGCCATCGCCCGCGGTGACCCGACGCTGTCCACCCTCCTCCACGACCAGACCGCCAATCCCCTCTTCGACGACGGCATGATGGCGCGCGCGCTACCTGTCACCCGGGAGATGCTCACGCCCATCGCCGACCTCGAGCCGAGCCTCGCCGATCACATGGACGACATCGCGGAGCTGACGACGCTGCTCGCCGTGTCGGTCGTGCTCTTCACCGAAGCGACACGCGACGACGACGATCTCCGTCGGCTCCTGCATGCGTGGTGCGATCCGGCACTGCGCGCGATGGTCAGCTGAGCTGATCACCGCGCGCAGGCGCGACGTCAGTCGGCGTAGACCGCGAGGCGACGGGAGGCCTCGATGCCGGAGTAGTGTGCGGCGTCTCCCTGCAGCACCTGGCTCGTCCGGCCCCCGACATCGACGGGGATGTCGCCGGCGAGTGTGATGCGGTGCAGCTGACGCTTCTGGTTGCCGAAGTCCGCGATGCCGTAGTGCTGGGTCGCGCGGCTATCCCAGATGACGACGTCGCCCAGGCTCCAGTTCCAGCGAACCGTGTTCTCCAGCTTGATGATCCGCGCCTGCAGGAGATCGTAGAGGTACTGGAACTCCGAGCTCTTCAGGTCCTTGAACTCCTTGGCGAAATGCCCGAGCAGCAGGCTGCGCTCACCGGTCTCCGGATGCACCCGCACCACCGGATGCAGCGTGCGGTACTCGTCGCTGGTGAACTCCCTGTAGTGCTCGGCCTTGTCCGCGACGTCGACGCCGCCCGACGGTTCCTTCTGCGACACATAGTCGTACAGGTTGGTGTGGGTGGCCCACAGCTCCTCGGCCAATGCGCGCAGCGGTTCCGGCAGCTGCTCGTAGGCGGCGACGGTCGACGCCCAGGTGGTGGCACCGCCGTAGGAGGGCAGCGTGATGGCACGCAGGATCGACGCCTTCGGAATCCGGTCGACGAAGGTCACGTCGCTGTGCCAGCTGTTGGCCGCGCCCTCGATCGTCAGCAGCTGATCGCCGCGCGAGGTCACCGTGGGATGCGGAGCCGTCGGCTCGCCCAGCAACGACGCGAATGCGTACTGCGCACCGTCGTCGAGATGACCCTGATCGCTGAACGCGATGACCTTGTTCACCGCGAGCGCCAAACGGATCGCCTCGACCTGCTCGAGCGGCACATTGCCGCCCAACGTGACTCCTCCGATGCGCGCACCGATGTTCTCCGACAGCTTGTCCACGATGATCCCGGCCTCCCGGTACACCTGCTGCGCCCGGGCCTCCCGGTCCGTCCGTGCCTCCACCTGTGCCAGCGTCATGTGGTTCTCCTTGTTCGTACGATTCGTGCGGTGGCTGTATAGATCGTTCGAACCCAGTGCACCACTGGACTTTTCGACTCGCGAGGGTATTCCTCACGCTGAGAAATACCCTGAGTGGGTGTCAGTCGGCCAACGCCTCCGCCTCGGCGTCGATGGCGCGGCGGGCGGCGGCGGGGACGCGGACGTCGCCGGGGCGGTAGGTGACGGCACGCAGAGCGGAGCCGAAGCGGAAAACACCTCGACGACGCCGCAGCTCCGCATCGACCGGGCCCCGCGCGTCGAGTCCCACCGAGATCCCGGTCCACGGCGCCATACCCACCAACTGCACCTGCCGATCCAGCTTCGCCACCACCGACGCCCCGCCGTCCACCGTCGTCACCGACACCGTGAAATCCCACCGGGCATCCGCAGAAGCACTGGCGTGCAACGTGATCCGCGAGACATGAGCCGGCAACTCGGCGCTGACCCGCTGGACCCGGCCATACGCGTTGTACACCAGGACGACGGCGCCGTCCTCCACCGCGAGCAGATACCCGCCCTGCGGATCCCCATGTGCGACGACGACCCCTTCCGCCGCACCCGCGGCGACGGCGCCATCCCACTCGTCGAACTCCGCGATCACCTCGAAGTCGCGGTACGCGATCAACCGCGATGACCGGTACCGCTCCAACGTCGGTGTGCCGGCGAGCAACCGGACCGGATCGCTGTAGCGATCCTCATCCGGGCGGCGTCGGGCCTGATCGGCGGGCGAGTCGAACAGCGGGAACACCGTGTTCCGCCACGCCGCCTCCTCCCACCCCGCAGCGAGTTCAGCGACGAGGTCCGGGTGCTCGGACGCCACGTCGCGCGTCTCCGCCGGATCGGACCGGACGTCGTAGAGTTCCCACCGCGGATCGTCGACCTGCGCAGGATTCTCGCTGCGGGACAACAGCTTCCACCCGTCCCGATAGAACCCGCGATGCCCACCGAACTCCGCGTACTGTTCCCGACGCGGTGACTCGGCCGATGCATCCGCGAGCACCGAGGCAATGCTCACCCCGTCTCGTTCCTGCGCCGGTCGTCCGTGGCGGTGCGTCGGCGTCTGCGCGCCGATGAGATCGAGCAGCGTCGGCGCGAGATCGGTGACGTAGGCGAATTGTCGTCGAACGCCGTTGTCGTCGTCGGCACGCGCGATGCCCTCGGGCCACGAGATGATGAACGGCACCCGCACCCCGCCGGCGAAGGTCTGCCCTTTGTAGAAGCGGAACGGCGTGTTCGACGTCTGGCCCCACCCGCGCGGATAGTGGACACCCAGCGTCGACGACCCGATCAGTTCCTCGTCGTGCGGGACGTCGCGCTCCCAGTCCTCGGGGACCGGGCTGTGCACGAACTGCGCGAAATAGGAGCGGGTGCCGACCGGCCCACCCTCCGCGGTGCCCCCGTTATCCGAGGTGAACACGATGATGGTGTTATCCAGCTCGCCGAGTTCCTCCAGCGTGTTGACGATCCGCCCGACACTCTGGTCGACGCTGTCCACCATCGCCGCGTAGACCTCCTGATACCGCGCAAAGCGTTGCTGCTCTTCGGGTTCCAGTGAGTCCCACGGCGGGGCGTCGTAGCCGGGCTCGGTATTGCGCTCGGCGATCGGCGTGCCCGGATCGAAGAGGCCCGCCTCGACCTGCCGCGCGAACCGCTCCCGCCGGATCTCATCCCATCCCGCCTCATATCTGCCGCGGTACTTGGCGAGGTCGGCCTCCTTGACCTGATGCGGCCCGTGCATCGCGATGTGCGCGAAGTAGAGGAAGAACGGCTTGTCCTGATCCTGCGCCCGCAACGCCTTGATCTGGCCGATGGCACGATCGGTGAGTTCGTCGGTGACGTAGTAGTCGTCGGGGTAGGAGTCGACGTCGACGACGGAGTTGTCGGCGATCAGCTGATTCGGCGCGAAGAAGGAGTTGAGCCCTTCCAGCGATCCGTAGTAGCTGTCGAATCCACGTTGCAGCGGCCAGGACGCGCGGGTGCGGCCGGGCCCCATGTCCGCATCGCGGACCAGGTGCCACTTCCCGACGGCATACGTCGCATATCCGTTGTCCCGCAGGATCTCCGGGAGGGTGAGCACATCGTCGGCGAGCTGCAGCCGCAACCCGGGGAAGCCCGGATCGGAGTTCGCGACACTCCCGTACCCCGCCCGGTGCGGATTGAGCCCGGTGAGCAGCGCCGCCCGCGCCGGCGAGCAGACCGGCGTCGTGTGATAGTTCGAGAGCCGTAATCCATTGCGCGCCAGACGATCGATGTTGGGCGTGTCGATCTCGGCGCCGAACGGGGAGACGTCGGAGAAGCCCATGTCGTCGACCAGGACGACGACGACGTTGGGCGCTCCCCGACGCGCCGTCGGCTCCTGCGGCCACCACGGTTGGGAGACCGAACTCGTCCGCCCCACCGTCCCACCGAACTCCTCGTACCCGCGCGCGTACGGCGGCGGGGTGGTGGCGTGGGGTTGGCTGTCAGACGGCATCGGGTTCCTTTACGAGACATAGCCTTTGCGAGCGGGCTTCTCCCCACCTTCGCGGTGCCCGATCGCACTGTTCAACACTTCCGATCGTCGTGCGCAAAACCGGTTAAAGGCTTGCTGAATCTATCCCGATACTCCGTGCAGCAGCGCCGTTAGATTGAACTCCGCCCATCCCCCCCGACCATCGGAGGATCTCTCCATGCGCCGGTCACACCGTCGTCATCCCCTCGCCGTTCTCGTCCTCACGGTTCTCACCGTGCTGGCCGCGACCGGCTGTCAGTCGGCGGTGTCCCAACAACGCGAGGCATCGTCGACGACGCTGCGATCCGGCGACTCCGTACCCACCGGCGGCAACCTGCGCGTCGGCGTCCTGCGGGATCTCTCCCCCAAGACCTTCCTGCAGATCGGCACCGGCGCCCTCAACGGGCACGTCGTCGCGAATGTCTATGACACCCTGACCCACTACGCGAAAGACGATCTGACCGTCGAACCCGGATTGGCCACCGCGTGGCAGCTCGCGCCCGATGCCCGGTCCCTGACGCTGGATCTGCGCAAGGGCGTGAGGTATCACGACGGCCGGGAGTTCGTGTCGTCGGACGTGGAAGGCTCCATCAAGGCCTATCTCAGCGGTCCCTGGACGCCGCAGTTCAAGCGCACCGCCGCCGCGATCACCGGCTACGACACCACCGATCCGCACCGGGTGGTTCTCTTCTTCGAGCATCCGCTCAGCAACATCTTCGATCTCCTCGACTCGGCCCCGATCATCGATCCGCAGACCCTCCCGCAGCTCAAGGCGGGCACCGAGTTCAACGGCACCGGCCCGTTCCGCTTCGGCGAGTGGACACCCAACTCGTCGGTCTCGTTGGTCCGCAACGACTCCTACTGGGGCACGCGGGCGCCACTCGACACGGTGACGTTCTCCATCGCCACCGACAAGCAGTCGCTGTACACGCGGCTGCGCACCGGGCAACTCGACGTCGCCGAGGGCCTCGGCTATCACGACGAGCAACTCGCCACCGAACGCTACGGTTTCCGCGACGTCACCCTCACCGGAGCCGAATCGCAGGAGTACCTCGGCCTCAACGTCGCCAACCCGGCGCTGAAGGATGTGCGCGTCCGGCAGGCCATCGCCTTCGCACTGGACCGCCCGCGCATCATCAACGACGTCTTCCGCGGCAGCGGCTACGTCGTGAACCTGCCGTGGCCCAAATGGTCCCCGGCCTACGACGACGCCGCGAACAGCACCTACCGGCGCGACGTCGAGAAGGGCAAAGCGCTTGTCGCACAGGTCGGTGAGGTGCCCGAGCTGACCATCGATTACTCCACCCTCGGCAATGACCGGGTCATCGCGGAGATCGTGCAATCCAATCTGCGCGACATCGGCATCCCCACCCGCCTCGTCCCCAACGACAACACCCAGCAGTCGGAGAAGCTGATCGGCGGCAAGTTCGAGGGACTGTGGCTGCTGCAGCACGGGTTCGCCCAGTTCACCCCGTCGACGCTGGCCGTCTCCGCCTACCCGTTCAACGCGACGAAGAACTCCTCCAACTAACAGAACGACGAGTACACCGCCGCCGCGACCGCCGGCTGGACCGCACCCGGAGGTGACTCGCCCCCCGCGAAGGAGGCGTACCGACGGCTCTCCGACGTCCTGCTGCGTGATCTGTTCCTCGTGGAGATCGGCGTCGTCTTCCAGAAGGTGGCCACCAGCCCCGCCGTCGGCAACGTCGAGTGGGATCGCCGCAATCAGTTGCACTTCGGCGAGACGTACCTGAGCAGCACCGGAACGAAGGACTGATCCATGACCCGCTATCTGCTGCGCAGAATCCCGACCGCCCTGGTGGTGCTGTTCATCGCGTCGGTGTTGATCTTCGCGATCCTCCGGCTCATCCCCGGCGGTCCCGAGTCCGCCCTCGCCGGTCCCGACGCCACTCCCGAACAGCTGCAGGCGATTCGGCATGACCTCGGCCTCGACAAGGGTTTCCTCGCCCAGTACGCCGCCTGGATCGGCGGCGTCGTCACCCTCGACTTCGGGCAGAGCTATCAGGTGGGCGGCTCCATCTCCGATCTCATCGGGTACGGACTCGTGAACACGCTGGTGCTGACGCTATCGGCGTTGGTCGTCGCGATCATCGTCGCGCTGGTGTTGTCGCTGACGGTCACCATCGGTCGTAGTCCGAAGCTCAACGCACTGGTCACCGGTGTCAACGCGGCGGCCATCGCGCTACCGACCTTCGTCGTCGGGACCGTCCTGATCTTCGTCTTCGGTGTGCACCTGCGTTTGCTGCCCGCCGGCGGTACCCCGCCGCACGGCTTCACCGACAGCCTGCAGATCTCCGCGCAGTACGCACTGCTCCCCGCCATCACCCTGGGGCTACCCGCCGGGGCGATGCTCGCGCGCTTCCTCACCGAGGCGTTGCAGACCGAACTGCGCCAGCCCTACGTCACCACCGCACGCTCGCTGGGCATCTCGCATACGGAGATCGTGCTCCGTCACGCGCTGCGTAATGCGTTGCCGCCCACGCTCACCGCCTTCGGGTTGATCGTCGGATCACTGCTCGGCGGTGCCATCCTCGTCGAGGCGATCTTCGGCTGGCCCGGTCTGGGACTGCTCACCGAGCAGGGCATCTTCACCCGTGACTATCCCCTCGTCCAGGTCCTCATCCTGCTGTCGGTGACGGTGTTCGTCGTCGTGCAGTTGGCTGCCGACGTGGTGCATGCCTGGCTCGACCCGCGTATCCGATTGGCAGGTAAATGACATGGCGTCTCCGCAGCCGACACCCGCGGCACCGACACGACCCTCGGCGACGACATCACTCCGGGCCTCATCCCGGAGAGTCCCGACGACCGGTTCGCCAAGACCCGACGTATCCCGCTGTGGCGCAGCCTCGTTCGCGGACAGGGTCTCGCCGGACTCATCCTCGTCGGTATCGTCGTCGTGGCCGGCATCGCCGCGCCGCTGCTCGCACCGTTCGCCCCCGATCAACAGATCGACGGCGCATATCTGCTGCCGCCGAGCAGCACCCACTGGTTCGGCACCGACGAGGTCAACCGCGACGTCTTCAGCCGCGTCCTCTACGGCATCCGCGTCGATGTCCTGATCGTGTTCCTCGCCGTGCCCATCGGCGCCCTCCTGGGCACGCTGGCCGGTTTGATCTCCGTCTCGCACAGCGTGAGTGACGTTGTCACCCAACGCATCTTCGACGTCGTGCTCGCCTTCCCGGCGCTGGTCCTGGGCATCGCGCTGACCGCGATCCTCGGTCCCGGCGCGCTCACCATCGGTGTCGTCATCGTCCTCGCCGAGATCCCGGTGTTCGGCCGCCTCACCCGCGTCTCGGTCCTGAAGGTCCGGGAAATGCCGTATGTGGAGGCCGCCCGCGTCGCCGGCGCCACCAACTGGCGCATCCTGCGCAAGCACGTGCTGCCCAACTCCGTGGAGGCCCTCGGGGTCCAGCTCGCGCTGTCCCTGTCGCTCGCGGTCTTCATCGAGGGCGCGATGAGCTACATCGGCATCGGCATCACCGCGCCGACGCCGTCGCTGGGATCGATCCTCGCCTCCGGCAACGGCTACCTGGAAACCAATCCGTGGTTCTCGGTCGGCCCGCTCATCGCGATCTCCGCATTGGTCCTCGGCTTCTATCTCATCGCCCAGTCCATCTCCCGAGCCCGGAGGCAGTGACATGTCCAGCGACACAACCACACCCGCGCTCGTCGTCGACGATCTGCACGTCTCCTTCGACTATCCGCGCCCGGCCGTCGCCGGCATCAGTCTGCAGGTCGACCGCGGTGAGATCGTCGCCCTGGTCGGCGAGTCCGGCTCCGGCAAGACGATGACGGCGCTGGCGGCCATCGGCCTGCTGCCGTCGACGGCGAAGGCCACCGGGTCGGTGCGCGTCGACGGCCGCGAGGTCCTCGTCCTCGACGAGGCGGAACTCACCCGTATCCGCGGCTCCCACGTCGCGATGGTCTTCCAGGAACCACAGACCGCGCTGAATCCGGTTCGCACGATCGGATGGCAACTGCATCAGGCACTTCGGGCACACGGACGCATCTCCCGAAAGGCCGCCCGCGAGCGCGCCGTCGAACTCCTGCGCCTCGTGGAGATCCCCGATCCACAGAGCCGCGTCGACTATTACCCGCACCAACTCTCCGGTGGCCAGAAGCAGCGAGTCGTGATCGCCCTGGCACTCGCCGGTGAACCCGAACTCCTGTTGGCCGATGAGCCGACGACGGCCCTCGACGTCTCCGTGCAACGCGAGATCCTGGATCTGCTGCTGCGCCTGCGGGATCGGACGAACGCCGGGATCCTGCTCATCACCCATAACCTCGGGGTGGTCGCCGACATCGCCGATCGCGTCGTCGTGGTGCAGCTCGGCGAGGTGGTCGAGACCGGCGAGGTCTTCACCCTCTTCAGCAACCCGCAGGCGCCGTACACGCGTCAGCTCCTCGCGGCGGTCCCCAAGCTCCCCACCCTCGACGACGCCGCTGCGCGCGACGCGTCCGGACTCGAACCGGTCATCCTCGACGACGCCGAGCCCACCGCTTCGGGCGAGCCCGCCCCCTCACCGATCCTGCTGGTCGAGAACGTCACCGTCTCCCATCCCGGCCGCCACGGCGCGCGGGCACATGTGGCGCTCGACGATGTATCGCTGGCGGTCTCGCCCGGCGAGGTGCTGGGCGTCGTCGGTGAATCCGGTTCCGGCAAGACAACTCTCGGCCGCGCCATCGGCGGACTGCTCCCGCTGCAGGCCGGGCACATCTACGTCGACGGCCAGGATCTCGAGCGTGCGTCGAGGGCCGAACTCCGCCGCACCCGTCGTCGACTCGCGTTTGTCCCGCAGGACCCGACGGCGTCTCTCGACCCGCGGTTCACCGTGGGCGAATCCATCCGCGAACCCCTCGAGATCCAGAACATCGGCAGCAGTGAGGACAAGGCCCACCGCATCGACGAACTCCTCGACGCGGTACACCTTCCCCGATCGTTCTCCACCCGACTCCCCCATGAGCTCTCCGGCGGGCAGCGTCAGCGGGTCGCCCTCGCGCGTGCGCTGTCGGTGGATCCGGCGCTGCTGATCGCGGATGAGCCGACCAGCGCGCTGGACGTGTCCGTGCAGGCGCGGGTGTTGGAACTGTTCTCCGACCTGCAGCAGCAGTTCGGGTTCGCGGCGGTGTTCATCAGCCACGATCTCGCCGTCATCGAACGCGTCGCCGACCGCGTCGTCGTACTCCGCAACGGTCGTGTCGTCGAATCCGGCGATGCCACCATCACTCTCACCGCGCCGGCGCACACCTACACGCGCCGGCTGGTGGAGGCGGTGCCGCTACCCGATCCGGTGCTGCAGCGACTCCGCCGCACCGTGGTGACGTCGGGGAGCTGACGGGATCAGGCCCCGACAGCCGTCAGCGTCGGCTTCTTCTCCGAGGCACCGGCGCTCGTGCTGTAGTGCAGCTCGGACTCGTCGACGGCGACCTTCCGCAGCGATTTGCGGTCGGCGTAGTAATTCATCGACATCGTCCACGGCTCGTCGACACCCTGCTGCGGCAGCCGGTCCAGCGCACGCTTGACGTAGCCGGCTCCGAAGTCGAGCAGCGGACGCGTCTGCATCCCTTCGGGCGCAACGGGTTCCACGGCGTCGTACCCGTTGGCGTCCATGTAGGCCAGGACGCGGCAGAAGTACTCGCAGAGGAGTCCGACCTTCAGCGTCCACGAGGAGTTGGTGTAGCCGATGGCGATCGCCAGGTTCGGCACACCGGAGAACATCAGGCCCCGGAAGGCGACGTTCTTGGTCATGTCGATCTTCTCGCCGTCGCGGTAGAGATCCATCCCGCCGAGCAGCTGGATGTTGAGACCCGTTGCGGTGACGATGATGTCGGCCTCGAGCTCGTTGCCGCTCTCGAGCAGGATGCCCTTCTCGGTGAACCTCGTGATCCGATCGGTGACGATCGACGTCGATCCCTCACGCAGCGTCTTGAACAGGTCACCGTTGGGCACCGCGCACAGGCGCTGATCCCACGGGTTGTACGGCGGGTTGAAGTGCTCGTCCACCGCGTAGCCCTTGGGCAGGAACTTCTTGTTGACGGTGCGGATCGCCTTGCGGGCGAGCGTCGGGAAGCGCTGCGCGAACTCGTAGACGAGCCGCTGCTGGGCGATGTTCTTCTCCCGGGAGATCGCGTACGCCGGCTTCTCCGGCAGGATGCGGCGCATCAGGTTCGCGAACGGATCCTCGCGTGGGATGGGCATGATGTAGGTCGGGGTGCGCTGCAGCATGGTGACATGCCCGGCCTTCGCGGCCATCGACGGCAGAATCGTGACAGCCGTTGCGCCACTACCGATCACGACGACCTTCTTGCCGGTGTAATCGAGATCCTCCGGCCAGTGCTGCGGGTGGATGATCTGCCCGGTGAAGTCATCACGGCCGGCGAACTCCGGCGTGAATCCCTCGTCGTAGTTGTAATAGCCCGCGCCGCTGAAGATCCACGACGCCGTGATCTGGATGCGCTCACCGTCGGCGCGGTCGATCTCGACGGTCCAACGCGCGCCCGCCGACGACCAGTTCGCCGAGATCACCTTGTGCCCGTACCGGATCTTGTCGGTGAGGCCGTTCTCCGCGATCGTCTCGTGGAGATAGTCGAGGATGCGCGGGGCGTCGGCGATGGATTGCCGGTCGGTCCACGGCTTGAACTCGTAGCCGAAGGTGTGCAGATCGCTGTCCGAGCGGATGCCGGGGTACTTGAACAGCTCCCAGGTGCCGCCGGAGACGTCGCGCGCCTCCACGATGGTGAAGGTCTTCTGCGGGAGTTCGGTGGTGAGGTAGCGCCCGGCGCCGATGCCGGAGATGCCTGCACCGATGATCAGGACGTCGACTTCCTCGACGGGAGCGGTAGCAGCGGACATGGTCGCCTCCTGGGCTGGTCTTCCGGGGCTCGCCAACTGTGTGTCAACGAGCGTTGTCGCGTTGTCATCCAGAATGCTCGACGCAGTCGATCAATGCCAGCAACGATACGCCCCCTTATGAAGGACAGGATGGTGCATACTGCACCACATGACCGCTCCCTGGCCGACACCCTCACCCCGCATCCGTGAGCTGATCAGGGAAGCCGCCGAGGTGGCGCTGGCCAACGCAGCCGGGTGGCAGGACGACCTGCACGACGCCTCACTGGCCGGTGTCCGGATGAGCGCCATCAACGACGACCCGGTCCTCGCCGACGGCATCCGCACCACGAACCTCGCGAACGCCCTGCACTGGACCGTCGCCAACATCAGCCGGCCCGGTGAACGCGTCACCTTCGAGGCGTCGTCGGAGATCCTCGGCACCGCCCGGGACCTCGTGCGCCGCGGCCTCGATCAAGCGGCCCTCGACGCCTTCCGTACCGGCCAGGCCATCGCGTGGCAGCGCTGGATGGAGATCTGCTTCACCCTCACCGACGACGCGTCGGAACTCCGCGATCTCCTCGGCATCACCGCACGATCCATGTCGCTGTTCATCGACGACGCCGTCGACGGCATGTCCGCGCAGATGTACGCCGAGCGCGACGAGCTCGAACGCGGCACCCACGCCGAACGACGAGAAGCCGTGGCCCTCATCCTCGAGGGCGCACCCATCCCGCTCGCCCGCGCGGAAGTGCAGCTCGGCTACCGGCTCGTCGGATCGCACCTCGCGCTGGTGGTGTGGAGTCACGAGGCCGATGCCGCCGGTCACCTCGACGCCGCCGTCGACGAGATCACCCGCGGCAACGGCAGCAGCCGCCCGCTCACCATCGTCTCCAGCGCCGGCTCCCGCTGGATGTGGCTGCCGACAACAACATTCGACGACCCGACCGTCGACGACCCCAGCCGGCACCCCTACCCGGGCGTCCGCATCGCGGTCGGCCGCCCCGGTGAGGGCGTGGACGGATTCCGCAGCAGCCACTTTCAGGCGTTGACGACGCAGCGCCTGATGTCTCGTCTGTCCGAGACACACCACGTGGCGCACTACGACGAGATCCGCCTCGTCTCCCTGCTCACCAGCGATCCCGGAGCCGCCGACGACTTCCTCACCGACACCCTCGGCGACTTCGCCGACGCCGGCGATGAGCTCATCACCACCATCCGCACGTGGATCTCGCTGCAGTGCAACACCTCCCGGACCGCCGAAGTGCTCTACACCCACCGCAACACGGTCATCCGCCGGCTCGCGCGCGCCGACGAACTGCTCCCCCGCCCCCTCGCGGACAACCTCGTCGACATCGCCGCCGCGCTGGAGTTGCTGCGGTGGCGGTAACCCTCAGCGCAAACACACCACTTTGGGGTGTCTGTACTGCTCAGGCGGCCCTCACCTTGCTCTCGCGCAGCTCGCGCAGTGCGGTCCGCAGGCCACGGCGCTTGCCCGTCGCCGGGTCGACGCCGAAGTGATTGGCCATGCCATCGCGCACGTTGAACCGCAACTCCGACGCCGTCTCCGGGGCGTCGTCGGAGGTGGCCTTCAGCATGGCGTTGGGCGCCGAGAGTTTCGCGATGGTCCGAAAGGACTGCGCGTACTGATGCAGGATCGACCCGGTGGTGTAGGGCAGATCGTACTTCTGGCACAGTTGCCGCACCCGCACCCCGATCTCCTCGTACCGGTTGCTGGGGAGATCCGGGAAGAGATGATGCTCGATCTGGTGGCTGAGGTTGCCACTCATGAACCGCATCACCGGTCCGGCCCGAAAGTTGGCTGATCCCAACATCTGTCGCAGATACCAGCGGGGCTGATCCTCGTTCTCGTACTCGTCGACGGTGAACTTCTCCGCACCGTCGGGGAAGTGTCCGCAGAAGATGACCATGTACGCCCAGTAGTTGCGCACGATGTTCGAGGTGAAGTTCGCCGTCAGCGTCGTCTTCCAGTTCGGGCCGGCGAGGGCTGGGAAGATCAGGTAATCCTTGGCCGCCTGTTTGCCCATCTTGCGGCCGATCACCCTCAGGTCCTTCGCCGCCTGCGCGTAGCTCTTCTCCCCGTTGCGCAGCTTCTCCGTCTCCAGATGATGCAGTGCCACACCGGTTTCGAAGAAGGTGCCCAGCAGCAGGTTGTAGACCGAGTTGCCGATGTTCCACCACTCCCACGGCTGATCGCGCGTGACCCGCAGGATGCCGTAGCCCACGTCGTCGTCCATCCCGACGACGTTGGTGTACTTGTGGTGGACAAAGTTGTGCGAGTGCTTCCACTGCACCGACGGGCAGTTGGTGTCCCATTCCCAATCCGAGGAGTGGATCTCCGGATCGTTCATCCAGTCCCACTGGCCGTGCATGACATTGTGGCCGAGTTCCATGTTCTCGACGATCTTCGCGACCGAGAGCATCGTTGTCCCCAAGAGCCACATCGGCTTTCGGTTGCTGAACATCAGCGCCAGACGGCCGCCGGCGGCCATGGACCGTTGAAAGGTGATCGTGCGCCGGATGTACTTCGCGTCGGCGGCGCCGCGGGATTCCTCGATGTCGCGGCGGATGGCGTCGAGTTCGGCGCCGAGGGCCTCGACGTCTGCGTAGGTCAGGTGGGCGTACTCGTCGATATCGGTGATGGCCATGAATCTCCTAGAGGTCGAGGGTGCATTCGCCGGAGACGGCGCTGATGCAGGTCTGGATGCGGTCCCCTTCTCGATGTTCGTTTCCGTTCCGCAGGTCGCGGACGTAGCCGCCGGTGAGCTCGACGACACAGGTTTGGCAGATGCCCATGCGGCATCCGAAGGGCATCGCGATGCCCAGATCTTCACCGGCTTCCAGGAGCGTGGTGGCTCCGTCGAGCTCGGCAGTCTTGTCCGATCGCGTGAACGTGACGGTGCCGCCTTCACCACCCACGTCGGTGCGGGCGATCGCGAAGCGTTCGATGTGCAGGTGATCCCGGATCCCGGCGTCGTCGAATCGCTCTTCGACGTCGTCGAGCATGGCGACCGGTCCACACGCCCAGCAGGCCCGTTCCCGCCAGCCGGGGACCTCCGCGTCGAGGTCGGCGAGATCGAACTTGCCGTCCTGGCGCGTCAGACGCAGGTGCAGATCGTAGGTGGGCAACTCCTGGGCCAGCGACTCCAACTCGTCGAGGAAGATGACGTCCTCCCGGGTCGGCGCGGAGTGGATGTGCACGATATCCGGATGCGGTGTCGCGTTTTTCAGATGCCGGAGCATCGCCATCACCGGGGTGATGCCGCTGCCTGCGGTGAGGAAGAGGATGGAGTCCGGGACCGGCTCGGGCAGGTGGAAGTCGCCCTTGGGTGCGGCGAGGCGGATGATGGTGCCCGGCTGGACGCCGTCGACGAGGTGGGTGGAGAGGAAGCCGTCCGGGTTGGCCTTCACCGTGACGGTGATGACGCTGTTCTCCTGATCGCCGATCGACGTCAACGAGTACGAGCGCCAATGCCAGCGGCCGTCGACCTGCAGGCCGATGCCGACGTACTGTCCGGGCTTGTACGAGTCGGGGAAGCCCCAGCCGGTACGGATGCGGACGGTGGCGGAGTCCTCGGTCTCGCGGACCACGTCCTCCACCTGCCCGCGCAGTTCACGCGCGCTCCACAGCGGATTGACGAGGTGCAGATAGTCGTCGGGCAGCAACGGGGTGGTGGCTCGGGCGATGAGTCCTCGCACGATGTTCACCTGCGGCTTCTTGGCCTCCACGCCCTCCGCCGGCCGCTTGCTCCATTTGAGTAGGTTCACGGGCCTCCTCCCATCTGTGCACAACCGTACACTGAGCTTGTGCGCTGGGTCACATGGTAGGAAATCGGCGCGCGTAGGGTGGGGAACACGCACGGATTTCCCCGCGATCGAGTCCAGGGCGCGGGTCACCACGCAATCAGGGAGGCACATATGCCAACCATCGTGATCATCGGCGGCGGACTCGCCGGAGCCAAGGCCGCAGAAGCGTTGCGGGAGAAGGACTTCGACGGCGACATCGTCTTGTTCGGCACGGAGAACCACCTGCCGTATGAGCGCCCGCCCCTTTCCAAGGACTTCCTCCAGGGGAAGAAGTCGCTCGAGGACTTCACCGTCCACGACAATGACTGGTACCGCGACAACAAGATCGACCTGCGCCCCGGCACCGAGGTGATCGGCGTCGACTCGTCGTCGAAGACGGTGACCCTGCCGGACAACTCGACCGTCTCCTACGACAAACTCCTGCTCGCCACCGGCTCCCGATCGCGCCACCTCGACATCCCCGGCTCCGACGCCGAGGGTGTCCATTACCTGCGCTCCATCGACGACGCGGAGAAGTTGCGCGACGCCATCGGTGAGGGCACCCGGGTCGCGATCGTCGGCGGCGGCTGGATCGGCCTGGAGGTCGCGGCGAGCGCCCGCGAGCGCGGCGCCGAGGTCACCGTCGTCGAACGCTCCGATCTTCCCCTCGGCCATGTCCTCGGCGACGAGGTCGCGCAGGTCTTCTTCGACCTACACAAGGAGCACGGTGTCACGTTCCACACCGGCATCGGCGTCAACGGCATCCTCACCGACGGCGGCAAGGCCACCGGCCTCGATCTCGACGGCGAGCTCACCGTCGACGCGGACGTCGTCCTCGTCGCCGCGGGCGCGGTGGGCAACCTGGAGGTCGCCGAGTCCGCCGGTCTCGATATCGACGGCGGCGGCGTCCTCGTCTCCGCGGGTCTGCGGAGCAGCGATCCCGACATCTACGTCGTCGGGGACATCGCCAACGCCGAGCACCCGATCCTCGGCGGGCGCGTCCGCACCGAGCACTGGGCGAACGCGCTCAATCAGCCCGCCGTCGCCGCGGCCAACTTGCTCGGCGGCAGCGAGGAGTACGACAATCTCCCCTACTTCTTCACCGACCAGTATGACCTCGGGATGGAATATGCCGGTCTCTCAACGGGATACAGCTCCGTGGTCTTCCGCGGCGACGTCGGCAAACGCGAATTCGTCGTCCTCTGGCTCGACGACGACAAGCACGTCCTGGCCGGGATGCAGGTCAACATCTGGGATCAACTCGACGACATCAAGAAGCTCATCGTCGCGAAACAGGCCGTCGATGTGGAGAAACTCGCCGACGATTCGGTACCGCTCGCTAGTCTGCTGAGCTAGACGGGGTGTAATTGACGCGGCGTCGCGCGTCGCGACCCGAGAAGGTTGCGAGGAAGCGAGGCCACCGCGATGACGGACTACGCACACTATGTGCACCCCGACCGTCCGTCGTGGCCGTTCGACGTCTCCCCGACCGAGTACTTCCTCGACGCCCCGCGTACCGAGCAGCGTCTCAGCATCAACATGCGGCGCCGGGGCTTCGGCCTCGGCGATCGGGTGTGGATCTACGAGGGCAATCCCGTGGGCAGATTCGTCGGGTACGGCGAGGTGGTGTCGCCGTTGGAGTTCTCCGGGCAGGACGGCAGCGAACGTATCTGGACCTACGGCATCCAGTTCGATTGGGCCATCAGCCGGCGCCTCGCGTCGATGACCGATCAGCCCGAGATCATCGAGAGCCCGTTGCGCCGCAGCCCGTATCTCCTCAACGCCACCGAGGTGCGGGGCCTCCGGAAGCTCGCACCCACCGCGGGCATCTCCGACGGCCCCGGCGCGGCAGGCCGGCTCCGCCACGGCATCGCCCTGTCCGCACGCCAGGGCGAGTTCGCCTTCCGCGATGAACTGTTGCGCGCCTATGACTCTCGCTGCGCCATCACCGGCAGCTCCGAGACCTCGCTGTTGCAGGCGGCCTACATCGCCGACTTCGACAGCATCCACCGCAACCGTCTGGAGAACGGACTGCTGCTGCGCGCCGACGTGCACAACCTCTTCGACGCGGGACTGTTGTGGATCGATACGAAGCGAGTCGTCCGGGTCCACCCCAGCCTCACCGAGAAGATCTACCGCGACCTCGACGGCGTGAAACTGACCGCCCCGCAGCGCGGATACGCCAAACCGGCAGCCGCGCTGCTGACCGAGCACCGCAAGGGCCGCAGGGTATGACATCGATCGTCCTGTGAGAGTTGCACTCCGAGCCGAAGGACATCTCCTGCCCCGACACCGCCTCCCCGAATCGCTCACCGAGTTCCTCGAAATCTGGTGCGCGGATCTCCTCGCGCCGCTCAACGGCCAGGAGCGCGACTCCTTTCTGCGTACCGCGCGCGGCGTGTACGCCGAGGGGCCGTACCCGTCGCGGCTCGACGTCCAGCGGCATGTGGAGATCGCGCGCGGAATCATCACCGGCGACGCAGCTGCCGGGGCGTTGATCGCGGAGACGCCGTCCGGGGTCCGCAGCCTCACCGCCCAACTCGCCGATCCCGATCGCACCGCGTACGCGGTCCGGATGCTCAGCGCCTATCCGTACACCGACGAGCTGCTGCCCGCCGTCGACGAGGCTTTCTCAGCAGGCCTGCTCACCGGCGAGCAACGCGTCGAGATCCTGTCGGCGGCGTTGAAGGCGCCGCCCCTTCCGCCGCCCGCGGACCTGCCCGCCGGACTCCTGCCGGTGCCCAGCGGCTACCCGCGGGCGCTCGCACACAGTCGGGAGCGGCGCGTCGCCCGGTCCCGGACGGGCGGGACCTGACGAGACGTCGGCCTCAGGCGTAGCTGACCGCGTCGTCGTGCTGCAACCGCGGCAGACGATCGAACCAGGGGTTCTCACCGGGGTGTCCGAGGTTGACCACGAGCAGCGAGGTGAAGCGGCCGTCGGGGAAGAACTCGGCATCGACGCCGTCCTTGTCGAATCCGCCCATCGGTCCGGCGGCGAGACCCACGGCCCGCGCGGCCATGATGAAGGAGCCGGCCTGCAGCGTCGCCGATAACTGACCCATGGCCAGGCGCATCGGCTCGTCGGCCTCGAGCATGTCCTGCATCTCTGGCCGGAACGGGAGGGTTTCCGCGGTGTGCTCGTGGAAGCGCGTATCGAGCGCGAGGATCGCGGTGGCCGGCGCGGACTCCACCTTCGCGACGTTGCCCTCGCTGATGTGCGGCAGCAGCCGCGTCTTGCCCTCGGCCGAGCGCACGAAGACCACTCGCAGCGGCTGCGTGTTCGCCCCGGTCGGCGGCCATTTCGCCAGGTTCCAGAGCTCGTCGAGTTCGGCGTCGGTGACCGGCGTATCGGCGAAGTTGTTGGCCGTGCGTGCGTCGTAGAACAGAGTCGCCCTGCCCTGCTCGTCGAGCACCGGCAGTCGCAGGTCGGTGGGTGTCGGTCTGCAGCGTCATGATCTCGGGACCCTCGACGACGGCCCTCCGGTGTCGGTGACCTACCGCCTCTCCCCGCGGGGCGAAGCCCTCATCCCCGCGTTGAACCAGTTGGCTTCGTGGGCAAGGGAAAACCTGCCCGCCCGTAACTGATCCGACTACCCTCGCAAGCCATGAGCCGGCCGCGGACGAGCTCGCACCCGCGGTGACCTGGCTGCTGCTCGGCGCGATTGCCTTCTCCTGGCTGGGCGACGGCGCCGCCACCTTCTTCCCGTTCGACGACGAGTTGCCACCCATGCTCGCCTGTTTCGGAGTCGCGCATCTCCTCTACATCTGGCTGTTCGCGAAACACCTACAGCAGCAACCCTTTCCACGCTGGGCACTCATCTACATCGCGTGGTGGATCGCGATGGTCGCCGTGCTGTGGCCGCACCTGGGTGGTCTCGCAGGGCCGGTCGCGGTGTACGGGTTGGTGCTCGGCGGCACCGCGGCATTCGCGAGCCGGTGCGGACCGATCATCGCGGCCGGCGGCGTCTTCTTCCTCGTCTCCGACACGATCCTGTGCGGATCTTTCTCCCCGACCTCCTCCCCGGCACCCTCGGCAGCGCCGCGGTCATGGCCACGTACACGTTTGGTCAGGGACTCATCGCGTGGGGCGTGGTCAGGAGCCACCAGGCATCAAACCCCGTCATTCCGGAAAAGGCCACTAACTCGGAATAACGCGAGAGCCATTCCGGCTGCGCCGAGCACCAGCGCCTACGACATCAAACGTCCTGATCTCGGCCGGTTTCGGCATGAAACGAGTCGATTCGGGTCAGAATCAGGACGTTTGTGGCATGCCCTCTGAGTCTGCGTGTTGCTGATGTCAGCGAACCGAATGATGGCACTCGGTATGGCGTGTGCTTTGGCGTAGCGTCGATCGCGCGAGTTCTCGGTGGACCGGCCGGCGAAGTGGGAGTTCTGATGGCTGCGTGAGGGCGATGCCGCGGAACTGGGCTCGTGTCGACGAACTCGACACCCTCGGTGGACGGAATCAAGCGCGCCGCGACAGGCGACAGGAACCCAGCGCGATCATTGCCTCTGAAGAGTCCTCCGTCAGCTCCGACCAACCCTCTCAGGGCCTCCGTTGGCCGGCATCGACGTCCCCACGATCAACGACTCCGACGCCGACGCGTCCGTTGACGCATCAACCGTCAACGCTCTTCTCGCTTCGGTGTCGGCCGCGGTGGCCGAGGTCGACTCCACAGATTCAGCCGGTACGCCCGGAGACGCCTCCGAGGCGACGGCTGGCAGCGTCGGCGAGTCTCGCGCCGGTGCGGATGTGCCGGCCACTGGTGTGGCCACAGCCCCGACGACCGAGCCGTCGTCGACCGGCGAGTCGGCGTCTACAGCGGGCGGTGACTCGAGTGGCGAAACCGAGAGCACAGCAACGTCTTCCGACGGGGATTCATATGGTTCCGGGGAAGCAGAATCGACCGGGTCATCCGGCGCTGACGGTTCAACCGCAACCGACGGCAGCACCTCTTCGTCACACGGCGGCGGTGCCGGTACGTCGACCACCAGTTCTGTTGGTGACGCCCCGTCCGGCAGTTCTGACGCCGAGGGCTCCGATGACTCCTCATCCTCGGACGATGCAGCCGGACCGTCGTCCTCCGCCACCGCGAGTGACGAGGGCTGATACCCGTCTTGCGATCCCGGTGGGGTCGAATATCGTAGCGGGCGTCGGAGTGGACCTATCGAGGTAGTGAACGAATGGCGGACCAGCCCACGCTGCAACGAAAGCTAGGGGTCGGTGACGCGGTCGTCGTCGGCTTGGGATCGATGATCGGCGCAGGCATCTTCGCGGCGTTGGCGCCGGCGGCCGCGGCTGCAGGTACCGGACTGCTGATCGGGCTGGCGATCGCTGCTGTGGTTGCGTACTGCAACGCGATGTCGTCGGCACGGCTGGCTGCCAGGTATCCACAGTCGGGCGGCACCTACGTCTACGGCCGCGAACGACTCGGCCCGTTCTGGGGATATCTCGCGGGCTGGGCCTTCGTGGTCGGCAAGACCGCGTCCTGCGCGGCGATGGCACTCACGGTCGGTGCGTACGTGTGGCCCGAGTACGCCCGAGCCGTCGCGGTCGCCGCAGTTGTCGCTGTGACTGCGGTGAATTACCGAGGGATTCAGAAGTCGGCGTTGCTGACCCGGGTGATTGTCGTCGCGGTGCTCGCAGTCTTGGCGGCGCTCGTCGTCTCGGCGGCGGGCTCCGGTGCGCTGCACTCGGATCGGCTGGCGATCTCCTCGGACTTCTCGGCCTACGGCGTCCTGCAGGCCGCGGGGCTGCTGTTCTTCGCGTTTGCCGGCTACGCCAGAATCGCCACCCTCGGCGAGGAGGTCCGCGACCCGACGCGCACCATCCCCCGGGCCATCCCGATAGCGCTGGCGATGACGTTGGCGGTGTACGCGATCGTTGCGGCGACATCGCTCGCGGTGTTGGGTCCGGAGCAGATGGCAGCGTCAGTGGCACCGCTGACCGACGTGGCCAGGGCGAGCGGCGTCCCCGCGATGGTCGTCATCGTCGGCGTCGGCGGTGCGGTCGCCGCGCTCGGCTCGCTGCTGTCGCTCATCCTCGGCGTCTCGCGCACCGGCCTCGCCATGGCTCGCGATCACCATCTCCCATCTCAGCTGGCGGCCGTTCACCCGAAATACCGTGTCCCGCACCGCGCCGAGGTTGCCGTCGGCGCGATTGTTGCCGTCCTCGCCGCCACCGTCGACCTCCGCGGTGCGATCGGTTTCTCCTCATTCGGAGTCCTTACCTACTACTGCATCGCGAACGCCTCCGCGTGGACCCTGTCACCCACCGAAGGCCGACCCGCACGCTGGATTCCGCTTGTCGGGGCCGTCGGATGCGTCGTACTCGCCTTCACGTTGCCGCGTGCATCCGTCGTCTCCGGCGTCGCGGTGCTCGCGATCGGTGTAGCGATCTACGTTGTGCGCACTCAAGTCCGCTTGCGAAGTTAGTTACGCTGCCGTCTCAGACCTCCTACCGCCGAACAACATCCTCGCCTACGATCGCCTCGCTTATCGGCAATGTCGTACCGCTCAGCTACGTTCCTGCCATGACACCCCGCGAGCATCGAGCAACGTCCGATCGCCGGTGGACCACATCGCTCGATCCGAACTGCACACCAAACATCACTCCACTCGCAACCGGTTTCGATGAACTCGACAATCTGCTCGGCGGATACCGGCCAGGCAGCGTCACAATCGTCTGCGGTGAGCCCGGCGTTGGAACTTCGAGCTTCCTTCTGACATCCTTGCGCTGCAATGTTTTTCGCGAACGACGGGCCACAACGCTCTACTGCGCGGATCGACCCGAGCGTGATATTGCCAACCACATCGTTGCCGCTCAGACCAAAGTGCCTTGGCGCGTGCTCCTGAGCGCTGAATGCGATCACGCGGAATGGCCCAGAGCAGCGGCCTGGACACAGCAGAACGCCGACGCGCCGCTTCGGATCGAAACCTCGTGCGTCGGTCTTCACGAGTTGATCGACGACGTCGAACGCCTCGGCCCAACTCCCAGCGCTCCCCGGCTGATCGCCGTCGATCCGCTGACGAGCTTCGCCGGTACCCCACTGCTCACGACGCAGCTCGTCGACGCCGCTCAGGCGCTGAAGGCGGTCGCCCTGCGCCTCGATGTGCCTATCATCGCCACGTCGGGCACCAATCTTCTTCCCGACGACCCGGCCTTCGACGCACTCGCTCGAGTCGCCGACACCGTCATCGGAGTGGAACGACCCGACCTCCGATACACGGACCATCCACGTTCGAATGAGGCCGACATCATCGTGCATAAGTGCCGCACTGGTTCGACAGGTTCGATCACTGTCGCAGCGCGCCTTGAGCTTGGTTTGTTCTCGGCCTTCGCTCGTGACTGGCAAGACGCGGTGTGGGAGCCGTTCCGGTAGCCAGTGGCCATCTCCCCCGTTTCGTCAATCAGGCGTCGGCGGAGATTGGTAACACCTCACGAGGTGGCGTCGATCACACAGGGGAATCCTACATACAGTTGGAGAAGTCATTGCCAAAGAACAAGCTGCCCGGAGTGCTGTGCCTCGAAGGAGATTGGAACGACGACCCAACCAGTCCAATGACAGTCGAGCCGGTATTCGACTATCTCGCGCGCATGCAAGTGCTCCAGCTGCACCACCGGAATGTCAACACCTGGTCGGAGCTCGCATTGCATCTTGAGAACTGGGCAGGGAGGGCGTACCGCGATTATGAATACCTCTACCTGGGCTTCCACGGGGAACCTGAGATGCTCGACATCGGAGGAGAGATGTTCGGTCTCGACTCACTTCGCGCCAAGCTCCGGGAGGCGTGCGCGGGGCGAGTGGTATTTCTCGCTGCGTGCGGTGCACTAGACAGCAGCGAGCGCTCGTTGACTCAGTTCTGCAAAGAGACCGGCGCGGACGCCATCATCGGATACACCGAGGTTGTCCCCCACGTCGACGCCGCTGCATTCGAGATGCTGGCTTTTAACCAGCTAGTGGAGCTCAGAAGCGCTGGCCGCCAGCCGAAAACAATTCACAAGGCGATCGCCCAGAAGTATCCCGATCTTGCTCGACAGCTCGGATTCCGCGTAGCTACCAGAAATTGGGTTTCCCAGTTCGACGACTGAGCCGAAATACCTCAAAACACCCTCCACTGACGATTGGACGCCGAATGACTGCGAAAGTGGCGATGCTCGACAAGTACATTGCCGAGAATGTTGGATACGACCTCGCCGAATGGCCAGGCGGTTGGCCCGGCGAGATCGAGGCAGCATTGATCGATGCGATCTTCTCTATTCGCGCCCGTTACGGAAGCCCAAACACTGGCGTTCGCGCAGTTGTAAATAATTGGAAGAAACGGTCTGGACGGACTGTTCGTGCCGACGACCTGTCAGTACTCGCCAACACCGAGCCCTCGAGCTTCGTTGACATCGTCCACAACTCCTCCAGGGCGAGCGGCCGGTCTAACCTCAATCTTTCGTGAGGTGGCGGTCCCTTGTTGAGTGGCCCGGATGAGTGGTCTGAGGACTGAATTCCGGGTGTGGACCGTGGCGTGTTG
>NZ_JBVHVX010000016.1:0-114711 GCF_055564615.1 Agromyces sp. NPDC029043 | reverse complement strand
TGGGGGAACGGGTAACGCGTGAAACACACACCCCCCCCCACACATCCCCCCCCCCCCCCCCCCCCCCCCCCCCCCCCCCCCCCCCCCCCGCGACATCCTCAGTCGAAGACGGTCTCGATGAAGCGGTACTCCACCGCGCTCGGCCGGTCGTCGTCGGGCGTCTCGAATTCGAGACCTGCGCCGCGGGAGTAGATGTAGCGCTTGCCGCCGTCACCCGAGAGCTCGAGCCTCGGTTGGGGGTCGCCCGTCTCGAGGAAGCCGGTCGAGACCGTCTTGCCCTCGAGTGGCCCGTCGATCAGCTTGGCCGTGTACGTGCCCGATGACGTGTCCATGCCTCGATTCTGCACCCGTCCTCGACAAGTGCAAGGGTCTTGCGTCCCGCGGGTCGTTCGGTGTCGCAGTGGGTGCGCTCACGGCCGGAATGTGTATGGTGTGCCTGTCGGTGCGATGGTGCCGACCAGCACACCGCTCGGGGGCGAGGCGACGTCGTGCGTTCCCCCCGTCCAGTGTCATCAGCAATAAGGAGTCCGGTGCCAGGCACGAAGAAGCTCGTGATCGTGGAGTCGCCGACGAAGATGAAGTCGATCGCCGCGTACCTCGGCGACGGCTACGAGGTGCTCTCCTCGGTCGGCCACATCCGAGACCTCATCGAGCCCAAGAACCTCCCGGCCGAGCTCAAGAAGGGCTCCCTCGGCAAGTTCTCCGTCGACGTCGAGAACGGGTTCGAGCCGTACTACGTGGTCTCCGACTCCAAGAAGAAGACGGTCGCCGAACTCAAGCGGGCGCTGAAGGACGCCGACGAGCTCCTGCTCGCCACCGATGAGGACCGCGAGGGCGAGGCCATCGCGTGGCACCTGCTGCAGGAGCTCAAGCCGAAGGTGCCCGTGCGGCGCATGGTGTTCCACGAGATCACGAAGGATGCGATCCTCAAGGCGAAGGACCACACGCGCGAGCTCGACACCGCGCTCGTCGACGCACAGGAGACCCGCCGCATCCTCGACCGCCTCTACGGGTACGAGGTCTCGCCCGTGCTGTGGCGCAAGGTCGGTCCGGGCCTGTCGGCCGGTCGCGTGCAGTCGGCCGCGACGCGGCTCGTCGTCGACCGCGAGCGGGAGCGCCTGGCCTTCGTCCCCGCGTCGTACTGGGACCTCGTCGGCCGCTTCACGAGCGAGCAGACCGGGTTCGAGGCTCGGCTCGTGCGCGTGGGCGGCGAGCGGGTCGCCACCGGGCGCGACTTCGACGACGCCGGCCGGCTCAAGGGCAAGGCCGTGGTGCTCGACGAACCGACCGCGCACGCGCTCGCCGAGGCACTCCGCGACGACACCGTCGCGCGGCGGGTCAGCCGCGTGGAGTCCAAGCCGTACTCGCGCCGTCCCGCCGCGCCGTTCACGACCTCGACGCTGCAGCAGGAGGCCGCGCGCAAGCTCCGCCTGTCGGCCCGCGACACCATGCGCGTCGCGCAGTCGCTGTACGAGAACGGCTACATCACTTACATGCGCACCGACTCGGTGTCGCTGTCGCAGCAGGCGATCCAGGCCGCGCGCACCCAGGCGGTCAAGCTCTACGGCGCCGACAGCGTTCCCGAGAAGCCCCGCGCCTACGCGGGCAAGTCGAAGAACGCGCAGGAGGCCCACGAGGCCATCCGGCCCTCGGGCGATGTCTTCCGCACACCCTCCGAACTGCAGAACGCGCTGCGCGGCACCGAGTTCAAGCTCTACGACCTGATCTGGAAGCGCACGGTCGCCTCGCAGATGGCCGACGCGAAAGGCCAGACGGCGACCGTCACGATCGAGGTCGGGCCGACCTCCGCGGAGGCTGCGGTGCCCGCCGCACCCACGGCGCCGGTCGCCGGCACGATCGCCGAGTTCACCGCGAGCGGCACCGTGATCACCTTCCGCGGCTTCCTCGCCGCCTACGAGGAGAGCCGCGACGAGGAGCGCAACGCCGACGAGACGCCCGGCGAAGCGAAGCTGCCGCCGCTCAAGGAGGGCCAGGCCGTCGGCCTCGCCGAGCTCGAGGCCAAGGGCCACGAGACCAGCCCCCCGCCGCGCTACACCGAAGCGAGCCTCGTCAAGCGGCTCGAGGAGCTCGGCATCGGTCGCCCGTCGACGTTCGCGTCGATCATCTCGACCATCCTCGACCGCGGGTACGTCACGCAGCGCGGCCAGGCGCTCGTGCCGAGCTGGGTCGCGTTCTCGGTGGTGCGGCTCCTGGAGGAGCACTTCGGCGACCTCGTCGAGTACGACTTCACGGCCGAGATGGAGGACGACCTCGACCGCATCGCGTCGGGCGCGGCCGATCGGGTCGACTGGCTGAACGAGTTCTACTTCGGCAGCGACCGGCACCGCGGGCTCCGGCAGGTCGTCGACAACCTCGGCGAGATCGACGCCCGCGAGATCAACTCGGTCGAGATCGCTCCCGGCGTCACGCTGCGCATCGGCAAGTACGGTCCCTACCTCGAGGCCATCGAACCCGAGGCCGCGCCCGACGCGGCTCCCCGTCGCGTCAACCTCCCGGAGGACCTCGCGCCCGACGAGCTCACTGCCGAGAAGGCGCGAGAGCTCATCGAGGCGCCCGTGCAGGGCGATCGCGTGCTCGGCGTGAACCCCGAGAACGGCAAGGAGGTCGTCGTCAAGGACGGCCGGTTCGGCCCGTACGTGACCGAGCTCGAGCCGGCGCCCGAGGAGCCGGCGCCGAGCGTCGACCCCTCGACCGGTGAGGTCGTCGAGGCGCCGAAGCCCAAGCGCGGCGCGAAGAAGGCCGCGGCGCCGAAGCCGCGCACCGCGTCGCTGTTCAAGAGCATGCAGGTCGAGGAGATCGACCTGGCCACCGCGCTGAAGCTGCTCGACCTGCCGCGCGTGGTCGGCGCCGACCCCGAGTCCGGCGACGAGATCACCGCGCAGAACGGGCGCTACGGCCCGTACTTGAAGAAGGGCGCCGAGACCCGCACGCTGCCGAGCGAGGATGCGATCTTCGAGATCGACCTCGCCGGGGCGCTCGAGCTGCTCGCGCAACCGAAGTACGGCGCCCGTCGCGCGTCGAGCGCGCTGAAGGAGTTCGCGGAGGACCCGGTGAGCGGCAAGCCCATCAAGGTGAAGGACGGCCGGTTCGGCCCGTACGTGACCGACGGCACGACCAACGCGACCATCCCGCGCAGCGAGTCGGTCGAGGAGATCACCTTCGAACGCGCGGTCGAGCTGCTGCAGGCCAAGCGCGACAAGGGGCCGGCGGCACCGCCCGGCAAGCGCACCTCGACGGCGAAGACCCCCGCCAAGCGCTCGACGTCCACCCGATCGGCGAAGAAGAGCTCGGCGTGAGCCGCGGGCTGTTCCTCACCCTCGAGGGCGGCGACGGTTCGGGCAAGTCCACGCAGGCGAGCCTGCTGGAGCGGTGGCTCGTCGAGCACGGCCGCACCGTCGTGCGCACCCGCGAGCCGGGCGGCACTCCCGTCGGCGTCGAGATCCGCGAGATCGTGCTGCACCACCGGGGCGACATCGCGCCGCGCGCCGAAGCGCTGCTGTATGCGGCCGATCGGGCCCACCACGTGGCCGAGGTCGTGCGGCCGGCGATCGCGCGCGGCGAGGTCGTCGTGCAGGACCGCTTCATCGACTCCTCCGTCGCCTACCAGGGCGCCGGCCGCGTGCTCGACCCGGCAGAGGTGCGCTCGATCTCCGAGTGGGCCGCCGAAGGGCTCGCGCCCGACCTGACGGTGCTGCTCGACCTGCCGTGGGAGGTCGCGCGCCGGCGCCTCGACGGCGCGCGCACCCGGTACGACCGGCTCGAGGCCGAGGCGGGCGAGTTCCACGAGCGCGTCCGCCGGGCGTACCTCGACCTCGCGGCGGCCGAACCCGAGCGCTTCGTCGTGGTCGACGCCACGCTGCCCGTCGACGAGATCTCCGCCCGCATCTGCGAGCGGGTCGAGCCCCTCCTGTGAGTGCACCGGGGAGCGGCGCCCCCGTCGGCGGCCGCGGGTAGCGTGGAACCGTGACCGTGTGGAGCGACCTGACCGGCCAGGATGCCGCGATCGCCGTGCTGCGCGCGGCGGCAGCCGCGTCCACGGCGGCACACGGTGCGCCCGCATCGTCCGACATGACGCACTCCTGGCTCATCACCGGTCCGCCCGGCTCCGGCCGTTCCAACCTCGCCTACGCGTTCGCCGAGGCGCTGCTCTCAGGCCGGCCCGACGGCGACGAGGCCACACGCGCGCAGGTCACCGCCCGCAGCCATCCCGACCTCCACGTGCTCGCGACCGAGGGCGTGATCATCAAGGTGGCCGACGTGCGCAAGATCGTGGAGCGCTCGCACTACGCGCCATCCGTCGGTCGCCATCGCGTCATCGTCGTCGAGGATGCCGATCGCATGACCGAGCAGACGTCGAACGTGCTGCTGAAGGAGCTCGAGGAGCCGCCCGAGCGCACGGTCTGGATCCTGTGCGCGCCGAGCGAGGCCGACCTGATCCCGACCATCCGGTCGCGCGTGCGTTCGGTGCGACTCCAGGTGCCGAGCATCGCCGATGTCGCCGACCTCCTCGCGCGCCGTGACGGCGTCGACCCCTCCGTCGCCGAGCGGGCCGCGCGCGAGGCGCAGAGCCACATCGGCATGGCGCACCGCCTCGCCACGAGTGCCGAGGCGCGCGATCGCCGGGCCGAGACCCTGCGCCTCGCCCTCGGCGTGCGGTCCACGCCGGGCGCGGTCGCGGCGGCCGCGCGCCTGCTCGAGATCGCCGGCGACGACGCGAAGGCGATCACCGAGCTCCGCGATGCCGAGGAGCGCGAGCACACCCTCCGCTCGCTGGGCGTGGCGCCCGGCCAGTCGGTGCCCGCCGCGCTTCGGTCGCAACTGCGCGCCCTCGAGGAGGACCAGAAGCGGCGCGCCACCCGGAGCCTGCGCGACGGCATCGACCGCATCCTCGTCGATCTCGCCTCGCTCTACCGCGACATCCTCGTCACCCAACTGGGCGCCGAGGTCGAGCTCGTCAACCTCGAGATCGCCGACGACGTCGCCCGGGCAGCCCGAGCCGCCACGCCCGCGCGCACGCTCGAGACGCTCGACGCCATCCAGGAGGCACGTATCCGCATCGACGGCAACGTCCAGCCCGCGCTCGCCATCGAGGCGATGCTCATCAGCGCGATCCGTCGGCCCGAACCGGTGCGGGAGGTGCGCTCGTGAGCGGCATGGCGCGCGTGCGCCGCGCCGTCGCGATGATCGCCGCGGCCGGCGCCCTCGCCATGACCGGGTGCGCCATGCCGTCGTTCCTCGGCATCGGCGGCGGGTCCGCACGATCCGAGCCGACGGGCGAGCAGGTCTCCGCCGAGCTCGAGCCCTTCTACTCGCAGGTGCTGGAATGGGAGGCATGCGGCGAACAGCAGTGCGCGACCGCCGTCGCGCCGCTCGACTGGGATGATCCGACCGCCGGCGAGATCGAACTCGCCCTCGTCCGCGAACCCGCACGCGGCGACCGGATCGGATCGCTGCTCGTCAACCCGGGCGGGCCCGGCGGGTCGGGCTACGACTTCATCGCGGAGTCCATCGACTACGCCGTCGGACCCGAACTGCGTCAGCGCTTCGACATCGTCGGATTCGACCCGCGCGGAGTCGGTCGATCGAGCGCCGTGCAGTGCTACGAGGCCGAGCAGATGGACGAGTTCCTGTACGGCATCGTCCCCGCCGACCGCGGCAGCGACGAGTGGATCGCCCAGGTCGACGCGGCCAATCGCGACTTCGGCGCCACGTGCGCCGAGCGCACGGGCGAGCTGCTCGCGAACGTCGACACGGTGAGCGCCGCGCGCGACCTCGACCTGCTCCGCGCCATCCTCGGCGACGAGCAGCTGAACTACCTCGGCTACTCGTATGGCACGTTCCTCGGAGCGACGTACGCCGGGCTCTACCCCGAGAAGGCCGGCCGCCTGGTGCTCGATGGTGCCATCGATCCCGCTGCGAGCGACGACGAGGTCACGATCGCCCAGGCCATCGGATTCGAGGAGGCCCTGCGCGCGTACCTCGCCGACTGCCTCGCCGGGCCGGAATGCCCGTTCTCCGGGTCGGTCGACGCCGCCGCCGACGAGGTCGCACGACTCATCGCCTCCGTCGAGGAGAGCCCCCTGCAGGGCAGCGACGGCCGGCAGCTGGGCCCCGACGCACTCGTGACCGCGATCATCTACCCCCTCTACAGCCCAGAGTCGTGGACCTACCTCAGCGACATGTTCGAGTCGGTCATGTTCGGCGAGGCCGACACCGCGCTGTTCTTCGCCGACGGCTACAACGGCCGCGAGGCCGACGGCACGTACCGCGACAACTCCACGGAGGCGTTCCGCGCGATCAACTGCCTCGATTACACGTACGACGCCGATGCCGCGAGCATGCGTGCGAACGCCGATGCGCTCGCCGAGGCCGCGCCCATCATCGGGCCGTACTTCGGCTTCGGCGACGTCGGCTGCGCCGCGTGGCCCGTCGCGAGCGAGGCGGAGCGCGCGCCGATCACCGCAGAGGGCGCCGCGCCCATCCTCGTGATCGGCACGACCGGTGACCCGGCGACCCCGTACGAATGGGCCGAGGCGCTCGCCGACCAGCTCGACAGCGGCGTGCTCGTGACGTACGACGGCGAGGGGCACACCGCGTACCGCAAGTCGAATGCGTGCGTCGACGACACCGTCGAGGCGTTCCTCATCGACGGCACGGTTCCCGCCGCCGACCCGCAATGCTGAGCGCCCGGCGCGTGCGCCGCAGTGGTCATGAGCACTCGGAAAACCCGCTAACATGGTCTCTCGTGCCCGTCCGGTTCACCGCGACGAGGTCACGCCGCCTTAGCTCAGTCGGCAGAGCGATTCACTCGTAATGAATAGGTCGTGGGTTCGATTCCCACAGGCGGCTCCATCCAATGCCACACCGAACGAACGTCCGACCCTCGCGTTCCGGGGCCGCTCGCGGCCCTGCGGGCCGTGCGTCAGCCGATCACCTTGCGGATCTCGGCAGCGTAGGCCGCGTAGCCGGTCGCGTTCGGGTGGAACGCGTCGGGTGACCCCAGCAGGTACTGCCAGAGCACGAAGTCGTTGACCCACGGGCTCGGGCTTCCGATGCCGTGCCCGGCGAAGACGCCCGTCACGTCGACGAACACCGCGCCGTTCTGCTCCACCGCCGCCTTGACCGCGCTGTTCAACTTCGGCGTTGCAGCGTTGACCTCATCGGCCCACTCGTACTTGCCGTTGGGCTCGTGGAAGAGCAACGGGTACCCCGCCACGACGATCTTCGCTCCCGGCGCCCGCGCCGTGATGGCGGCGATCGTCGCGGCGACGCTGTCCTTGAACGCCTGGCTCTCGGCGATGGCCACGCCATTGGCGATATCGGCGGCGCACGTGGCCGACACGGCGACGAAGCAGTTCTGCATGACGGTCGCGAACCCGGTGTCATTGCCCCCGACGGTCAGCGTCACGCGGGTCGCGTTCGTCGGGATCGACGGAACCTGGAGGTCGCGCACCGCGACCGTGGACGCTCCCGAGCACGCCGGGAACGCATCGAGCCGCAGGTTCGCGTCGGCGTCCAGCAGCCTCGGGTAGCTCCTGGAGCTCCGGTAGCACGAGCCGCCCTCGTAGCTGCCGGCACCCGTGCCCGCCGCGAACGAGTCGCCGACCGCAGCGTAGACGAGCTCGGTGGTGCCCCCTCCACCGCCACCCGGCTTCCCGCCGCCGTTCCCGCCCCCGCCGCCGCCCGGCGGCTTGTCGGGTTTCGCCGACGAGACCGAGGCGGAGGCGGCTTCCGCAGGGCCCGCGACGGTCGTGAAGGAGAGCGCAGCCACGGCGAGGAGCGCCGCCGCGAGCACGGTTGCGCGGCGTCGACTTGGCGTGCCCGCGGGCGTATCACCGGATTCGGCCACGGCGGCGGAGGTGAACACGGCGGACTCCCATCAATCGGCGAGTTCGGCGAGGATCGCGTCGCGGTAGACCGCCTGTCCGGCGGCGGTCGGGTGCAGGAAGCCCACCTCGTCGTTCGGGTCGAGGCCGAGCAGGGGCGGGTTGCCGAGCGGGTACTCGCTTCCGGCGAACGCTTGGACCACGCTGGCGAGTTCGACATCGATCCCCTGCGCCTGGGCCGCTGCCACAGCGCCGGCGATCTGGGCGTTCAGCATCACGGTGTACAGGTTGATGGTGTCGGTCAGCTGAGAGAGGCCGCCCGCGAACAGGATCGGGTAGTCGGTGACGATGATCTTCGCATTCGGGGCGCGCTCGGAGGTCGCGACGATCAGGGCGAGCAGATCCGCGCCCACTTCCCCGGTGGCCAGCTTCTCGCCCGCCGCGGCGACGGCCGTGGCGCACTCGACGGGGGTCTCCGGATTGACGCAGTAGGCGTAGATCTCGCCGACGGCCAGGTCGTTCCCGCCCGCGGTGATCGTGACGAGGGTGGTGCCGCGGTTCACCTGCGACAACTGGGTCGTCGCGACATCCTCGATGGTGGCGCCCGAGCAGGCCGCCTGCCGCAGCAGGTTCGTTCGTGGAACCGCATCGAGCAGCACGGGGTACGCACTGGAGCTGCGCAGGCAGCCGTCGAGCGGGATGCCGGCGCCCTGGCCGGCGGCGTAGGAGTCGCCGAGCGCGACGTAGCGGGCGATGGGTGCGGGCGGTTGGGCGATGGCGGGAGCAGCGGCGCCGAAGACGGCGACGAGGGCGACGAAGGCCGCGGCGGTCGAGCCGGCGAAACGGCTCCTTCGGATCGAACGTGCCGACATGGCCGAACCGTAGCGGGAAGCCGAGGAATCCACACATCCCAGAACGGGTGTCACACGAGACCGGTGCCGCGATCCGACGCCGCTCGCGCCGATAGGCTGGCGCGCATGACGGACGGACTTCGCTGGGGGATCCTCGCGACGGGCGGCATCGCCCGCCTCTTCACCAACGACCTGAAGCTGAACGACTTCGACGTGCGCGCGGCAGGATCGCGCTCGCTCGAGTCGGCGGAGGCGTTCGCGAGCGACTTCGACCTCCCGACCGCGTACGGCAGCTACGACGAACTCGTCGCCGATCCCGAGGTCGACGCGATCTACGTCGCCACACCGCACCCCTGGCACGCCGCCAACGCCCTGCTCGCGATCGAAGCCGGCAAGCACGTGCTCATCGAGAAGCCGATGACGCTCACGCAGGCCGAGGCGCGCCGCGTGGCCGACGCCGCGCGCGAGCGCGGCGTGCTGGCGCTCGAGGCGATGTGGACGCGGTACCTGCCGCACATGCAGCGCATCCGCGAGGTCGTCGCGGCCGGCATGATCGGCGACCTGCGCACGCTCATCGCCGACCACACCCAGAAGCTGCCGAGCGATCCGAACCATCGCCTCAACGCCCTCGAGCTCGGCGGCGGGGCGCTGCTCGACCTCGGCATCTACCCCGTGTCGTTCGCCTGGGACCTGTTCGGCGAGCCGGCCACGATACAGTCGACCGCGGTGTTCCGCGACACCGGCGCCGACGTCCAGATCGCCGTCCAGTTCGGGTACGACGCGGGTCGCATCGCCTCCACGTTCTCGGCGAGCGACGCCCGTGGGCCGAACCGCGCGGTCATCCTCGGCACGGAGGGGCGGATCGAGATCGATCCCGTCTGGTACTCCAACACCTCGTTCCGCGTCGTCTCGCACGACGACGCCGTGCTCGAGGAGTTCCGCACCGACGTGAACGGCCGCGGCATGCACTTCCAGGCGGCCGCGCTCGAGCAGCTCGTGGCGGCGGGGCGGCTCGACGGCGGCGATGTGCTGTCCACCGAGGAGTCCGTCGCGATCATGGGCACGCTCGACCGGGTCCGAGCCGAGATCGGCCTCCGCTACCCAGGCGAGGAATGAGCGCCGACCCCGCGAGGGGCACGGGCGGGCGCGACGCCGCCGAGGATGTCGTCGCCCTGACCCGCCGGCTCGTCGCGATCGACGCGACCAATCCGTCGCTCGTGTCCGGTGGCGCGGGCGAACGCGAACTCGCGGAGGTCGTGGCGACATGGCTCGACGGGCACGGGTTCGAGACACGCCTCATCGGAGGCGATCCGAGCCGACCCAGCGTGCTGGCACGGCGGCGCGGCACCGGAGGCGGGCGAACGTTCCTGCTGGCCGGCCACCTCGACACCGTCGGCGGTTCCGGTTCCGGTTCCGGTTCCGGCTCCGGTCCGGGAGAAGGGCGGCCGGATGGCGCACGCGACGCCTCCGATCGCATCGTCGGCCGCGGCGCGTACGACATGGCCGGCGGCCTCGCGGCGGCGATGGTCGCCGCCGCCACTGCTCCGAGGGACCTGCCCGGCGACGTCGTGCTCGCCTTCGCCGCCGACGAGGAGTTCGGTTCCGTCGGCATGGAGGAGCTCCTCGCCGAGCTCGCCGCCGACCCCGATCCGGCGCCGAGCGGCGCCATCGTGCTCGAGCCGACCGACCTGCAGGTGACGCTCGCGCACCGGGGATTCGCATGGTTCCGCGTCGAGTACGAGGGGGTCGCGGCGCACGGCTCGCAGCCCGAGCTCGGCGTGGATGCGATCGACCGCGCAATCGACGGCCTCGTCGCGCTCCGCGGGCTCGGCGCCGAGATCGACGCGCGGCCGCGCCATCCGCTGCTCGGCACCGGAAGCGTGCGCGTCGCCACGATCGAGGGCGGCGCGGATGCGGCGACCGTCGCCGACCGCTGCGTGCTCGTCGTCGAGCGCCGCACGCTCCCCGGCGAACCCGACCCGGCCGACGAGCTCGCACGCGCACTCGCGCCGTCGCGCCCCGCCCGCATCACGACGCTCGTGTCGCGGCCCGCGATGGAGGCCGGCGCCGGCACGCGCGTCGCGGGTGCCGTGCTCGACGCCGTCGAACGGGTCACCGGTGCCTCGGCCGTGCGCCGCGGCGACCCGTGGTGGACCGACGCCGGGCTCATCGCCGAGGCGGGCATCCCGGTGGTGCTCGTCGGACCGACGGGCGGCGGCGCGCACGCCGACGAGGAGTGGGTGACGGCCGAGTCGCTGCGCACGCTCGTCGCCGTGATCCGCGCGGCCATCGGCGACGTCTGCGGCCGCGGCTGACCCACGGGCTCCCGGTCCATGCCCGGACTGGGTCCGTACAATGCCGCGGGTGAGCGACGAGACCGATGCCGCGACCCCGACCGGGGCGGCAGCTGCGGGCGGGCCGACGGCCCCGCCCGCCGCCGCCGGCGACGCCGCGCCGCGCGGCGTCCGTGCGCTCATCGCCCGGCATCGAGCGCTCGCCGCGGCGGCCGCGCTCGTCGCCGTCGCCCTCGTCGGTGGGGGAGCCGTCGCCGTCGGCTCCGCGCTGGCCGGCCCGCCCGCCGCCGCGCCCGCGCCGCTGCCGACCGAGACGACCACGCCGACTCCGACGCCCACGCCGACGCCGCTGCCCGAGGCCGCACCCGCGACCCCCGAGCCGCCGCCGCGGGTCCGCACCTGCTCGGTCGCGGGGCAGGCCGCCGACCCGCGCTTGGCGAACCTGCAGGCCCAGGTCATGAACGCGGCGACCGGCGAGGTGCTGTTCGACCGCGGCGGCCTGACCGCCTCGCGCACCGCGAGCGTCATGAAGGTGCTGACCGCGGCCGCCGCGCTCGCGGTCTTCCCGCCGGACCACCGATTCGCGACGACCGTCGTCAAGGGCGCCGAGCCGGGCACGGCCGTGCTCGTCGGCGGCGGCGACCTCACGCTCTCGCGCACGCCGAGCGGCAGCGAGACCGTCTACCCGGGCGCCGCGCACCTCGACGACCTCGCCCGGCAGGTGCGCGCGGCGTGGAACGCCGACCCGTCGAACCCGCCGCTGACGAGGCTCGTCCTCGACAGCTCGCTCTTCGGCGGCGAGACCTGGCACGCCAGCTGGGACCGGGCCGAGCGCGAGCTCGGGTTCATGCCGAACATCACCGCGCTCATGGTCGACGGCGACCGGCAGGACCCGTACGCCAACACCTCGGCCCGCGGCACCGACCCCGTGGGCCGCGCGGGCCAGGCGTTCGCGGCCGAGCTCGGCGGCATCGGCACGGTCGAGCGCGGCACCGCGCCGTCCGGCACCGCCGAACTCGGGAGGGTCTGGTCGCCGACCGTGGCGCAGCTCGTGGACAAGTCGCTCGTGGTCTCCGACAACACGGCCGCCGAGATGCTCGCCCGGCTCGTCGCGATCGAGTCCGGGACCGGGAACACCTTCGCCGCGATCGACCCGGCGGTCCGGCAGGCGCTCGCGACGTACGGCGTCGCGCGGGGCGGCATCCGCGTGGTCGACGGCTCGGGGCTCTCGCCCGACAACGCCGTACCGCCGGCCTACCTCACGCGGCTGTTCGCGAAGGTCGATGCCCGTGAGGGCCATCTCGGCGTCATCCTCGACGGGCTGCCGGTCTCCGGGCAGAAGGGCTCGCTGTCGTACGCCGACCGGTTCGCCGGCGACAACGCGGTCGCGGACGGCGCCGTGCTCGCCAAGACCGGCTGGATCACCACCGGGTACACCCTCGCTGGGATCATCCGCGCCCAGGACGGCACGACGCTCACCTTCGCCATCTACGCGCTCGGCGAGGTCACGGATGCGGCCAAGCAGGCCATCGACACGCTCGCCACCGGGTTCTACCGGTGCGGCGACGAGCTCGCCGACGGCTGATCCACCGGGTGACCGAGGGCCCGCCCGGACCGCCCCGATCCGCGACAGAATGGAACGGACGGCGGACCGAACCGCCGGGACCCGAGGAGCGAAGGAGCCGATCATGAGTCGGGCCCTGTTCATCATCGACGTGCAGAACGACTTCACCGAGGGCGGTGCGCTCGGCGTCGAGGGCGGCGCCGCGGTGGCCGCTCGCATCACCGAGTACCTGGCCGAGCACGGCGAGGGCTACGACCTCGTCGTGGCCTCCCGCGACTGGCACAACCCCGACGACGACAACGGCGGGCACATCGCGACGGATGGTGCTCCCGACTTCGTCACGACGTGGCCCGAGCACTGCACGGCCGGCTCGCCGGGGGCCGAGTACCACCCGGCGCTCGACACCTCGCGCGTCCACGCGCACATCCGGAAGGGCCAGGGCGTGCCGGCGTACTCGATCTTCGAGGGCACGGATGACGCGGGTGCGACGGTCGGCGACCTGCTCGCGCAGCACGGCATCACCGATGTCGACGTCGTGGGCATCGCCACCGACCACTGCGTGCGCGCGAGCGCGCTCGACGCGCTCGAGCACGGCCAGCACGTCCGCGTGCTGCAGGACCTGATCGCGGGCGTCGCCGCCGAGACCTCCGAGGCGGCCCTCGCCGAGCTGGGCCATGCGGGAGCGGCGATCATGGAGTCCGGGGCGCTCCCGACCGCCGAGGTCGTGGAGGCGCCAGAAGGCGGCGACGAGGCGGCGGGACGCGACGAGCCCGGAGCCCGGGCGTGATGCCTGCGGCGTCGTCCGCGCCCGTGCTGCACGCCGAGGCGCCCGACGGCGCCCTCATCGCCTACCGCGTCCACGGCGAGGTCGCGGTCGGTGACGGCCTCCCACCGGTGCTGCTCGTGCACGGGTTCGCATCCGACTCCGTCGTCACATGGGAGGGCACAGGGTGGGTGCGCGCGCTGCTCGACGCGGGACGCGCGGTCGTCACGGTCGACCTCCGCGGCCACGGCGCGAGCGACAAGCCCACCGACGGCGACGCCTACGCACCCGACCGGCTCGGCGCCGACCTGGCCTCGGTGCTCGATTCGGCGGGCGTGCCGATCGCCGACGTCGTCGGCTACTCGATGGGCAACCGCGTCGTGTCGGCGCTGTGCGAGCTCGCGCCCGACCGGGTCCGGCGGGTCGTGGTCGGCGGCGCGGGCCCCTCCGAGCTGTTCGCGACGTGGAGCCTCGACGAGGCGAGGGCGTACCTCGTCGACGACGTGCCCCCGTCGAACCCGCTCATCGCGGAGGTGCTCGGACCGGCGCTCCGTTCCGGGGCCGACCGCGACGCGCTGCTCGCGTGCATCGAGGGCGTGCAGGGCGCGCCGCTCGCGATTCCGGGCAGCATCCCCGTGCTGTTCGTCGCGGGCGAGAACGACCCGGTGCCGAGGGGCGTGCAGGAGCTCGCCCTCGACTGGGGGAGCGACCTCGTCACCATCCCGGGCCGCGATCACCTGTCGACCCTGACGGCGCGGCCGTTCAAGGACGCGGCGATCGCGTTTCTCGCATGAGCCGGAACGCCGATTAGGGTGTCAGGGTGCTGAGTTCCTCCACCGGCTTCGAATCGAGCGGCTACTGGTATGCACCCGATGCCACGCGCATCGGCAGCGTGGACGTGCTGAACCTGCTCCGCCGCTACCGCGCCGCCGACCAGGAGATGCGCCGTCGCACCCGCGACTCGATGGGCATGGGCGAGACCGACCTGCTCGCGCTCCGCTACGTCCTCAAGGCCGAGCGCGAGGGCGAGCTGCTGACGCCGGGCGCGCTCGCGAAGCGCATCGGCATCTCGACGGCCTCGACGACCGTGCTGATCGACCGGCTGGAGCGCAGCGGGCACCTCGCGCGCATGCCGCACCCGACCGACCGCCGTTCGCTCGTCGTCGTGAGCACGACCGGGAGCGACCACGAGGTGCGCCAGACGCTGGGCCGCATGCACCACGCGATGATCGACGTCGCGGACTCGCTCGATCCCGATGAGCTGCGCGCCGTTGCGCGCTTCCTCGCGGGAATGATCGAGGCGGTCGAGCTGGCCGAGGCCGACTGACCCGGCCGTGCGGGCCGTCGCCCCCTTGCGACGGACCGCGCGGCGTGGTTCAGGCGCTCAGGCGCTTCGGTTGCCGGTCAGCATCCTGACGAGCCAGACGATGACCGCCAGGACGAGCAGGACGATGCCGACCCAGAGCAGGAAGTTCAGGGACTGCACGAAGCCGCCGGTGAAGAGCAGGATGACGGCGATGATGGCGACGATGATGAGCAGGGTGTTCACGGAAGTGCCTTTCTGTCGGCGATGACACCGCTGGTCGCGGTGCTTCCAGGGTGATGACGGGAGACCTCGCGGTCCCGTCGCGCTCGGCGCGTCGTCGAGGCCCGGCCGAGGGCCGGTTCAGGCTGCGGTGGTGGGTGCGGATTCGGCTCCGCCGTACGTCTCGAGCGCCTCACTGAGACCCTGCTCGAGTTCGACGGGGACGGCGTAGAGCTCGCCGCCCGTGATGGCATCGTGCTCGATCATCGCGGCCGCATGGATCTCGGCCCGCGGGATCCCGGGGTAGCGCTGGCTCATGCGGTCGAGCAGGCGCTCGAAGTCGATGAGTTCGCGGCCGCCGGCGATGCCGATCACGCCGTCCGTGCTGTCCATTGGTGCAACTGTAGCCGACGGCGCCTGTGCGGAGACCCGGGGGGCCTCGGCCCCCCGGGGTCTTCCCCCCAGTCGTGATCGCCCGCTGAGCGGTCGTTCCCTTGTCCGCGATCACAGGAACAACAAGACCACAATGTAGTTAGATTGTCTAGCCATTCCGCCGGAGTGCCGCGGTGCGCTACGCTACATCGCTCGAACGGGTCGGGTTGCGAGCGCGCAGAAGCCCGCGCCGGTCGAGCGGTGCCCGATGGTCCCGCCCCGATTCAGAGCTGGTTGCCGAGCTTGTACTCGCCCTGCTTCCACTCGGGCATCGACGACTCGCCCTCGTCGTGGCGGGTGTACGAGAACCCGTCGGCGCCGATGGTCACGGCCATCTCGCTCGCCTCGGTCCTGGCGACGACCTCCTTGGGGTTGCCGTCGAGGTCGAGCACGAGCGAGGCTTCGGTGTACCACGACGGCACCACGGGGTTGCCCCACCAGTCGCGGCGCTGGTTGTCGTGCACGTCCCACGTGACCACGGGGTTGTCGGGGTCGCCCGTGTAGTAGTCCTGCGTGTAGATCTCGACCCGGTGCCCGTCGGGGTCGCGCAGGTAGAGGTAGAACGCGTTCGAGACGCCGTGACGGCCCGGTCCGCGCTCGATCCGGTCCGACATCCGGAGCGCGCCGAGCTTGTCGCAGATCGCCAGGATGTTGTGCTTCTCGTGCGTCGAGAACGCGACGTGGTGCATGCGCGGTCCGTCGCCGCCGGTCATGGCGGTGTCGTGCACGGTCGGCTTGCGGCGCATCCATGCCGCGTAGACCGTGCCCTCGTCGTCCTGGATGTCTTCCGTCACGCGGAAGCCGAGGTCCTGCATGAACGCCACGGCGCGGGGCACGTCGGGCGTGACCTGGTTGAAGTGGTCGAGGCGCACGAGCGCGCCCGGCGTGTACAGGTCGTAGCGCCACGCGAGCCGCTCGACGTGCTCGACGTCGTGGAAGAACTCGTACGGGAATCCCAGCGGATCCTCGACGCGGACCGAGTCGCCGATGCCCTTGGTGAAGCCCTCGGCGCGACGCTCGACGCGGCAGCCGAGCTCGGTGTAGAAGGCGACGGCCTTGTCGAGGTCCTCGGGGGTGCGCACCCGGTACGAGAATGCGGCGACCGCCGCGACCGGGCCCTTCCGGAGCACGAGGTTGTGGTGGATGAACTCCTCGAGCGAGCGCAGGTAGACGGTGTCCTCGTCCTCCTCGGTGACCGTGAGGTCGAGCACGTCGACGTAGAAGTTGCGGCTCGCTTCGAGGTCGGTGACCACGAGTTCCATGTACGCGCAGCGCAGGATGTCGGGAGCCGGCGCGGTGGGCGTCGGGATCGGGTCGTCCGTGCGGATCGGGGCCTCCTGGGAGACGTAGAAGCCCGATGAGGTGAGGGTCTTGTCGTCGCGGTTGGTCATGTCAGCGTCCTTGCCTTCGATGCGATGGTGAAGCGGATGGCGCGTCAGCGCGGGTCCGGGTCGTCGAGGTCGGTCTCGTCGTGGTGGTCCTGCTTGCCGAACGTCGGGTTGTGCACGGCGCCGAGCGTGATGTGCACCGCCTGCTGGTCGGTGTAGAAGTCGATCGAGCGGTAGCCGCCCTCGTGGCCGAGGCCGGAGGCCTTGACGCCGCCGAACGGGGTCCGCAGGTCGCGCACGTTGTTCGAGTTCAGCCAGACCATGCCGGCCTCGACCGCCTGCGAGAAGTTGTGCGCGCGCTTGAGATCATTCGTCCAGATGTAGGCGGCGAGGCCGTACTTCACGCCGTTCGCGAGCTCGAGCGCCTCCTCGTCGGAATCGAACGGCGTGATCGCCACGACCGGACCGAAGATCTCCTCCTGGAAGATCCGTGCGTCCTTCGGCACATCCGCGAACACCGTCGGCGCGACGTAGTTGCCCGTGGGGAAGCCATCGGGGCGCCCGCCGCCGGCGACGAGACGACCCTCGGTCTTGCCGATCTCGACGTAGCTCATGACCTTCTCGTAGTGCTCGGGATGCACGAGCGCGCCGACCTCGGTCTTCGGGTCGTGCGGGTCGCCGACGACCACGCGCTTGGCCTGCGCGGCATACTTCTCGACGAACTCGTCGTAGATGGCTCGCTCGACGAGGATGCGGCTGCCGGCCGTGCACCGCTCGCCGTTCAGCGAGAACACCCCGAAGATCGTGGCGTCGACGGCCGCGTCGAGGTCGGCGTCGGCGAACACCACGGCCGGGCTCTTGCCGCCGAGCTCCATCGACAGGCCCTTGAGGAACGGTGCGGCGTTGCCGAAGATGACCTGGCCTGTGCGGCTCTCACCCGTGAAGGAGATGAGCGGCACGTCGGGGTGCTTCACCAGCGCATCGCCCGCCTCCTCGCCGAGCCCGTTCACGAGATTGAAGACGCCCTTCGGCAGGCCGGCCTCCTCGAAGATGCCGGCCCACAGCGACGCCGACAGCGGCGTGAACTCGGCGGGCTTCAGCACGACCGTGTTGCCCGTGGCGAGCGCGGGGCCGAGCTTCCACGACTCGAGCATGAACGGCGTGTTCCACGGCGTGATGAGGCCCGCGACGCCGATCGGCTTGCGGTTCACGTAGTTGATCTGGCGGCCGGGCACCTTGTAGGTGTCGTCGGCCTGCGCCACGATCAGGTCGGCGAAGAACCGGAAGTTCTCGGCGGCGCGACGCGCCTGCCCGAGCGCCTGCGTGATCGGCAGGCCCGAGTCGAACGACTCGAGCTCGGCGAGCTGCGCATCGCGCGACTCGACGATGTCGGCGATGCGGTGCAGCACTCGCGAACGCTCGCGCGGCAGCATCCGGGGCCACGGGCCCTCTCGGAATGCGCGCGAGGCGGCCTCGACCGCGCGGTCGATGTCGGCCTTCTGGCCCGCCGCGGCTTGGACGTACGTCTCGTTCGACACCGGGTCGAGCACGTCGAACGTCTCGCCCCCGACCGAGTCGACGAACTCGCCGTCGATGTAGTGGCGGATGCGGTCGGGCAGGCCCTCGGGGATGTGCTGGGTCATGCGTGGTCCTTCTCAGGCTTCGACGCCGACGGGCGTGCCGGCGGTCTCGGTGGCAGCCGGCTTCTGCGCCGACTGGTAGGCCAGCACCGCGTCGAGCGTCGCGGTGCGGTGCTCGCGCGCGGCGAGCTCGATCTCGAGCGGGGCGGCGCCCTGCTCGATCAGTTCGATGATTCGGGCGTGCTCGGCGACGGAGTCGCGTGCGCGCCCGGGGACGAAGCTGAACGAGGAGTCGCGGAGCACGCGCATGCGGTTCCAGCCCCGGTGCACGAGGTCGAGCACGTGCGGGTTGGGGCACTCCTCGAACAGCACCGCGTGGAACTCGAGGTTCAGCTCCGTGAAGCGGTGCGGGTCGAAGTCGTCGAGGGTCCGTCGCATCCGCTCGTTGACCTCACGGGCTCGCGCGAGGTGCTCGGGGGTGAGGTACGGCGCCGAGAGGCTCGTCGCGAAGCCCTCCACGAGGGCGAGGGTCTGCATGGTGTGCAGGTACTCGGCCTCCTTCTGCAGCGCGACCTGCGCGCCCACGTTGCGCTCGAACGTCACCAGCCCCTCGGCCTCGAGCCGTCGGATGGCCTCGCGCACGGGCACGACCGACACGTCGAGCTCGGACGCGATCTGGGCGAGCACGAGCCGGTAGCCCGGCACGTACCGTCCGTCGTCGATGCGCTCGCGGAGGAACCGGTACGCCCGCTGCGACTTGCTCTCGGTGCTCATCGCCCCTCCTCACGCTCGTAGCGGGCGCGCCACTCGGCGTTCATGGGGAAGAGGCCGTCGACCGACTCGCCGAGCGCGACCTGCTCGGCGATCCAGGCATCCTCGCGCTCCTGCGCCTCGGTCTCGGCGAGGACCTCCTCGACGAGAGCCGGCGGGATCACGATGACGCCGTCGCCGTCGCCCACGATGACGTCGCCGGGCTGCACGGCGGCGCCGCCGCAGGCGATGGTCACGTCGGTCTCCCACGGCACGTGGCGCCGGCCGAGCACCGCGGGGTGCGGCCCCTGCGAGAAGACGGGAAGCCCGATCTCGCCGACGGCGTCGGCGTCGCGGACGCCGCCGTCGGTCACGACGCCGGCCGCCCCGCGGAACTTCGCGCGCAGGGCGAGCACGTCGCCGACCGTGCCCGTGCGGCGCTCGCCGCGGGCTTCGACGACGAGCACCTCACCGGGTTCGACGGCGTCGAACGCGCGCTTCTGCGCGTTGAAACCGCCGCCGTGCGAGGCGAACAGGTCGGGGCGGAACGGGATGAAGCGCAGGGTCCTCGCGCGGCCGACGAGGCGCTGGCCGGGGCGGAGCGCGTGCACGCCCTCGATGACCACGTCGTGGTAGCCGCGCTTGCGGAGCGCGACCGAGAGGGTCGCGACGCCGACGCGCCCGAGTCGCTCGCGGAGGTCGTCGCTCAGCTCGAAGCCGTGCGAGGGTCCGGGAGGCGCGTCAGCGCCGTCTCGAGACCCGGCGTCGGCGACGCTCGCCGGTGTCGCACGCCCCGCCGCCACCGCGGCCGCGAGCTCCTCCTCGGAGCCCCACGCCTCGACGCGCTGCAGGTCGTCGACCGCCGGCGTCGTGCCGTGGTCGCCGAACGGCGTGGAGCCCTCGGCGATGCGCGTGATCAGGCGGCCGGAGCTGGGGGAGCCCGCGGCGTCCGGCGCATCGACCTCGACCTCGACGACGTCGCCGGGGACGACGACCGACGAGCCGGCGGGCGTGCCCGTGAGGATGACGTCGCCGGTCTCGAGCGTCATGAGCTGCGAGAGGTCGGCGATGAGCTGCGCGAAGGGGAAGAGCAGGGTGTCGCTCGTGTCGTCCTGCACGAGCTCGCCGTTGACCCAGGTGCGCACGCGCAGCGCGTCGGGCGCGACGTCGGCCGCGGGGATGAGCGCGGGGCCGATCGGCGTGAAGCCGTCGCCGCCCTTGGAGCGCACGTTCGAGCCCTTGTCGGCGGCGCGCAGGTCGTACAGGCCGAAGTCGTTCGCGGCCGTGACCGCGGCCACGTGCGACCACGCGTCGGAGGGTGCGATGCGGCGGCCGGGTTGGCCGATGACGATCGCGATCTCGCCCTCGAACGCGAGCAGCTCGGTGCCGGCCGGGCGCTCGAGCGTGCCGCCGGTCGCCGCGAGGGAGCTGGCGGGTTTGAAGAAGTAGCTGGGAGCGGCCGGGGTGCGGCCCCGCTGCGCGGCGCGCGACGGGTAATTGAGGTGCACGGCGATGATCTTGCCGGGCGTGGCGATGCCGTCGATGGCCATGGAGCGTCCTCGTCTCTTCGTATCTGAAATCGTATACGATCTGGCCCGGTGGTGCAAGGGGTCGTCAGTAGGAGGCGCGGGGCGCGCCATCCGTCGGGCCGGTCTCGCCGATGAACCGGTCGGCCAGCGCCTCGGACGCCCGCGCCAGGATCGCGACGTCGGCGCCCACCGCGACGAACGACGCGCCCTCCGCGAGGTACCGCTCGGCCTCCTCGGGCACGAACGCGTTGACGCCCGCAGGCTTGCCGGCCCGGGCCGCCGCGCGCAGGGCCGTGAGCACGGCCTCGACCACATCGGGGTGGGATGGCTCGCCGAGCCGTCCCATCGACGCGGCCAGGTCGGCGGGCCCGACGAAGATGGCGTCGACGCCGTCGACCGCCAGGATCTCATCGACGGCCGCGACCGCGGCAGCCGACTCGACCTGCACCGTGAGGCTGATGGTCGAGGACGCCGCCCCCAGGTACCCGGGCACGCGGTTCCAGCGCGACGAGCGAGCGAGCGACGCGCCGACGCCGCGCACGCCGCCTGACGGGTACCGGATGGCGCGCACGAGCTCGGTCGCGTGCGCCGCCGAGTCGACCATGGGCACGAGCAGGTTCTGCGCGCCGAGGTCGAGCACCTGCTTGATGATCACCGTGTCGCCGATCGGCACGCGCACCACGGGCGCAACCGGGTAGGCCGATACCGCGTAGAGCTGCGCGAGGATCGACTCGAGCCCGTTTGGGGAGTGCTCGGCGTCGATGAGCACCCAGTCGACGCCGCTGCCGGCGGTGATCTCGGCCATGATCGGGCTGCCCGAGCACACCCAGAGGCCCACCTGGGGGCGGTCGGCGGCGGTGAGGCGCGCGGCGAAGGACTCGGGCAGGTTCACGCGAATCGGCACGTGATCGCTCCCAGGGGTCCGTACTCGGCGTGGACGGTGTCGCCGCGCTCGACCCACATGGGGCGCGTGAACGAACCGGCGAGGATGATCTCGCCGGCCTCGAGCGACTGGTCGTGCTGGGCGAGCTTGTCGGCGAGCCAGGCGACGCCCATGGCGGGGTGTCCGAGCACGGCGCCGGCGACGCCCGACTCCTCGATGGTCTCGTTGCGGTAGAGCAGCGCGGAGACCCAGCGGAGGTCGACCGCGTCGGGTTTCACGGGCGTGCCGCCGACGACCATGGCGCCCATCGCCGCGTTGTCGGAGATCGTGTCGACGATCGTGCGGCCCTGCAACTCGATGTGCGAGTTCAGGATCTCGAGCGCCGGCACGACGTAGGCCGTCGCGTCGAGCACGTCGAAGATCGTCGTGCCGGGGCCCTGGAGCGGCTTCGCGAGCACGAAGGCGAGCTCGACCTCGATCCGCACGTTCGAGAACCGGTCGAACTCGACGACCGACCCGCTCTCGTAGACCATGTCGTCGAGGATCACGCCGTAGTCGGGCTCGGTGATGCCGGTGGCGACCTGCATGACCTTCGAGGTCAGCCCGATCTTCCGGCCGACGAGGCGGCGGCCGCCCTCGACCGCGCGCTCGGCCCAGAGCCGCTGCACCGCGTAGGCATCGTCGACGGTCATGCCGGGGTTGCGGGCGGTGAGGAGCGGGACGGTCGTGCGGTCGCGATCGGCTGCGGTCAACTCGTCGGCGATCTCCGCGATCCGTGCTGGGTCGAGCATGTCTCTCCACTCCGTCGTCGAGGTCTGGGGTGATCCTATGGGAAATCCTGATCACATTTGGTATCTGAAATCATATACGATACTCTCCGAACCTGCCCCACGGGGCGGCATCCACCCATCCGCGGACCGACAGAGGAGTCGAATCCCGCCATGACCGCGACATCCGGAACCGAGTTCCACGCCACGACGCGACCGCACGAGCTGCGCCGCGTCGCCTTCGCCACCGTGATCGGCACGACCATCGAGTGGTACGACTTCTTCCTCTACGCCAGCGCCGCGGGCCTCGTGTTCGGCGCGCTGTTCTTCGCGCCGGCCGGGCCGCAGTTCGCGACCATCCTCGCGTTCGCGACCGTGGGCATCAGCTTCCTGTTCCGGCCGCTGGGCGCCTTCCTCGCCGGGCACTTCGGCGACCGGATCGGCCGCAAGGCGATGCTCGTGATCACGCTGATCCTGATGGGCGCGGCGACCACGCTGATCGGCGTGCTTCCCACCTACGAGCAGATCGGCATGGCCGCGCCCATGCTCCTGATCCTCCTCCGCATCCTCCAGGGCCTGTCGACCGGCGGCGAGTGGGGCGGCGCCGTGCTCATGGCCGTCGAGCACTCGCCCGATGGCAAGCGCGGCCGCTTCGGCGCGTTCCCGCAGATCGGCGTGCCGATCGGGCTCCTCCTCGCCTCGGGCGTACTCGCGCTCATGACCGGCGTCATCTCGCCCGGCGATGCGTTCCTCGAGTGGGGCTGGCGCATCCCGTTCCTGCTGAGCTTCGTGCTCATCATCGTCGGAATCGTCGTGCGGCGAGCGGTCGACGAGAGCCCGGTCTTCCAGGAGCTCGCCGCCAAGAAGGAGAAGGCGAAGACCCCGATCCTGACGCTCTTCCGCAAGCACTGGCTGCTGGTCCTGCTCGCGGCGCTCACCTTCGCCGGCAACAACGCCGCCGGCTACATGACCACGGGCGGGTACCTGCAGAATTACGCGACCATGCCCGTCGAGGACGGTGGTCTGGTCGGCATGGAGCGCACCCCCGTGCTGCTCGCCGTCGCGGGCGCGTCGATCGTCTGGCTCATCACCACCTTCGCGGCGGGCGCCGTCTCCGACCGCATCGGCCGGAAGAACACGTACATCATCGGCTGGATCGCGTTCCTCGCGACCGTGTTCCTGCTCTTCCCGCTGACCGACACAGGCAACCCCTGGCTGCTCTTCCTCGGTGTCTCGCTGTTCGCGATCGGCAACGGCTTCACGTACGGCCAGCAGGCCGCGTACTTCACCGAGCTGTTTCCGGCCTCGATCCGCTACTCGGGCGTCTCGATCACGTACGCGATCGGCGCCATCCTCGGCGGCGCATTCGCGCCCACGATCGCGGCCTGGCTCGTGGCGTCGACCGGCACCGCGACCTCGGTGGCGTTCTACATCGCCGGTGTCATGGTGATCGCCTTCATCGCGACGCTCCTCCTGCGCGACCGCACCGGCATCCCGCTCGGTCCCGATCACGAGGCCGAGCAGTCGGAGCGCCACTTCATGTGGGAGACGTAGCGCCGGGCGGTTCTCGCACGTTCGCCACGACGAACGCGAACTCGTAGACCGCCGACGGTGCTGGCCGGCCCCGGCCCGCTGATACCCCATGACCATCCGCCATGGCACGAAGGCAGCAGGCCGACTCGCGCCACGATCGTCCCAGAACTCGAGCCCGGTCGGCGTGCTCAAGATGACGGAAACGCGCTATGGGCCGAAGTGTGAAGCCACGCACGATCGCTCAGTGGGACGATGCGGCGGCTCAGCGGTCGTAGACGTCGCGGCGGTGCCCGAGGGTGACGACCACGACCAACAGCACGTCGTCGTGGACGGTGTAGATGATGCGGTAGTTGCCCACGCGCACCCTGAGGCCGTCTCGGCCTTGGAGCGCCTTCGCTCCAGGCGGGCGCGGATCTTGGCCGAGCAGCGCGATCGCACCGCGGATGCGATCGCGGTCCTTGTGGTCGATGCGCTTGAGCGCTCGGATGGCGGCGGGTCGGAGTTCGATCCGGTAGCTCACTCCCAGCCCAGGTCCTTCTTGACCTGGTCCCAGGGGATGTTCTCGCCTTCTTCGGCCATCGCTTCATCGAAGGCGGCTGCGTCCTCGGCGTCTTCGAGCGCCTCGAGCATGCGCTCGTATCGCTCTGGGCTCACCACGACCGCGGCGCGCTGGCCGCGCCGTTCGATGAAGACCGCTTCATGCTGGGAACGGGCGATCACGTCCGACAGGTGGCTGCGGGCGTCTGCGACGCTGACACTGGACATACCGCGATTGTACATTCCAAGCGCCGCGATGTACATGCCCGTGCCGTCGCCTTTGAGGATCCTTCACGTGAGCACCTGATGATCGAAGTCAGATCGGCGCGCCAGCGCAGGCCCCAGCAACAACGTCGGATCTCCAGTCGGCTAGATCAATTCTCCGCGTCTGACGCGTTCGAGCCGACGTCGCCGAACCTGTCGCGGGATTCGATGCTCACCGGCGTGACGCAGCACTGCACCGGTCTGAGGATCGATCTCGTCGAGATTGCGGCGGCCCAAGCGCAGGGTTGTATAGCCCGCCGCTGTCTCGCGCTTCACCGCGCGTTCAAACATGACGCCGGAAATCCACAACCCCAGCATCACGCCGCCAACGACCAAAGGCACAACCCACAGCCAGGGCACATCGTCATCGTGAAGAAGAAGCAACCCGAGTAGGGCGAGGACCACCTGAGCGGCCGCGGCGCCGATGAAGCAGAGCGCCACGATCGAAGCCGTGTGGGCTGTGGGTCGCCGGAGCGTCAACCGAGGTCCATTCGTCAATCGGGAAGCAGTACAGGAACTAAGTATCGACGACCATGGCGGATCCGGAGGCCTCACGCTCGCTGGCGACCCCTACGTTCGATCATTGGCGACTGCGATGCTGCAAGCCCAATAGCCGGTCCGCCGGCGCCGCACGCGCCACCCGTCCGTCGACGTGCATTCGATCGCAGACCGGGCTTTCCTTGCAGCGACTTTGAAGCCGAGCTTCCGTAATAGCCTGACGAAGCGATGATCCTCTTCGCACTGATCACCGTCTTCGATCTCGTTGTCTCAGTCCTGCTCGTAGTTGCCCCCGGCCGGGTAAACGACGTGCTCGATGCGATCCAGCACCGCGTGCTTGGGCAGGGCCGGGGGGTCATGCTCTCGAACGGGCTGCTGCGGGCGGTCGGCCTGTTCGGCCTACTGCTGTCCTTCGTTTTCGTTGCCGGCCTGGTCGGCTACGTCCTCGCCCGATAGCCGGTCGCTCAACGTTCGTTCGGTGATCCGCGGCGAACGCCGGCTCCACGCAGACGGTGAGGTACGGAAGACCCGCGCGGTGAAACGCAAGTTGGCGGTGCCGCGAACGGATCGCACGGTGAGCGGTCGTTTCTGCGCGCGGATCTCGGTACGGCGGTTGCGACCCTGCTCGGTCGATGGCGAGCGAGGTCCTCAGTCGCGCGGCGCCGAGTTCACGCGCAGGATCTCCTCCTGGTAGGGCGCGGTGACCGTGTCGGAGATGCGGCAGTCGAGCAGCAGGAATCGGCGCTGGTCGACCGGATCGGCCGCCCACGCGGCGAGCCGTTCGAGGTCGGCGAGCTCCCGCACGACGACGCCCTCGGCGCCGACGGCCGTCGCGAGCGCGGCGAAGTCGGTCTCGGGGATGCGCATCGGTGGCTCGGCGAGGCCCCTGCGTCCGTAGAGGTGGATCTCGGCGCCGTAGGCGGCGTCGTTCCAGACCACGGCGATGCCCCGCCCGCCAGCGGTGCGGACGGCGGTCTCGAGGTCGGCGATCGCCATGAGGCCCCCGCCGTCGCCGGTGGTCAGCACGATGGTGGCCTCGGGCTTCGCGGCGGCCGCGCCCGCGACGCTCGGGAACCCGAGGCCGATCGACTGGAACGCCGTGCCGATCATCATCATGCGGTCGGGCGACGCGACCGGCCAGTGCATGTTCGCCCAGCCGATGAAGTGCCCGCCGTCGGAGACGACCACGCGGTCCTCGGGCAGCAGTTCGCCGAGGCGCGCGGCGACGGTGCGCGGGTCGAGGCGTCCGTCGGCCTCGATGACGCCGACGCCGGCGTCGTGCGCCAGCAGCGGAGCGAGAGCGACCGAGTCGCGCCATCCGGAGCCTGACGCGCCGAGCGCCGCGAGCTCGTCGACCAGCGCGCGCGCCACGACCGCCGCGTCGGCCTGGATGAAGGCGCCGACGTTCGGGTGCGTCGCCGCCGGCCCCACGTCGACCTGCGCGACGTTCGTGCCCGGTGCGAACAGCTCGCCGAAGCGCATCGTGAACTGGTTGAGCGACGCGCCGAACACGACCGCGACGTCGGCCTCGCGGATGAGCTCCATCGCACCCTCGGCGCCGAAGCCGCCGGTCACGCCGAGGTCGTACCGCGCGTCGGGGAAGACGCCGCGGCCGAGCGCCGTCGTCGCGGTGATCGCTCCGGTCGCGTCGGCGAGGGCGCCGAGCGCGTCGCCGGCGCCCGCGAGCCACGCGCCGCGGCCGGCGAGGAGCAGCGGGCGCCGGGCGCCCGCCAGCCGCTGCGCGAGGTCGGCGACGGCGCGCGCCGCGAACGCCCCGCGCGGCGCGAGCGGCGCGGGCACGCGCGGCTCCGGCGCCGGCGGCACCTCGCCCGCCTCGAGCGCGGCGACGTCGTAGGGGATCGCGAGCACCGTCGGCACGCGGTAGGTCAGGGCGTGCTCGACGGCGATGACCGTGGTGGCCGCGGCATCCGCTCGCCCGACGGTATAGGTGCGGGCCCCGACGGCCGACGCGAGCGCGATCTGGTCGACGTCCCAGGGCCGCGGGCCCGACGTCGGCTCGTCGCCGACGACGAGCACGAGCGGCACGCGCGCCTGCACGGCCTCCGCGAGCGCGGTCAGCGTATTGGTGAACCCGGCGCCGTACGTCGCGGTCGCCGCGGCGAGTCGGTTCGAGGCGCGGAAGTGCGCGTCGGCCGCGACGACGCCGCCCGCCTCGTGGCGCACGGCGGTGAAGGTCGCGCCGGTCTCGCGCTCGAGCGCGTCGAGGAAGTAGGCGTTGCCGTTGCCCATGACGCCGAAGACGTGGTCGACGTGGGTGGCGAGGGTGCGCGCGACGTGCGCGGAGACGGTGGGCATGGCGAAGCCTTTCGAGACGTGACGGATGGCGGGGTTCCGTATGTGTCTCGCGGCCGACGCCGGCATCGGCGACGCTTCGCGCCCATTTTTCGAGCGCCGGCGCCGCCTCGGAGGAGGGCGCCTGGACGCGACGAGTATACCGGCGGCGTCAGCCCGCGATCGCCCGCGCACGCACCGCCGACGGCGGCTCGCCGAACTCGGCGCGGAACGCGCGGCTGAAGTGCGCGGCATCCGGGAAGCCCCAACGGCCGGCCACCTCGCTCACGGGCCGGTGCGCGGCGAGCGGGTCGACCAGCTCCCGCCGGCAGCGGTCCAGTCGGCGCGCCCGGATCCAGCTCGAGACCGTGAGGCCCTCCTCGTGGAAGATCGCGTGCAGGTGCCGCGTCGAGATGAAGTGCGCGGCCGCGATCGTCGAGGGGTTCAGATCGGGCAGCGGCAGGTGCTCGTCGATGTAGGCCTGCACCCGCCGCAGCATCGGACGGTGCGGCTTGTCGGCGTCACGCGCGAGGTCGAGCTGCTGCGCGTACATGGTCGTGACGAGGTCGACCGCGTTCCGCGCGAGCCGCGCGCCCACCGGGCCGTCGAGCTCGTCGAGCTGCCCGGCGAGGCCGCCGAGGAATCCCGAGACCACGCGCGCGAGGCCGTGCTCGCCGGTCAGCGTGGTGGCGGTCATGCTGCGTACCGCCTCGGTCGGCAGCTCGATGAGGCGGTGCGGCACCATGAGCACGGCCGTGCTGAAGCGCTCCTCGAACACGAGCGAGTACGGCGTGTTCGTGTCGTAGATGGCCAGGTCGCCGGGGCGCACGACCGCCTCGCGTCCGTCCTGGATGAGCAGGCCCGTGCCCGAGAGCTGCAGCCCGAGCTTGAAGTACCGCTGCTCCTTGCGGGCGACGAGTGCGCGCGTGCGCTGGATGACATGGGCGTCGGCGGTCACGACCGAGAGGTGGACGTCGTCGGATGCCGCGGTGCGGACCTCGCCGCGGAACGGCTCAGGGCGATCGGACTCCACGCGCAGCGGCACGAAGGACTGCGACACGACCGCGCTGAACTGGGTGAAGTCGAGCGGCGCGGTCGGGGCGGGGGCGGCGGATGTCTCGGTGACGTGGGGCACGGCGTGACCTCGGTCTTCCTCCGGACCTCGTCGTCCGGCACAAGTCCGGTAATTCTACGCCTGTAGGGACAAAAGCGACAGGTCGACGTGCATCCGGGGACAAGCGGCGTTCGCGCTCGGACAACCGGCCGGGCAGGTGCGAGACGATGATGGCGGGCATCGTGCGAGGCTGCCCCGGCTTCGCTCCGACCCAACGAAGGGCTCCTGCCATGACCTCAGCGCCGACGATGCCGCCGCCGACGACGACCGGTGACCTCGGTCATCGCCGCCTCGGCGTGCCATCCGTCACCTTCATGATCATCGCGGCCTCGGCGCCGCTCACCGTCGTCGCGGGTGGCGTGACCACGACCTTCGCGGTGACCGGCGTCATCGGCGTGCCGCTGTCGTTCATCCTGCTGGCGGCCGCGCTCGCCGTGTTCGCCGTCGGCTACGCGGCGATGAGCCGGTACGTCACGAACGCCGGCGCATTCTACGCGTACATCGCGCAGGGCCTCGGCCGGCCGTTCGGGGTGGGCGCGTCGCTCGTCGCGCTCGTCGCCTACAACGCCATGCAGATCGGCATCTACGGCCTGTTCGGGTTCCAGACGTCGATGTTCATCGAGGCCAAGCTCGGCATCGTCACGCCCTGGTGGCTGTGGATCCTCGTCTGCATCGCGATCGTCGGCATCCTCGGCGTGAATCGCGTCGACCTCTCGGCGAAGGTGCTCGGCGCGCTCGTCGCGCTCGAGTTCGTCGCCGTCCTCGTCTTCGACCTGGTCGCACTCGCGGTGGCGCCCGAGGGGCTCAGCACCGAAGCGCTGCAGCCGTCGAACCTCTTCGTGCCCGGTGTCGGCGCGGTGCTCGCATTCGGCATCGCCGCGTTCATGGGCTTCGAGTCGGCCGCCATCTACGGCGAGGAGGCGAAGGACCCGAAGCGCACGGTCGCCCGGGCCACCTATTCGGCCGTCGCGATCATCGGCGTCTTCTATGCGTTCAGCGCGTGGGCCTTCACGGTCGGCATCGGCCCGTCGCAGATCGTCGAGGCGTCGGCGACCGCCGGACCCGACCTCATGTTCGCGTTCATGGGCGAGCACGCCCCGCTCATCATCAGCGACATCATGCAGGTGCTCTTCCTGACGAGCCTCTTCGCGGCGCTGCAGTCGTTCCACAACGCGGTCGCGCGCTACCTGTACTCGCTGGGCCGCGAGGGCGTGCTGCATCGCGGACTGGGCGCGGTGCGGGCCGGATCGCGCGCACCGTGGGCCGGATCGGTCGCCCAGAGCGTCATCGCGCTCGTCGTGACGCTCGCATTCGTGATCGCGGGGGAGGGGCTCGGCCTCAAGGCCGACTTCGCGCCCGTCGAGTTCCTCTACCCGGTGCTCACGATGTTCACCTGGCTCACCAACACCGGCGCCATGGGGCTCGTGCTGCTCATGGGTATCATCGCGATCGCCGTGATCGGCTTCTTCCGTCGCGACCGACGCGGCGTGAGCACCTGGGCGGCCGTCGTCGCGCCGGCCATCGCCGCGATCGTGCTGTTCACGGTGTTCGGTCTCATCGTGGCGAACTTCGACGTGCTGCTCGGCCAGGCCGAGCCGTCGGCGCTCACCTTCGTGCTCCCGGCCCTGCTCATCGTGCCCGGGATCCTCGGGGTGATCTGGGCGTTCGTGCTGCGCCGCCGCGATCCCGAGCTGTATCGCAGCATCGGCCACGGCATCGAGGAGGCCGAAGCCGCCGCGTTCGACCACGAGCCGCACCGCGGGATCTGACGACGCTAGCCGAGCGCGGCGAGCACGCCCGGAACGGCCATGGCGGCGAGCATGACGGTCGTGCTCGCCGCCTCGGCCGCGTGGCGGGCCGCGCCGGGAACGGTGCGCTCGGGCCGGATGCCGCGTGCGGGCCGGGCGGCGCGGAGCCCGTCGGCGACGAGCCATCCGCCGAACGCGGTCATCGCGATCGCCGCGGCGACGAATGCGAGGCCGCCGCCGGCAGGATCGGGGTGCACGTGGCCGCCGGCCTCGATCGCGGCGACGGGCGCGCTGCCGGCGGCCGCGAGCCCCCACGCCCCGACGATGAAGGCGAGGGCTCGGTGGAGCGCGCTCCGGCGTGCACCGCTCGAGCGCACGGAGTGTGCGCCGTGGGTGGGCCGCAGGCGGGCGCCCAGCGCGATGCCGAACCCGGCGAGGGCCGCCGTCCAGCCGAGCTCCGGCACCATCCGGATCAGCGCCATGTCGACCATCGCGGCGAGCATGCAGGCGGATGCCACGAGGTCGAGCGCCGTGCGACGGCCCCCGATCGCGCAGGCAGCACCGCCCAGTGCGCCGACCAGCATCGCGCCGTGTGCGAGTTCGCTCATCTCCGGACTTCCCTGTCTCGTGATTGCGAGCTATATTACTCAACAAACGTAGAGAAAAAAGGATCCAGCATGACGACGATGTCTGCCGAACAGGCCCACCACTCCCACGAGCACCACGCGCAGACCGCCGCGGCTGCCGCGACAGGCTCCGCCGATCCCCTCCGCGGCCTCGACGCCGACGAGATCGTCGCGACCCGCGAGATCCTCGCCGCCGCGGGACTCGTCGCCGAGACCACGCGCTTCGTCTACGTCGGCGTCGACGAGCCCGACAAGGCCGACGTGCTCGCCGGGGGCGACCTGCCCCGCGTCATCCGCGCCCTGCTGCTCGACCAGGCCACGGGCGCCGCGCACGACGCGCGCGTCTCCCTCACCGACCGCGCCGTGCTCCGCGCCGACGAGATCGACGGCGCCGAGGGCCAGCTCCCGATCCTCGACGTCGAGTTCGAGGCCATCTCCGACCTGCTCGGCGCAGAGACGGAGTGGCACGCGGCGCTCGCCAAGCGCGGCATCACGCACGACCAGGTCGCGCTCGCGCCGCTGTCGGCCGGTCAGTACGGCTTCGAGGACGAGCGCGGGCGCCGCGTCATCCGCGTGCTCGCCTTCATGCGGCAGTACGAGCAGGACCACTGCTGGGCGCACCCGGTCGACGGCCTGTGCGCCTACGTCGACATGGTCGAGGGCCGCATGTTCAAGCTGGTCGACCACAAGGTGTACGAGATCCCCGCCGAGGGCGGCAACTTCGACGACCCCGAGGTGCAGGGCGCTCCGCTCGACACGCTCAAGCCCATCGCGATCACCCAGCCCGAGGGGCCGAGCTTCACGGTCGAGGGCGACGCCGTGTCGTGGGCGAACTGGCGGTTCTCGATCGCGTTCGACGCGCGCGAAGGGCTCGTGCTGCGTCGCATCCGCTACGTCGACGCCGACCAGGGCGGCACCGAGCGCGACATCATCTACCGCGCCTCGATCGCCGAGATGGTCGTGCCATACGGCGACCCGTCGCCCGCGCGGTTCTGGCAGAACTACTTCGACACCGGCGAGTACGTCTTCGGCCGGTACGCCAACTCGCTCGTGCTCGGCTGCGACTGCCTCGGCGAGATCCGCTACTTCGACGCGACGCTCGCCGACGAGTTCGGCAACCCCCGCGTCATCCCGAACGCGATCTGCATGCACGAGGAGGACTACGGCACCCTCTGGAAGCACACCGACATCTACACGGGCTCGAACGAGGTGCGCCGCCAGCGCCGCCTCGTGATCAGCTTCTTCACGACCGTCGGCAACTACGACTATGGCTTCTACTGGTACCTCTACCTCGACGGCACCATCGAGTGCGAGGCGAAGCTCACCGGCGTGCTGTTCACCTCGGCGTTCGACCCCGAGGCGGGCGACCACGCCAGCCAGGTCGCGCCCGGGCTGGGCGCCCCATACCACCAGCACCTGTTCAGCGCGCGCCTCGACATGATGGTCGACGGCGTCGCGAACGCGGTCGACGAGGTTGACGCCGTGCGCGTGCCGATGGGCGAGGGCAACGAGTACGGCAACGCGTTCACGAAGCGCCGCACCCGACTCAGCACCGAGTCCGAGGGCGTGCGCGACGCCGACCTCAGCGTCGGCCGGGCATGGCACATCGTGAACACCGAGAAGACGAACCGGCTCGGCCAGCCCGTCGCCTACGAGCTGCTCGCGCAGGGGCTGCCGACGCTCATGGCCGACCCCGAGTCGGTCATCGCCAAACGCGCCGGCTTCACGCGCAACCACCTCTGGGTCACGCGCTACGCGCAGGACGAGCGCTACCCCGCGGGCGACCTCGTGAACCAGAACCCCGGCGGCGACGGCCTGCCGCGCTACACCGCGGCCGACCGCTCGATCGACGGCGAGGACCTCGTGCTCTGGCACACGTTCGGCCCGACGCACTTCCCGCGCGTCGAGGATTGGCCGGTCATGCCGGTCGACTACGCGAAGTTCACGCTCAAGCCGTACGGCTTCTTCGACCGCAACCCCACGCTGAACGTGCCGTCGTCCGAGTCGATGGGCATGGCCTGCCACGCGGATGGCGCGGGGCACGGCTCGCACGACCACGGGCACGGGCACGACGGGCACGAGCATCACGGCTACGGTCCGACCTACGGCGGTTCCTCACACGGGCACTGATCACCCGCCCGTCCAGCACGGCGGAGATACGATCCGGCGCGCCGGTCCCCGGCAGGGATCACCGGTGCGCCGGATCGTATATCCGCGGAGATGAACCAGGGGCGGATGGCGCGAGGAGCGCCATCCGCCCCTCGCCGCGTTCAGCGCAGCAGGTCGAGGTAGCCGTCGAGCAGGCTCGTGAGGCGTTCGGGCGACGATGTGCCGGGCGAGACCACGGCGACCACCTGCACGCCGTCGAGCAGCGCCATGAAGAGGTCGGTCACGCGCGCGACATCCACGTCGTCCCGGATCTCGCCGAGGCGCTTGGCCGTCTCGAGGTGGTCTGCGATCTCGCCGCGCCACTGCTGCATCGTGCGCTCGTGGAGCTCGAGCAGCTCGGGCTCGTTGGCCGCGTACTCCCAGAACGGGATGACGATGCGCGCCTCGAGCAGCCGCTCCTCGTCGAGCGGGAAGATCTGCAGCATGAGGGCGCGCAGCGCGGCGAGGCCCTCGAGGTCGGCGCGCACTGCGGCGAAGCGCTCGTTGGTCGCCTCGAAGACGTGCTCGAACGTCGCCCCGATCAACTCCTCCTTGTTGCGGAAGTAGGGGAACAGCCCGCCGTTCGCGACCCCCGACGCCTTCGCGATCTCGCGCATCGTCGTCGCGCGGAACCCCTTCGCGGCGATGAGCCGCCACGTCGCGTGCACGATCGAGAGACGGCGCTCATCGTGGTCGACGATCTTCGGCATTGGCCTCTCCCGGATGTCGGTGCGCTCGCCTCCACGATACGGCGAACGACGACGGCGGCCGCCCGGTGGATCCCGGGCGGCCGCCGTGTCGGAACGGACGGATCGTCAGCCGTTGATCACCTGCGGCACGCCGAGCGCCTTGAGGCCCTCGACCCCGAACTCGAGCCCGTAGCCCGACTGCTTCGCGCCGCCGAACGGCACCATCGGGTGCACCGCGCCGTGCGAGTTGATCCACACCGTGCCGGCGTCGATGCGCGCGGCGACGGCGCGCGCCCGGTCCCGGTCGGACGACCAGACCGAGGCGCCCAGGCCCACGTCGGTCCCGTTGGCCTTCTCGATCACCTCGTCGAGGTCGCGGTACCGGATGATCGGCAGCGCCGGGCCGAACTGCTCCTCGTCGACGAGCGGGGCGCCGTCGTGGATGTCGGCGACCAACGTCGTCGGGTAGAAGTGGCCGGGCTGCTCGCGATCGGGGTTGCCGCCGAGCAGCACGCGGGCGCCCGAGGCCTTCGCCGACTCGACGAGGCGGTCGACGATGTCGAACTGCTGCCGGTTCTGCAGCGGGCCGAGCACGTTCTGCTCGTCGAGGCCGACGCCCATCGGCATGCTGCGCGCGACGTCGACGAGCGCGTCGCACACGGCGTCGTAGACGTCCTCGTGCACGTAGAGGCGCTTCAGCGCGGCGCAGGTCTGCCCGTTGTTGATGAACGCGCCCCAGAAGAGGCCCTCGGCGATGGCCTTCGGGTCGACGTCGGGCAGCACGATGCCGGCGTCGTTGCCGCCGAGCTCGAGCGTGAGGCGCTTCACGGTGTCGGCCGAGCTGCGGATGATCGCCTTGCCCGTCGCGGTCGAGCCCGTGAACATGACCTTGCCGACCTCGGGGTGCGAGGAGAGCGCGGCGCCCACCTCGCGGCCGCCGCTGACGACCTGGAGCACGCCCTCGGGCAGCACGCTGTTGACCACGTGCACGAGCGCCAGCACGCTGAGCGGCGTGAACTCCGACGGCTTGACGACGACCGTGTTGCCCATGCGCAGCGCCGGGGCGATCTGCCAGACCGTGATCATCTGCGGCCAGTTCCACGGGCCGATCGCGCCGACGACGCCGATGGGGCGGTAGGTGAGCTCGGCGTGCGTCTGCCCGTCGTCGAAGACCACCTCGGTCTCGAGCGGCGTCGCGGCGGCGGCGCGCATCCATCCGGAGGCCCCGCCGACCTCGAAGCGCGCGTTCGGGCCGTTCAGCGGCTTGCCCTGCTCGCGCGACAGCAGGTGCGCGAGCGCCTCGGCGTTCGCGTCGATCGCGTCGGCGGCCGCGAGCAGCAGCTCGCTGCGGCGCTCGTGCCCCAGCGCCGCCCAGGCCTGCTGCGCGGCCCTGGCCGTGGCGACCGCGCGGTCGAGGTCCTCGACCGTCTGCACGGGCGCCCGGCCGATGACCTCGCCGGTCGCCGGGTCGAGGATGTCGCGGACCTCGCCCGCCTCGGGCGTGATCGCGTCGAGCAGGTCGGCGTACGGCGCCTCGAGGACGCCGGTCGGGGTGTCGATGGTCATGTCTCCTCCACATCGAGTCGTGGCCATCCACGCTATGGACGAGGGCTCGCGCGGGCTTGTCGCGGTGCGCGCCGCGGTTGACCGACCGCGCAGGGATGCACCGCGTCATCCGACGACGTCGCACGGCAGAATGGCTGGGTGAGGACCATCCAGCTGCGCCGGTACACGCTCGTCGACGGGGAATACGACGCCTTCGTGGCGTGGTGGCAGGAGTGGATGCCGCGCGTACGCTCCGAGGCGGGCTTCACGATCGAGTTCGCGTACGGCATCCGCGAGGCCGATCAGTTCGTGTGGGCCGTCAGCGCGCCCGGCGACGCCGACGCGTTCCGCGTGCGCGAGCAGGAGTACCTCACGTCGGACGCCCGGGCGGCGGCCTTCGACGGCGTGCCGCAGCGCGTCGCGATCTACGACATCGCGCTCGTCGACGACGCCGTCGGCTGAGCCGGCTCGCGTCGCGGGGCCGGCCCGGCCCGTCGACGTCGAGTACACTGGCAGCGGCCCGAGGTACCACCGTGTACGCCCTTCCCGCTCACTGGGGCCGATACCATGCTGAACACCCCCCAACTTGAGTGCGGTCGACGCTGCCCACCATCGCGCGCGGCCGGGAAGGGCCTGATGTGAGCCACGAGTTCGAATCCCGTCGCGAGGAATGGATCGCCCGAGAGGAGCTCGCCGAGCGGATGATCCCGCTCATCGGCGGACTCTACCGACGCCACGGGGTGGTGACCTCCATCCACGGCCGCAGGCTCATCAACGCCTCCGCGGTCGACCTGCTGAAGGCGCACCGCTTCGCCCGGCAGGCCGGCGACGTCGAGCTCGCGCTCGATGACACGATGCGCGTGCTCGAGGCGCTCGCCGAGATCGAGCCGGCCCCCGCGTCCATCGACGTCGCCCGCCTGGTCGCGCGCTTCCACACGGCCGAGCCCGGCACCGAGCTCGTCGACTTCCTGCGGTCCGAGCTCGCGCCGGTGCTCGTCGACGGCGCCCAGCCCGCGGCATCCGGCACCGACGTCGTGCTCTACGGCTTCGGCCGCATCGGCCGCCTGCTCGCCCGCATCCTCATCGCCCATGCGGGCGGCGGCCAGGGCCTGCGCCTGCGCGCGATCGTCGTACGCAAGGGCGCCGAGAACGACCTGCAGAAGCGCGCCAGCCTCCTGCGCCGCGACTCGGTGCACGGCCCGTTCCAGGGCACCATCACCGTCGACGAGGAGGCGAACACGATCCTCGCGAACGGCACGCTGATCCAGGTGATCTACTCCGACGACCCGGGCACGATCGACTACACCGCGTACGGCATCTCCGACGCCATCGTCGTCGACAACACCGGTCGCTGGCGCGACGAGGCCGGGCTCTCCCGTCACCTCGAGTCGACCGGCGTCGCGCGCGTGCTGCTCACCGCGCCGGGCAAGGGCGCGATCAAGAACATCGTGCACGGCATCAACCACGACGCCATCACCCCCGACGACCGCATCCTCTCGGCGGCCTCGTGCACCACGAACGCCATCACGCCGGTGCTCGCCGCCATCGAGGACGCCTACGGCATCGCGCGCGGCCACGTCGAGACCGTGCACTCGTTCACGAACGACCAGAACCTCATCGACAACTTCCACAAGGGCGACCGTCGCGGCCGCTCGGCCGTGCTCAACATGGTCATCGCCGAGACCGGCGCCGCGAAGGCCGTGTCGAAGGCGCTGCCCGCGCTCGAGGGCAAGCTCACCGGCAGCGCCATCCGGGTGCCGACGCCCGACGTGAGCCTCGCCATCCTGAACCTGCAGCTGACGCGGCCGACCGACAAGCCGACGCTGAACGCGTACCTGCGCAAGGTCTCGCTCACCTCGCCGCTGCGCCAGCAGGTCGACTACATCGAGTCGCCAGAGGTCGTCTCGACCGACTTCGTCGGCTCGAACCGCGCCGGCATCGTCGACGGACTGGCCACCATCGCGGATGGCACCGACGTCGTGCTCTACGTCTGGTACGACAACGAGTACGGCTACTCGTGCCAGGTCGTGCGGGTGATCGAGGCCATGGCGGGCACGCACCCCCTCGTGCTGCCCGAGCGGCAGCCGGTGCGCGTCGAGCAGGTCGTCGCGGCCGCCGTGCCCGAGGTCGCCGAGGTCGGCTGAGTCGGTCGGCGGCGGTCGTAGGCTGAGGGCATGAGCCACGACGCCGTGATCATCGACGTGATCCGCACCCCCGTGGGGCGCGGCAAGCCCGGTGGCATGCTCTCGGGCGTGCACCCCGTCGACCTGCTCGCCGGGGTGCTGACCGCCATCGTCGACCGCAACGACCTCGACCCGGCGCTCCTCGACGACGTGATCGGCGGGTGCGTCAGCCAGGTCGGCGAGCAGTCGTACAACATCACCCGCAACGCGGTGCTCGCCGCCGGCTTCCCCGAGTCGGTCCCGGGCACCACGATCGACCGCCAGTGCGGGTCGAGCCAGCAGGCCGCGACGTTCGCCGCGCAGGCGGTGCTCGCCGGTCAGGCCGACATCGTGATCGCGTGCGGCGTCGAGTCGATGAGCCGGGCGCCGCTCGGGTCGAGCGCGGCCGGCGCCGACCCGTACGGCTCCCGTGTGCGAGCCCGGTATCCCGACGGGCTCGTCAACCAGGGCGTCTCGGCCGAGCTCATCGCCGCGAAGTGGGGCTTCTCGCGCGAGCAACTCGACGGGTACGCGGCGCGCTCGCATGCGCTCGCGGCCGAGGCGGGGGAGTCGGGCGCGTTCGCGACCGAGCTCGTGCCGGTGCCCGGAGTCGACCGTCTCGTCGACGAGACCGTGCGTCCCGGCACATCGGTGGATTCGCTCGCGGGCCTGAACCCGGCGTTCCGCACCGATGCGCTCGCCGAGCGGTTCCCCGATGTCGCGTGGAACGTCACGCCGGGCAACTCCTCGCCGCTCACCGACGGCGCGTCGGCCGCGCTCATCATGAGCGCCGACGCCGCCGAGAAGCTCGACCTCGAGCCGCGTGCCCGCTTCCGCGCCTTCTCGGTCGTCGGCAGCGACCCGCTGTACATGCTCACCGGCGTGATCCCGGCGACCGAGCGGGTGCTCGAGCGCGCCGGCCTCACGCACGACGACATCGACGCGTACGAGGTCAACGAGGCGTTCGCGTCGGTGCCGCTGGCCTGGCTCGCCGACACGGGGGCCGACGTCACGAAGCTCAACCCGCGCGGCGGCGCCATCGCGCTCGGGCACGCGCTCGGCTCGAGCGGCACGCGCCTGCTCACGACCCTCGTGAACCAGCTCGAGGCGACCGACGGCACCTACGGCCTGCAGACCATGTGCGAGGGCGGCGGCATGGCGAACGCGACGATCATCGAGCGGCTCTGAGCCGCGCCGTGCCGCGAGCGGTCCCGTTCGACGCGAACCGGGCTGCTCGGGCGGCCGCCCACGCGACGAACGGGAACGCTCGTCCAAACCCTCACAGGAAGGACCCACATGGAACTCAGCAGTGCATCCGCGATCGTCACGGGCGGCGCGTCGGGCCTCGGGCGCGCGACCGCGCAGGCCCTCGTCGACGGCGGCGCGCACGTCGTGCTCGTCGACCTGCCCGGTCCCCGCGGCGACGAGGCCGCAGCCGAGCTCGGGGAGCGCGCGCGGTTCGTGCCGGCCGATGTCGCCGACGAGGCGCAGGTCGCCGAGGCGGTCGCCGCGGCATCCGCTCTCGCACCGCTGCGGGTCGCCGTCAACTGCGCGGGCATCGTGACCGCGAACCGGACGGTGGGCCGCGAGGGTCCGGCTCCGCTCGAGGCGTTCGAGCGCACCATCCGGGTGAACCTCATCGGCACCTTCAACGTGCTGCGCCTCGCGGCCGCCGCGATGGCCGTGACCGAACCGGTCTCGGCGGGCGTGCCCGGCGGTCCGGCGACGCCCGAGCGCGGCGTCATCGTCAACACCGCCTCGGTGGCGGCGTTCGACGGGCAGATCGGCCAGGCGGCCTACTCGGCCTCGAAGGGCGGGGTGGTCGGGATGACGCTGCCGATCGCGCGCGACCTTTCGAAGCTGCTCATCCGCGTGGTCACGATCGCGCCGGGCATCTTCGAGACCCCGATGATGGCAGGCATGCCCGAGGAGGTGCGCGCCTCGCTCGGCGAGCAGGTTCCCCACCCGTCGCGCCTCGGCCACCCCGCCGAGTACGCGGCGCTCGTGCGCTCGATCATCGCGAACCCGATGCTGAACGGCGAGGTCATCCGCCTCGACGGTGCGATCCGCATGCAGCCCAAGTAGACCGGCGACGAGCGGATGTCGCGGGGCGACGCACCCCGCGACATCCGCTGGCCCGGTCAGATACGGCCGAGCGCGAGGGCCGAGCCGCCGCGGCCGCGGACGGTCTTGATGACGCCGTCGACGACATCCCAGACGGTGACGCCGACGAACAGGACGACGAAGATCGTGGTCGTCACGCCCGACGCCTCGCCCCACGGCCAGCCGATCACCTCGAGGAACTCGGGGTTGAACAGCTGCCCGGTGGCGAACAGCCACAGCGCCGGCACGGCGAACGCGACGTTGAGCAGGAGGTTCGCCGCGGCGAGCCACCAGTTCCAGCCCCACGCGTAGACCGCGATCGCGAAGAGCATCTCGAGCAGGATCAGCACGAGGAAGTACGGCAGCCAGAACGACCACAGGTCGGGATTGAGCACGGGGATCGACTCGAACGACCCGAAGGTGAACGGCTCGGCCTGCTGCCACACGATCACCACCGCGAACAGGGCGAGGAAGACCAGGGACGCGATGAGGTCGCTGAGCCGGCTCGACCGGCCCGCGTCGGGCACCTCGGGCAGCTGCTCGGGAGTCCAGGCGGCAAGCGCCTGCGGGCGCGGCGATCGCTCGAGGATGGCGAACACGAGCGTGACCCAGAACGCGAGGTGCACGACGAGGGCCAGCACGGTCGACACGACGGTCGCCGCGATCTCGCCGGGCGTCGCTCCCGCGAGCAGTTGGGCGAGGAGCAGGCCGGCGCCGGCGATCGGCAGCACGATCGCGTAGACCAGGGTGAGCAGCCGCTTCCAGGCGAGGAAGTAGCGCGGGCCGATGAGCTGCATCGGCCGGTCGGCGTACTCGGCGACGAGGGCGCCGGGGTCGCCGAGCTCGACGAGCACCGCGCGCTCGGCGTCGGCCGGGGCCGTGCCGTCGGCGAGGCGGGCGTCGACCTCGTCGCCGATCCGCTCGCGCAGCTCCCGCGCGAAGTCGTCGCGTTGCGTCTCGGGCATCTGGCGGGCGGCGGCCCAGACGTAGCGGTCGGTGAGGGTGGGCGTCGGTGCGCTCATCGTTCGTCTCCAGAGGTGAGCCGGGTCAGCGCCCGGTCGATGTTCTTCCAATCGGAGGTGAGGACCCCCGCGAGCTGCTCGCCCGCGGGGCTGGTGCGGTAGAACTTGCGGGGCCGGGCCTCGTCGGTGTTCCACTCGCTCGTGAGGAGGCCCTGCTTCTCGAGGCGCCGCAGCAGCGGGTACAGCGTGTTCGCATCGACGGTGATGCCGATGCCGTTGAGCGCCTCGAGCAGGGCGTACCCGTAGTCGGGCTCGCGCAGGCGGATCAGGCAACCGAGCACCACCGTGCCGCGCCGCAGTTCCTGCAGGTGGCCGGCAGTGCTGTCATCCATGCTCATGTGATGCACTTTACTGTGTGTCACACACTATCGCAAGACGCACATCGACGTTCCCCCGCCGCTGATCCTGTTTTCAGGTGCCGCGCGCAATCCCGCCCGTTTCTCAGGACGACACGCCGTGGGATGACGCGACCCGCCGGATAACGCCTGAGAAGAGAACGGGGTTACTCGTCGGCGTGGGCCTCGAGGAAGGCGTACACCTCGACGTCGTCGACGCCGGGGAAGGTGCCCGAGGGCAGCGGCGAGAGCACGTGCGCGTGCAGCCGCGCGCTCGGCCACGCCTGGCCGGCCCACCGCTCGGCCAGCCCCGCGGGAGCGCGGCGGCAGCACGCCTCGTCGGGGCACGTCGAGACCGCGCGCAGCGTCGTCTCGCGGCCCCGGAACCACTTCGCCTGGTTGAAGGGCACGCCGACCGTGATCGAGAACTCCGCGGCATCCGTTCGCCCGGTCTGCGTGGCGCACCAGAACGTGCCCGCCGGGGTGTCGGTGTACTGGTAGTTCTCGGTCGTACGGTTGGTGTGCTCGAACGCGGTGCGCGCGCTCCACTTCTTGCACACCCACTGGCCCTCGATCGACCCCGTGACATCGGTCGGCAGCGGCAGGTCGTCGTTCTCGTAGCCCTTCAGCAGTGCCCCGTCGCCGTTGACGCGCAGGAAGTGCGCGGTCATGTCGAGCTGCGTCGTGGCGAGGTTCGTGAAGCGCAGCGCCGCGGCCTCGTGCGTGACGCCGAACGCGTCGCGGAAGTCCTCGATCGCGAGTCGCTTCTCCTTCTTCGCCTCCTGCAGGAAGGCCACGGACGCCTCCTGCGGCATGAGGCACGCCGCCGCGAAGTAGTTGATCTCGAGCCGCTGCCACAGGAACTCGTCGTAGCTGGCCGGGGGAGTGTGGCCGAGCAGGCGATGCGCCATGGCCTGCAGTGCCATCGACCGGAGGCCGTGGCCCCCGGGGATCGACGCCGGCGGCAGGTAGATGCGGCCGTTGGCGAGGTCGGTGATCGATCGCGTCGAATCGGGCAGGTCGTTCACGTAGATCAGCTGGAACCCGAGCCGCTCGGCCATGACGCTGACCTCGCGGTGCGTGAGCGCACCCGAGCGGTGGCCCGACGCGCGCACCTGTTCCTCGGCGAGCTGCTCGATCTCGGGCAGGTAGTTGGCGCGCTCGCGCATGGTCTCGCGCAGCTCGGTGTTCGCCCGCCGCGCCTCCTCGGGCGTCGCGATGGCCTCGCTCGCCCGTCGCTGCAGCTCGCGGTGCAGGCCGACGATGGCCTCGAGCGACTCGTCGGTCATGCCGCGCGTGGGCTTGACGTGCGGCAGTCCGAGTGACGCGTAGAGCGGGCTCGACTGCGCGCGACCCAGCTCGAGCTCGAGCGCGGCGCGGCGGCTCGGCGCCTCGCGCGAGAGCAGGTCGGCCAGGTCGACGTCGAGCGCGCCGGCGAGCGCGTCGAGCGTCGACAGCTTCGGTTCGCGCTTGCCGTTCTCGATGAGCGAGAGCTGGCTGCCCGCGAGGCCCACCTCCTCGCCGAGCTGGTCGAGCGTCAGGCCGCGCTCGCCGCGATAGTGGCGGATGCGGTGGCCGAGCGTGGCCAGGTCGGGGCTTCCGAGCTTCATGCCTTCAGAATATCGAAAGATCGCAGAATCTTAACGCCAGAAATCGCCGAATGGATGGCTCGTCTTCTCGCACACTGGAAACACGCCACCGAACAGGGGCCTCCCGAACCTCCACGAAAGGGACGACGATGACCATCTCCGACTTCTCGGTCAGCGCCTCCGGATCCGCATCGGATGAGGGCGACCGCCCCCGCGGCACCACCGACCCCGCCCTGCGCGCGTGGGTCGCCGAGATCGCCGCCCTCACCAAGCCCGACGAGATCGTCTGGTGCGACGGCTCGCAGCACGAAGCCGACGTGCTCACCAAGCAGCTCGTCGCCGAGGGCAAGTTCATCAAGCTCAACCCCGAATGGCGTCCCAACAGCTACCTCGCCCGCACCGACCCGTCGGACGTCGCGCGCGTCGAGGACCGCACGTTCATCTGCTCGACGTACGAAGAGGACGCGGGTCCCACCAACAACTGGCGCGACCCGCACGCCATGCGCGAGGAGCTCGCGCACGTGTTCGACGGCTCGATGAAGGGCCGCACGATGTACGTCGTGCCCTTCTCGATGGGCCCGCTCGGCGGCGACATCAGCCAGCTCGGCGTCGAGATCACCGACTCTCCGTACGTCGTGCTGTCCATGGGCATCATGACGCGCATGGGCGAGCAGGTGTACCGGCTCATCGAGGCCGGCGAACCGTGGGTGCGCACCATCCACTCGGTGGGCTACCCGCTCGTCGACGGCGTCGGCCACCGCCGTGAGGATGTGGAGTGGCCCTGCAACGAGACCAAGTACATCGTGCAGTTCCCGGACTCGCGCGAGATCTGGTCGTACGGCTCGGGCTACGGCGGCAACGCGCTGCTCGCCAAGAAGGCGTTCGCGCTGCGCATCGCCAGCGTCATGGCCCGCGACGAGGGATGGCTCGCCGAGCACATGCTGCTCATCAAGATCACCTCGCCCGAAGGCAAGGCGTACCACGTCGCCGCGGCGTTCCCGTCGGCGTGCGGCAAGACGAACCTCGCGATGCTGCAGCCCACGATCCCCGGTTGGAAGGTCGAGACGATCGGCGACGACATCGCGTGGATGCGCCCCGGCGAGGACGGCCGCCTCTACGCGATCAACCCCGAGGCCGGCTTCTTCGGCGTGGCGCCGGGCACCGGCGAGTCGACGAATCCGACCGCGGTCCAGACGCTGTGGGGCAACACCATCTTCACGAACGTCGCGCTCCGGCCCGACGGCGACGTGTGGTGGGAGGGCCTGACCGACACGCCGCCCGCCGAGCTCACCGACTGGGAGGGCAACCACTGGACGCCCGACTCCGGGCGCCCGGCCGCGCACCCGAACTCGCGGTTCACGGTCGCCGCCGCGCAGTGCCCGCAGATCTCCGACGACTGGGATGCCCACGACGGCGTGCCGATCGACGCGATCCTGTTCGGCGGCCGCCGCGCGACCAACGTGCCGCTCGTCGCCGAGGCCCGCTCGTGGAAGCACGGCGTCTTCATGGGCGCGACGATCTCGTCGGAGCAGACCGCCGCAGCCGAGGGCACGGTCGGCGAGCTCCGCCGCGACCCGTTCGCCATGCTGCCGTTCTGCGGCTACAACATGGCCGACTACTGGGGGCACTGGGTGAAGATGGGCCGCGTCCTCGGCACGAACGCGCCGAAGATCTTCCAGGTCAACTGGTTCCGCAAGGGCCACGACGGGAAGTTCCTCTGGCCGGGCTTCGGCGAGAACTCGCGCGTGCTCGAGTGGATCGTCGGCCGCATCGAGGGCACCGCCGACGTGCGCGAGACGCCGATCGGCCTGCTGCCGGCCGACGGCTCGCTCGACCTCGACGGGCTCGACATCTCGCAGGACACCATCGGCCACCTGTTCGAGGTCGACCCGAAGACGTGGCTCGCCGAGTGCGACCTCACCGAGGAGTACTTCGGCCAGTTCGGTGACCGGGTGCCTGCGGCGCTGCGCGCCGAGCTCTCCAGCCTCCGCTACCACCTGCAGCAGCAAGTGGCGTAGCGGCCGCTCGTCGGCCGGTCGTCCCGGGCGGGGGCGGCCGGCCGCAGCGCGCATGGGGGTGCGCGCAAGGCGACGGATGCCGCGGGCGCGGCGTGCACGGGAAGGCGCGCCTCGCCCGCGGCATCCGTCGCCCTTCTTCGCGCGAGCGGATCAGTCGATCTGGCCGCGGATCTCGCCAGCCGGGATGTCGCCGGGACCGCCGGTCGTGTTCGGGTCGCCGTCGTTCGTGTGCACGTTGACGTACGCGTCGCCGGCCTCGATCGCCTCGACGAGTGCGCTCAGCGGCTGGCCCGCGAGCGGCCCGACGAGGTCAGCCCCGGTGATCGTGCCGGTGGCGATCACGCCGCTGGTCCGTCCGGCGTCGGGTGCCTCCGGCCCGTAGAGGAAGGCGACCACGGGTCCGTTCTCGTCAGCTGCGCCGAGGTGGATGTGCGCCGCGAACGGGTTGTCGAGGTTCGCCACGATGAGGCGGTACTCGAGCTCGGTTCCGTCGGCTGAGAGCTTGAAGATCGTCTGGCCCTGCGCCAGTGACTCGTTGGCCGGCAGTTCATTCGCCCCGGTCAGGTGGGCGGTGTAGGTCGTGCCGGCCGCCTGGGCGGGCAAAGCCGCGGCCATCGACCCGCCGACCGCCAGGATTGCGGCGAGCAGGATATTGGAAAACCTCATGATCGACCCCCTCGTCGATACGCTCGGCCGGCGCCGTCGTCGGCCGATGCCCGCATTCTCGTCCCGTGCGCCCGGCGCCGGAAGACCCCGGCCGGGGCACGTTCACGCCACGCCCGCCGCCACGCTTACCGGATCGTCCCGCGGGGCTACCGTGGGCCGTGGAGGGCACATGGAGTTCGGGACGGCCATCACCCGCGTCGGCGAGATCATCGACATCATCGGCGTGGTCGCGATCGTCGTCGGCGTGCTCTACGCGATGGTGGATGCGGCGGTGCGTCGGCTCCGGCGGACCGGCCCGGTCTACACCCGGTTCCGTCGGGTGCTCGGCCGCGGCATCCTGATCGGGCTCGAGTTGCTCGTCGCGGCCGACATCATCCGCACCGTCGCGGTGACGCCGACCATCGAGTCGGTCAGCGTGCTCGCCCTCATCGTGCTCATCCGGACGTTCCTGAGCTGGTCGCTCGAGGTCGAGATCTCGGGGCGTTGGCCGTGGCAGAAGGCGCGCGCGGGCGCCATCGACGAGGACGCCGACGCGGGGGCCGACGCCCCGCAGCCCCCGCCGACCGCCGAGCGCGTGTAGGTCCGACCGGCGCGAGCGGATGCCGTCAGGCCGAGAGCGGCCAGACCGCCACGACCGTGCGCATCGCCCGTCCCTCGGGCGGTCGCAGGTCGACGAGTGCGGCCTGGGCGAGCCGGATGGCGCGTCCCGGCGGGATAGAGCCGTGCACGCCGTCGGTGACGTGCGGGCGATAGTCGATCCGGGCCCGTGCGACATCGACGTCGGCGTCGCGCAGGGCGCGGAGCAGGCGCGTGCGCATCGCACCGAGCGGTCCGTCATCGCGGATGAGCGTGACGGGCACGTCGCGCTTCGGGCCGAACATCGCGCGGTCGAACGCGAGCGTCTCGATCGGCCGACGGCCGTGCAGCACGGGCGTGATGAGGTCGCCGACCCACGCGGCGTCGTGCCGGGTCTCGAACGGCTCGACGACGGTCACGTGCAGCGGCCACGCCGAGACCGGGAACGCCTCGCCCGCGGCGAGCGGCTCGAGCGGCAGCACGACCGCGAAGCGTCCCATGCGGCGAGCGTACGCCGCACGGGACGCCGCGGCGATCAGGCGATGCCGGCCTGGCCGAACAGGTCGAGCAGGGCCGACGGCGCGAAGCGCACCTCGATCGAGCCGGTGGGTCCGCCGCCGGCGGAACCGATCCACAGGCCGGATCCCTCGTGCATGCGCATCCAGCCGTCGCGGAAGACGACGGCGGCGCCGATGACGATGGCGATCGCCGGCGCGTCGCCTGCGCGCAGGTCGATCGAGCCCTCGATGTCGTGCTCGGCGCGCGCGTCGACGTCGTCGCGGGCCTCGACCCCGACCAGGGGCCGGCACACCGGCGTGCCGAAACCGGGTGCGTCGAAGGGGCTGGATGTCGAGGCATCCGCGGACACGCCCACGTGCACGCTCGTCGAGGCGAGCGCGGTCTCGGCGCGGCCGTCGAGCACCAGGCGGCTCCCGGCGCGGAAGCGGTAGAAGAGGCGGCCGTCGACGGGCGCGGCGGGCAGCACCGCGGCGGTGACCCAGTTGCGAGACCACGAGAGCGCATCGCCCTGCCGGTTCGGCGGGTCGTACAGGCTCGCGGTGAGGCGCACGGCGCCGTCGGCGCGGGTGGCGGCCGCGCGCAGCGGGCTGGTGCGCTCGCCGTCGGGGTTGACGGTGCGGGCCTGCTCGAAGGCGGGCAGGCGCTGGGTGTCCCACTCGCGCAGCCACGTCTGCAGGCGGCTGCGGAGTTCATCGAACCCGGGGCGCGCCGCGACCGCGGCGTCGTCGGTGGGCGGGGCGTCGAGTGCCGCGACGAGGTCGCGCGCGGAGAGTGCCGCGGGGCCCGCGGTCCGGGGGGAATCGAGCAGCGTCATGGTGGTCCTCCGTCTGGGCGGCGCGAGCGCGCCGGGATTGCGATGGAGGCCACGCTATGCACGTGACGGCGACGCGACATCCGCGTGCGCCCCGGGGCGGGATGGGGGAAAACCCTGAATCCGGTGGTGGGGTTCGGAACCGGCGAACTCAGACCAGCAGCTGGTGCTCGGCGAGCTCGCGGTAGAGCGGCACGGCCTCCACGAGCTGCCGGTGCGTGCCCTCGCCGATCACGCGCCCCTCGTCGAGCACCACGATGCGGTCGGAGTCGACGACCGTCGACAGCCGGTGCGCGATCACGATGAGCGTCCGCCCGGCCGCGACGGCGTCGATGGCCTCGCGCATCATGCGCTCGTTGACGCCGTCGAGCGAGGACGTCGACTCGTCGAGCAGCAGGATGGGCGGCGCGGCGAGCAGCGCGCGGGCGATCGCGAGCCGCTGGCGCTCGCCGCCCGAGAGCATGATGCCGTTCTCCCCGACCTGCGCGTCGAGTCCGGCGGGGTCGCGCTCGAGCACGGTGCCGAGGTTGACGGCGCGGAGCACGTGCTCGCACTCGGCATCGGTCGCGTCGGGGCTGCCGAGCTTGAGGTTGTCGCGGATGGTGCCGGCGAGCACCGGCGCATCCTGCTCGACGTAGCCGATCTGCGCCCGCAGCTCGGCGCGCTCGAGTGCGCGCACGTCGAGCCCGCCGAGCCGGACGGTGCCGACGCTCGGGTCGTAGAACCGCTCGATGAGCGCGAGGATCGTGGACTTGCCGGCTCCGGACGGGCCGACGAGGGCGATGCGCTGCCCGCGCGGGACCCGGAACGACACGCCCCGCAGCACGGGCTGCCGATCGGTCACGTCGGGCTCGGGCAGGTGCTCGTCGGGCGAGTCGTTGCCGGGGTCGGCCGGGTCGGACGGGCGCGTGAGCGCGTACGCGAAGTGCACGTCGTCGAACTCGATCGCCGGGGCATCCGGCAGCAGGCCCTCGTTGGCCGGGCCGACGATGACGGCCCGCGCCGCGAGCTGCCGGTCGTGCGCATCCTCGTCGGGCAGGTCGAGGACCTCCTGGATGCGGCCGAGCGCGCCGAGCGCCTGGTTGACCGAGGTGATCGCGCCGAAGGCCTGGCCGAGCGGCAGGATCATCATGAAGAGGAACAGGATGAACGCGACGAGGTCGGCCACCGTGATCGCGCCCGACGCCACGCGGAACCCGCCGACCCCCAGCACGACGAGGAAGGAGACCTGCATCGCGATGCCGGCGATCGGCACGATGAGCGCCGAGATCTTCGCGACCTGCACGCCCATGCTCCACGCGCCCTCGGCCTCGCGCTCGACCGCGGCGACCTCGCGCTCGGTGGCGCCGGCGGCACGGATGGTGCGCACCGACGTGATCGCGCGTTCGACGGAGGCCGCGACGTCGCCGACCTTAGCCTGCGCCGCGTGCGACGCCTCGCGCACGCGGGCCGACAGCAGGGTCACGGTCGTGATCGCGATGGCGATGACGAGGGCGGTGAGCCCGAGGAGTGCGGCATCGATGATGAGCATCGCGATGAGCGCGCCGACGAACGTGACGGCGCCGCCGATCGCCTCGACGAGGCCCTGCGTGAGCACGGCGCGCAGCATCGTCGTGTCGCTGCCGACGCGCGAGACGAGGTCGCCCGTGCGGCGCGTGTCGAACTCGGCGATCGGCAGGTGGAGGATCTTCGCGATGAGGCGCTTGCGGCTCGAGAGCACGACGCCCTCGCCCGTGCGCTGCAGCAGGTAGTGCTGGTAGCCCGTGATGATCGCACTGACGACGACGAGCGCGACGAGCGCCCAGACGATCCCGTCGAGCGGGTCGCCGGCCTCGACGATGGTGATGACGCGGCCGACGAGCAGCGGCTGGGCGAGGCTCGCGATCGCGCCCACGACCGAGAGCACGGCGACCCAGATCAGCACGGGCCGGTGCTCGAAGATGAAGGGGAGCAGCTGGCGGAAGGTCGCACGGGGGCCGGGCGGGGTCTCGCCGCGACGGCTGAAGGGGCTGCGGCGCGCGGTGTTCTCGGGCCGCCCGCCGGAGGGCTTCGATGCGTCGCCCGTCGCGGGACGACGGCCGGGCAAGGGGATGCCGCCGGTGCGGGCGGCGCGCGCGGCCTCGCGTTCCGCGGCGCGGGCCGCCGAACGGGTCGCCGGGCGGGTCTCGATGTCGCTCATGTCGTCTTCCTGTCGCACGGCCCACGTCGCCGGCATCCGTCGCGGCGCTCGCGGGCCGCCATGCAGCATACGTCGCCCGGCTGGGAGCCGCGCCCGGGTGCGACCCGGGCTGTGGAGAGACGCCGCGGAGAGCTCAGCGGGATGCGACGTCGCCGCCGGGCGAGGCGATGACGGATGCCGCGAGCCGGTGCCCCGCGAGGCAGCACGCCGTGGCATCCGCACCGGCCAGTGCCGCGGCGAGGTAGCCCGCGGCGAACGCGTCGCCCGCGCCGGTGAGATCGCGCACTCCCTCGACCGGCGCCACCGGCACGCGCGCCACCAGCACTCCGTCGTCGAACACCTCGGTCGGCTCGGATCCGCGCTTGACCACGACCCGACGGGCGACGGATGCCGCGGGCTCGCCGCCGCCTGAGACCCCGAGCAGCAGGCCCTCCGTCTCGTTCGCGAACAGGATGTCGGGCCGCAGCTCCGAGTACCAGCCGACGACCCGCTCGACGCCGAGCCCGTCGAGCAGGCCCGTCGACGACGCATCGACCGACACGTGCGCGCCGCGTTCGCGCGCAAGGGCCAGGAGCCGGCGCACCTCGCCGCGCATGGGCTCGTGCTCGAAGCCGTAGCTCGGCACGTGCAGCCATGCGACCCCGTCGAGCCAGGCGGGGTCGACGCCGTCGAGCCCGGCCGCGGCCGCACGGTCGGGGAACATGGTCCGCTCGCCGTCGGGCGCGACGATCAGCACGACCGCACCGGTTCGGCCGCTGCGCTGCACGCGCACGTCGACGCCGGTCGCCGCGAGCGCGGACTCGAGCGCGCGTCCCGCACCGTCGTCGCCGATCCGCCCGATGAAGCGCGTGGACGTGCGCGCCGCCGCGTGCGCCGCGACGTTCGCGGCACTCCCGCCCCGCGACCGGAACACCTGCGCGGCCGAGTCGGTCGCCGCGCGGATCGGCTCGGTCGCCCAGACGACGATGTCCTCGAGCAGGTCGCCGACGACGACGAGGACGCCCGGCGCGACCGCCGTCACGGGCGACTCGCCCGGCGCGTCAGCCGGCGAGCTCACGCGCGATCTCCGCACCGAGGCGCGCGTTGCCGAAGTACACCGCGAGGTTCACCTCGAGGCTTCGGCCGCCGGTCGCGTGCTGCACGAAGTCGAGGAGGAACGGCGTCGTGTCGTGGCCCGTGACGCCCGCGTCATCCGCCGCCCGCAGCGCCTCGACGAGGACGCGGTCGTGCACGACGGGGTCGAGCTGCTCCGACTCGGCGATCGGGTTCGCGATCAGCACCGCGGAGGCGAGGCCGAGCTCGTCGCGCGCGCGGGCGAGGGCCGCGCCGTCCGCGGCACGCTCGATCCGCGCCGGCACCGGGAATCCCGAATCGGCGACGTAGAAGCCGGGGAAGCGGTCGGTGCGGTACCCGGCGACCGTGATGCCGAGCGTCTCGAGCCGCTCGAGCGTCGCGGCGATGTCGAGGATCGACTTCACGCCCGCGCTCACGAGCGTGATCGGCGTGACCGCGAGCGTCGGCAGGTCGGTGGACTCGTCGAACGTCGAGCCCGCACCGCGGTGCACGCCGCCGAGCCCGCCCGTCGAGAACACGCGGATGCCGGCGCGATGCGCGAGCCACGCGGTCGCCGCGACCGTCGTGCCCGCGTCGAGGCCCTGGGCGCGGGCGACCGGAAGGTCGCGGGTGCTCGCCTTCACGACACCCTCGCCCGCGCAGAGGCGCCGGAGGTCGCCGTCGTCGAGTCCCACGACCGGGATGCCGCCCAGCACGCCGATCGTCGCGGGCTCGACGCCCGCCTCGCGCACCATCGCCTCGGCCTCGAGCCCGACCTCGAGGTTGCGCGGGCGCGGCAGGCCGTGCGTCAGGATCGTCGACTCGAGCGCGAGGACGGGCCGGCCGGCGGCGACGGCATCGCGGACGCGGTCGGCGATGCGGATGGCGCCCACGGCGCCGCGGGACGGGTCGGGCTGCATGGCGCCATGCTATGTCGGGGCCCGGGTCTAGGGTGGGGAAGCGTGCCGCAGCCCGTGATCGTCGCGAAGCAGCTCGTCAAGCGCTACGGGGAGTTCGCCGCCGTCGACGGGCTCTCGTTCGAGGTGGCGCCGGGCGAGTCGTTCGGCCTGCTGGGGCCCAACGGCGCGGGCAAGTCCACGACCATGCGCATGGTCGGCGCCGTGTCCGCCCGCACGGGCGGCGAGCTGTCGATCCTCGGGCTCGATCCCGACCGGCACGGTCCCGACATCCGCTCGCAGCTGGGGGTCGTGCCGCAGGCCGACAACCTCGACGCCGAACTGCGGGTGCGCGAGAACCTGCTCGTCTACGGCCGCTACTTCGGGCTGCCGCGGCGGCTCGTCGCGGAACGCGCCGACGAGCTGCTCGGGTTCGCCCAGCTCGCCGACCGCGCGACGACGAAGGTCGACGCGCTCTCCGGCGGCATGAAGCGTCGCCTCACGATCGCGCGCGCCCTCATCAACGACCCGCGCATCCTGCTGCTCGACGAGCCGACCACCGGTCTCGACCCGCAGGCCCGGCACATCCTCTGGGATCGCCTCTTCCGGCTGAAGGAGCAGGGCAAGACGCTCGTGCTCACGACGCACTACATGGACGAGGCCGAGCAGCTCTGCGACCGGCTGATCGTGGTCGACCACGGACGCATCATGGCCGAGGGCACGCCCGCCGAGCTCATCAGGCGGCACTCGTCGCGCGAGGTGCTCGAGTTGCGGTTCGGCTCCGACCGCAACGAGGAGGTCGCGCGCGCCCTCGAGGGCTCGGGCGACCGCATCGAGGTGCTGCCCGACCGCATCCTCGTGTACACGGCCGACGGCGAGGCCGAGCTCGAGCGCATCTCCGACGCGGGGATGCGTCCGCTCACGAGCCTCGTCCGCCGCTCCAGTCTCGAGGACGTCTTCCTGCGCCTGACCGGACGGAGCCTCATTGAATGAACGACGGTTCCGCGGGGCGAGGAGGCCCGGAGGGCCGTCTCGAGACCCCCGCGACATCCGCTCCGCCGACCGACGACGCCCGCCGCGCGCTCGCGGGCGGCTCCCGTCCGCGCCGGTTCGGCGCGTGGTACGTCGCCGAGCACCGGCTGCGGGTCATGTGGTCGTATGCGCAGACCATCCTCGCGACGGGGTTCGGCGAGCCGCTCATCTACCTCTACGCGATGGGCGTCGGCCTCGCGACGCTCGTCGACCAGAACCTCGGCGTCGAGGCCGGGGGCGTGGGCTACCTCGTCTACGTCGCTCCGGCACTGCTGTGCAGCGCCGGGCTCACCACGGCGACCATCGAGTTCTCGTACCCCGTGCTGCTCGGCTACAAGTGGAATCCCACGTTCAGCGGCATGCACGCCGGTCCGATCCGCCCGGGCCAGATCGTCGACGGGCTCGTGATCTCGGTCGTGATCCGGCTCGTCGCGACGATGGTCGTCTACTTCGGCTTCATGCTGCTCTTCGGTGCGGTGCCGTCGTCGACCGGGTGGCTCGCGATCCTCGTCGCGACGCTCACGGGTATGGCGTTCGGCACGCTGCTCATGGCCTACGCCTCGACGATCCGCGACGACACCGGACAGCTCGCCATGGTCGAGCGCCTGATCGTGGTGCCGTTGACGTTGTTCTCGGGCACCTTCTTCCCGCTCTCCGAGCTGCCGTGGTTCCTCCAGTGGATCGGATGGCTCTCGCCGCTGTGGCACGGCACCGAGCTCTCGCGCGTGCTCACCTTCGGCTACCCCGAGCCGATCTGGCTGACGGTCGTGCACGTCGTCGTGCTCGTCGGCATGACCGTGGCCGGATGGCTGTGGGCCCGGCGGATCGCGCTGCGGAGGCTGACCGCATGAGCGTCGTCGACCACGCCGTCGAGCACCGCACCCGCCGCGGCGTCGGGGCGCTCTACGCCGGCAACGCGCGAGCGGTGATGTACCGCGGATGGCGCGCCACCCGCTCGACGAACTGGCTCGTGATGCTCAGCGGCGTGTTCGAGCCCATCTTCTACCTGCTCTCGCTCGGCATCGGGCTCGGCGCGGGTCGGCACCGTCAGCGTCGACGGTCGCGAGGTACCGTATGCGGCGTACATCGCCCCCGCGCTGCTCGCGGTCGCGGCGATGAACGGCGCGATCTACGACTCGACGTGGAACGTGTTCTTCAAGATCCGGTTCGCGAAGCTCTACGAGGGCATGCTCGCGACCTCGCTCGGCCCGCTCGACGTCGCGCTCGGCGAGATCTCGCTCGCGCTCCTGCGCGGCGGGCTCTACGCGGTCAGCTTCATGGCGGTCATGCAGGTGCTCGGGCTCGCGCTCTCGTGGTGGGCACTGCTCGCGATCCCGGCGGTGCTGCTCATCGCCTTCGGGTTCGCGAGCCTCGGCATGGCGGTGACGAGCTACCTGAAGTCGTTCCAGGAGATGGACTGGATCAACTTCGTGATGCTGCCCATGTTCCTGTTCTCGGCGACCTTCTACCCGCTCACGGTCTACCCCGAGCCGATCCAGTGGGTGATCCAGGCGCTGCCCCTGTGGCACGGGGTCGAGCTCGTGCGCGGGCTGACGACGGGCGCCGTCGGCCCGGCCATGCTCGTCCACGTGGGCTACTACGTCGTGATGATCGCGCTCGGCATGTTCTTCACCACGAAGCGGCTCCGCGCGCTCTTCCTCGCCTGACGGTCGACTGTTTCCGCGTGTGACGGCTCGCCGCGACATCCGCTCGGCCCCGGCGTATCGTCGCCTGCACGGTACGAACCACGTCAGGAGCCAGCCATGTCGAGTCACCAGCCGCACGCCGCCGCCGAGTCCCGCACGGGCCTCGCGATGGGCATGCGCGGCTGCGTCGAGGGCGAGTCCTGCGCGAGCGACCGACCCGGCCACGGGCTGCACCCCATGCAGGACCGCCTGTCGCGCATCGCCGCGAGCCGGTGGGTCGACGCGGTCGTGACGGCGTCGGGCGCCGACGGCTTCGTCGAGCTCCTCGACCTCGACGGCCTGGTGCACCGCGTCTGGCACCACGGTGCCCTCACCGGGCGGCTCGCGGTCGGCGACCCCGTCGCGCTGCACGGCGTGTACGGCGTGCTCGCGCGCGGCGACGACCGGTACAGCGTCGCGGCCGTCTGACGCGCCCGGACGCACGTGACGCGGCCGAGCCGGCCGCGTCGACGTGATCAGGAGATCGTCAGCTCGCGGGCATCATCTCCTTCATCGCGCCCATCATCTTCTCCATGGCCATGACCGCCTGGTCGCACGCCATGGCGCACATGCGGCAGTGCTCGCTCATCTCGGCGTGCATCATGCACTCGGCCGAGCACGCGCGGCACATCATCACGCAGGTCTGCATCATCGACATCATGACCTGCATGTCGTAGCCGGTCGTGCGGAGCATCATGCGCATCATCGTGTCGCACACGTCGGCGCAGTTGGAGCACATGGCCGCGCACCGACCCATGCCCTCGCCCGCGTCCGCGTCGGCGCACATGACGCACGCCTGCATGCACGCGGAGAGGGCCTCCATACACTCCTGCATCATCGACATGTCCATGTCCTTCATGGGCATGTCGGACGCGGACATCGCGCCCTTCATCATGTCCATCGTCATGTTCATCCGCGCACCTCGCCGTCTTCGGGGCCGGGCGTCGACGTTGCCGGCTGAGGACCCGGCGACCCTTGTCGGCGACATGCTACGCCGCGCCCCGCGCCGCCAGAAGGGGGTCGCGCCATCCGTCATCGGCCTGGAACGGGCGTGGAACGCAGACGGAACAGGGCGGATGCCGTCGGGCAGGTGAGCCCACGACATCCGCCCCGTCGACGGTGACCGCGACCGCGTCTAGAGCGAGGCCGCCTCGGCCTCGGCCTCGGCGAGCTGATCGCGACCGCCGACGCCGGCGTCGTCGTAGTCGACGTCCTTCGTCTCCTTCGAGATGAGGAGCGCGACCAGGGTCAGCACGCCCATCGCCGAGAGGTAGATGCCGACCGGCCACGGCTGGCCGTCGGCCGCCGCCCACAGGGCGACCGCGATGAGCGGTGCGACCGCGGCGCCGAGGATCGACGAGACGTTGTACGCCACGGCCGAGCCGGTGTAGCGCACGTTGGTCGGGAACAGCTCGGGCAGCACCGCGCCCATCGGCCCGAACGTCGAGCCCATGAGGAGGAAGCCGAAGACGAGGAACGCCTGGACGAGCGCGCCCGTGAACTTCGGGTCGAGCTGCGGCATGAGGAACAGGTTGAAGCTCAGGCCGAACACGATGATCGCGACGGTCACCCAGATGAGCAGGCGGCGACGGCCGATCGCGTCGGCGATCGGGCCCGACAGGAGGGTGAAGATGCCGAAGAACACGACGCCGATGATCTGCATCGTCACGAAGTCGGCGTAGGTGAAGCCGAGGCCGGGGTAGAAGCCCGCGGCGAACGCGTCGGCGTCGAAGGGCTGGCCGGAGGCGGTCGCCGCGGCCTCGGCGGCGGCGCTCGCCGTCTCGAGGTCGGCGGCCTTCGTGCCGTACGAGAGCGTGAAGTTCGTCATCAGGTAGAACAGCACGTACGTCGCCAGCATGATGAACGTGCCGAGGATGAGCTCGCGCCAGTTGTGGCGGAACGCGGTGCCGAGCGGCAGCTTGCGGATGGCGCCCTTCTCGGCGGCCTTCGTGAACGTGCTCGACTCGACGAGCTTGAGGCGCACCCACAGGCCGACGACGACCATGACGGCCGAGAAGAGGAACGGCACGCGCCATCCCCACTCGAAGAACCACTCGCGCGAGGGCGCGAGCAGGTTGATCGCCAGGAACACGCCGTTGGCGATGATGAAGCCGATCGGCGCGCCGAGCTGCGGGAACGTGCCGTACCAGGCGCGCTTGCCCTTCGGTGCGTTCTCGGTCGCGACGAGCGCGGCGCCCGACCACTCGCCACCGAGCGCGAAGCCCTGCGCGAGGCGCATGACCAGCAGCAGCAGTGCGGCGAACCAGCCGATCTGCTCGTGCGTCGGCAGCAGGCCGATGAGGAACGTCGCGATCCCCATCGTGAGCAGCGAGGCCACGAGCGTCGCCTTGCGGCCGTGCTTGTCGCCGAAGTGGCCGAAGACGATCGCGCCGATCGGGCGGGCGACCATCGCGGCACCGAACACCGCGAACGACGACAGCAGCGCGGTCGTGTCGTTGCCGGTCGGGAAGAAGAGGATCGGGAACACGAGCACCGCCGCGGTCGCGTACGCGTAGAAGTCGTAGAACTCGATGGTGGTGCCGACGAGGCTGGCGAGGATGACGCGGCCGCGCGAGTTCGCGGGGGCGGCGGGCGCCGTGGCGGTCGGGCCGGCGGGGGAGGAGGTTGCAGTCATGGCAGGGCGGGACTTCCGGTATGGACGTGGCCGGCGCGGGGCGCCTCGGTGGGGCGCCGCACCGCGTCGGCGGATGGAACCGCTGCTTGTGGCAACCTGCACACCTTACGCAGCCCGGTCTGCGCTCGCGAGCCGGGTGCGACGAGCGGTGCCGGTCGTGCGACGAACGGTCGGCCGGGTGCGATGCGGAGCGTGACATCCGATTTCGATGGCGAGCGGATGTCGCCTAAGGTAAGCCTAACCTTCCGCTGACACACCGGAGTCCACCCCGCATGCGCACCATCCTGACCAGGACCGAGCCCGCCGCGCTCGACCTGCTCGGCGGCGAGCCATGGGCACCGGCGATCGTGGCGCCCGGCTCGTCGCTCGACTACGGCGAGCTCGCCGAGCGCGTCGCCGACCGACGGGCCGAGCTCGGCACGGGTCGGCGCCTGGTGTTCCTCGCCGGCTCGAACACCCTCGAGACAGTGGTGACGTATCTCGCGGCGCTCGCGGGCGGGCATCCGGTCCTGCTGCAGGCGGGCGGGGCGGATGGCGCGGCCGGCCTCGACGGCATGATCGCCCGGTACCGGCCGGACGTCATCGTGCAGGCCGGTGCCGACGGCGCCTCGCCGTCGATCGAGCACCATGCCGCGGGGAGTCGGCACACGTTCCATCCCGAGCTGGCGCTGCTCGCGAGCACGTCGGGTTCGACCGGTTCGCCGAAGCTCGTGCGCCTCTCGCGCGCGAACGTGCTCGGCAATGCGCGCAGCATCGCCGAGTACCTGCGCCTCACGCCCGATGACCGCGCCGCGACGACGCTGCCGCTCCACTACTGCTACGGGCTCTCGGTCGTCAACAGCCACCTGGTGGCGGGCGGCAGCCTGCTGCTCACCGACCGCTCGGTCGTCGAACCCGAGTTCTGGAGCGAGTTCGACGAGGCTCGCGCGACCTCCTTCGCAGGCGTGCCCTACACGTACGAGCTGCTCGAGTCGACCGAGTTCGCCCGGCGTCCGCCGACGACGCTGCGGTACGTGACGCAGGCCGGCGGACGGCTCGCGCCCGACCGCGTGCGGGCGCTCGCCGCGCTCGGACGCGAGCGCGACTTCGACGTGTTCGTGATGTACGGGCAGACCGAGGCGACCGCGCGCATGGCGTACCTGCCGCCCTCGCTCGCCGAGAGTGCGGCGGGGGCGATCGGCGTGCCGATCCCCGGCGGTTCGTTCCGGATCGACACGACCGTCGGCGGCGACGCGCCGGGCGAGGGCGAGCTCGTCTACTCCGGCCCGAACGTCATGATGGGCTACGCCGAGGAGCCCGACGACCTCTCGCGCGGACCCGAGCTCGACGAGCTGCGCACCGGCGACCTCGCGCGGCGACGCGACGACGGCCTGTACGAGATCACCGGGCGCCTGAGCCGGTTCGTGAAGAGCTTCGGCCTGCGCCTCGACCTCGACCGCCTCGAGCGGCTGCTCGCCGACGACGGCCTCGAGGCGCGCACCGTCGGCGTCGACGAGCGGCTCGCCGTGTTCGTGCGGCACGACCGGTTCGCGGCGGCCGCCCGCGAGGCGGTGCAGCGGCACACCGGACTGCCGCCGCACGCGTTCGACGTGCACGCGCTCGCCGAGTTCCCGCGCACCGCGAACGGCAAGCCCGATCACGCGGCGCTGCGCGCGCACGCATCGCTGCTGCGGGCCACGGCGACGGATGATGCGTCGAGCGCGTCATCCCACGCCGGGACCTCGGCCTCCGACCTCCGCGACCTCTACGCCGAACTGCTCGGCCGTCCCGACGCGACCGAGGACGACAGCTTCACCAGCCTCGACGGCGACTCGCTGAACTACGTCGAGCTGGCACTGCAACTCGAGGCGCGCATCGGCGCGCTCCCCGCCGACTGGCCGAGCCGTCCCATCCGCGAACTGGGTGGGTCGAGGAGGCCCGCCGCGGCCGCCTCGAGACCCGACCCGCCGGGCTCGAGACGGACGGACGTCCTCCTCGACCCGCCGGAACCCGTGCGACCTCGCCGACGCATCGCCCGCCTCGAGACCTCGGTCGTGCTCCGCGCCGTCGCGATCCTGCTCATCGTCGCCACGCACGCCGACGTGGTGCAGCTGAAGGGCGGTGCGCACCTGCTGCTGGCGGTCGCCGGCTTCAACCTCGCGCGATTCCGGCTCACCGGGAGGGGTGCGCCGTCCGCCGATGCGCGCGCCGCGCGCGCCCGCCGCGTCCGCGGGCTCCTGCGGAGCGCCACCGCGCTCGTCGTGCCCGCCGTGCTGTGGATCGGCGGCGTCGCGCTCATCGCCGGCACGTACGATCCCGTCACCGTGGCGCTGTCGAACTGGCTCGTGCCCGGCGCCGACGCGTGGAGCGAGCAGTGGCAGTTCTGGTTCCTCGAGGCGCTGGTCTGGTCGATCCTCGGCCTGGCCGCGCTGTTCGCCGTGCCCCGCATCGACGCGCTCGAGCGGCGGTATCCGTACGTCTTCGCCGTCGCGGTGCTGGGCGCCGCGCTCGCGTGGCGGTATGCGGTCTCGGGCGGGATCGCACCGTCGTCGCCGCTGCGCTACTCGCTTCCCGCGATCGCGTGGCTCATCGCGCTCGGCTGGCTCGTCGCCCGATCGACCACGACCACCCGCCGCGTCGCGGCGACCGCGATCGTGCTCGCGACCGTGCCGGGATTCTTCGGCGACCCGGTCCGCGAGTCGATCGTGATCGTCGGGATGGTGCTGCTGATCTGGGTCGCGAGCCTGCCGGTCCCGGCGTTCCTGGCCGGGGCGGTCGGCACCGTGGCATCCGCGTCGCTGTTCGTCTACCTGACCCACTGGCAGGTGTACCCGCCGATCGAGGAGGTGTCCCCGCCGCTCGCGATCGCCGCGTCCTTCGCCGTGGGCCTCGCCGCGTGGTGGGCGTGGGGCCGGGCGAGCGGATGGCTCAGCGCCAGGCGACGGCGAGGATCACGTTCAGCAGCGTGAGGCCGCCGATGCTCCACAGCGCCCACGACGGCGCCGGCTCCTTCTTGCGGAACACGAACACGAGCACGGTGATCACGATCGCGACCGCGAGCTTCACCGCGATCTTGACGTTGTTCACGTCGTAGATGTCGCCGAGCTGGATGGTGCCGACCAGCAGGACGCCGGTCACGAGCATCGTGAGCGCACCGTGCACCATCGCGGGCACGACCTTGCCCTGACCCGCCGCCACCGCCTTGACCTGCACGAGGAACCCGCCGAGCAGCGAGGCGAGCCCGACGAAGTGCAGGATGACGAGGATGGTCCGGAGGACGTCGAAGGCGGTCATGCCCCCGAGCCTACGAGTCGCGCCTCATCCGGCGCCAACCGCAGGCCCCTTCTGCCGCGGAAACCCATCGAAAGTCGGATGCCGCGACTCAGGCGCGCAGGCCGCGCAGGAGGTTCGCCGTCGCGATCGCGGCCTCGGCCGCCTCGCGACCCTTGTCCTCCTTCGAGCCCGGCAGGCCGGCGCGGTCGAGGCCCTGCTGCTCGTCGTCGAGGGTGAGCACGCCGAAGCCCACCGGCTTGCCGGTGTCGATCGCGACGCGCGTGAGGCCGTCGGTCGCCGCCGACGACACGTACTCGAAGTGGGGCGTGCCGCCGCGGATGATGACGCCGAGCGCCACGACCGCGTCGGCGCCCGCCTCGAGCGTCGCCTTCGAGACGACGGGCAGCTCGAAGCTGCCCGGCACGCGCACGAGCTCGAACGAGGCGCCGGCCGACTCGAGCGTGCGGGTCGCACCCGCGATGAGCCCGTTCGTGATCTCGTCGTGCCAGCTGCCGGCGACGATGACCACGCGCAGGCCGCGCCCGTCGACGTCGAGTTCGGGGGATCCGGCTCCGCTCATGATGCGTGTCCTCTCAGGAGTTCGTCGGCAGCCGCCTCGGTGAGCTGCCCGTCGTCGATCGCGTGTCCCATGCGGGTGCGCTTGGTCTCGAGGTAGCCCGCGTTCACTGCGCCGACGCCCACGACGAGCGGCAGGCGGTCGGCCACGCGGATGCCGTGCGACTCGAGCTGGCGCACCTTCTCGGGGTTGTTCGTGAGCAGGCGCACGCGCTCGACGCCGAGGTCGTCGAGGATGGCGCTGGCGGCCGTGTAGTCGCGCGCGTCGATCGGCAGGCCCAGGGCGAGGTTCGCGTCGAGCGTGTCGAGCCCGCCCTCCTGCAGCCGGTACGCGCGCAGCTTGTTGATGAGCCCGATGCCGCGGCCCTCGTGGCCGCGGAGGTACACGACCACGCCGCCCCGCTCGGCGATCGTCGCGAGCGCCGTGTCGAGCTGGGGCCCGCACTCGCACTTGAGCGACCCGATCGCCTCGCCCGTCAGGCACTCGGAGTGCACGCGCGCGATCGCGCCGGCCGGGTCGTTCGCCGGATCGCCGGCGATGATCGCCAGGTGGTCGGCGCCCGTGTTGCGGTCGCGGTACGCGCGGACCCGGAACGTGCCGTGCACCGTCGGCAGGTTCGTCTCGACCTCGAACTGCACGCGCGGCGACTCCGCGATCGGCTCGGGCGCCTCGCCCGCGCCAAGGTCCTGGCCGGCGTGCCACTCGTGCAGCCACGCGATGAGCGCCTCGACCGTCGTGACGGGCAGGCCCTCGCGCTCGGCGAACGTGATCAGGCGGGGAAGGCGCATCATCTCGCCGTCGTCGTCGACGAGCTCGCCGATGACGCCGACGGGCGAGAGCCCCGCCAGGCGCATGAGATCGACCGCGGCCTCGGTGTGCCCCGCGCGCTCGCGCACGCCGCCCTCGACCGCGCGCAGCGGCAGGATGTGGCCGGGGCGGATAAGCTGCTCGGGCGTCGCCTCCGGGTCGGCGAGGATCCGCAGCGTGTGCGCGCGATCCGACGCCGAGATGCCCGTCGAGATGCGATCCGCGGCGTCCACCGACACGGTGTACGCCGTGCCGCGCGAGTCCTCGTTGCGCTCCACCATGAGCGGCAGGCCCAGCCGGTCGGCGATCGCGTTCGGCATCGGCGCGCAGAGGTAGCCGCTCGTGTGCCGCACCATCCACGCGATCCACTCCTGGGTCGCGAACTCGGCGGCCATGATCGCGTCGCCCTCGTTCTCGCGGCCCTCGTCGTCGGCCACGATCACGGGCTTGCCCGCGCGCAGCGCGTCGAGCACCTCGGGGATCGTCGCGAGGCTCATCGGGCACCCCCGATCGGCTCGGCCACGGACGACGGCAACGAGTGGTGCGCGTCCAGGCGCAGCATCCGCTGCACGTGACGCGCCAGCACGTCGGTCTCGAGGTTGACCCGGTCGCCCGGCTCGAGCCGGCCCAGGGTCGTCGCCGCGAGCGTCTCGGGGATGAGCGACACCTCGAACCACGAGCCATCCGCCTCGTCGCCGAGGCCCGACACCGTGAGCGAGACGCCGTCGACCGCGATCGAGCCCTTGTCGACCACGAGCGCCGCGAGCGCGTCGGGCAGTGAGAAGCGGATGACGCGCCACTGCTCGCCCGGACGCACCTCGAGCACCTCGGCGGTGCCGTCGACGTGCCCCTGCACGATGTGCCCGCCGAGCCGGTCGCCCACGAGCGCCGCGCGCTCCAGGTTGACCGGTCGGCCCTCGGCGACCTCGTCGAGCGTCGACATCCGCAGCGTCTGCGCCATCACGTCGGCGGTGAAGGTGGCGGCGTCGGAGTCGACCACGGTCAGGCACACGCCCGAGACCGCGATCGAGTCGCCGTGCCGGACGCCCTCGACCACCTTCGGCCCGCGCACGGTCAGCCGCAGCACGTCGGCGAGCGACTCGACGCGCGCGACCTCGCCGAGCTCCTCGATGATTCCGGTGAACATGTCAGGCCCTTCCTGAGGTGGGGATGTCGTCGTGCGAGGCGGCGCGCGGCCGCGCGACGACGAGCAGGTCGTCGCCGAGTCGCACCAGGTCGGTGAAGTCGAAGCGGAGCGCGTCGGCGATGGACGCGATGCCGAGGTCGTCGATCGCGGTCCGCGGGCCGCCGATCAGCGCGGGCGCGAGGTAGACGAGCAGCTCGTCGGCGTAGCCGGCCTTCAGGAACGCGCTCGCGAGCGTCGGGCCGCCCTCGATGAAGAGCGAGCGGATGCCTCGGCGCTGGAGCTCCGCGAGGTCGGCCGCGAGGTCGGACCCCTGCATCCGGATCGCCTCGTGCGGGTGCCGTTCGATCGCGGCGCCGGCGGGCACGTCGCGGCGGCCGAAGACGACCGGGATCGGCTGCGTGTCGAAGAGCTCGCCGTCGGCGTCGCGCGCGGTGAGCGCCGGATCGTCGGAGAGCACGGTGCCCGTGCCCACCGCGATGGCGTCGGATGCCGCGCGGCGCAGGTGCACGTCGGCGCGCGCCTCGGCGCCCGTGATCCACCGGCTCGTGCCATCCGCCGCCGCCGCACGGCCGTCGAGGCTCGACGCCCACTTCACCGTGATGCGCGGACGCCGGTTGCGGGCGGAGAACAGCCAGTCCTCGAGGAACGCCTCGACCTCGTCGGCGAGCACTCCGCCGGTCACGTCGACACCCGCGGCGCGGAGCGTGCGAGCGCCGCCGGACGAGTGGTCGCCGGGATCGTCGACCGCGTACACGACGCGTGCGACGCCGGCCTCGACGAGGGCGTGGGCGCACGGGCCGGTGCGACCCACGTGGTTGCACGGCTCGAGCGTGACGATCGCCGTCGCTCCGCGCGCCGCGCCCGGCGGCAGCGTCGAGAGCGCGTCGACCTCGGCGTGCGGCGTGCCCGCGCCCCGATGCCAGCCCTCGGCGAGCACCTCGCCGGCGGGGGAGAGGATGACGCATCCCACGCGCGGGTTCACGCCTCGAGCCGGGCCGCGCTCGGCCAGCTCGAGCGCCCGGCGCATCACCGCGGCGTCGGTCGCCGCCTGCGTCGCCGTGGACATCGGTCGCCTGCCTTCCAGGCTCCGGGACTCCCGGCAGCGCCGGAAACGCCGACGACGCCCACGGCGTCGCCGACACGTGCCGCCTCCCATCCGGACTTTCACCGTCGGTACCGGAGTTCCACCGGTTCAACCGCTCGCGCGCGACCGGACGGCCACGCGCTCCCGGCTCGCGGACTTTCACCGCCGGTTCGGACTTGCACCGACCCCGGAGCACGTTTCGTGTTCGATTCTAGGTCAACGCCGAACGGTCGGACGTATTCCCGCCGTCAGCGGCACTGGGCCGCGACGGCGATCTGCGCGTCGGACGGCCGACCGTACGCCTCGATCCCGGCTCCGGGCAGGTCGTACCCCATGCCGATCGCCCACGCCGTGGCCCACGCCTCGTGGTCGGATCCGGACTCGGCGAAGAGGCCTCGACACGCCTCGCGGACCACCTGCGTGTGCCCCACCTCGTGGACGACGACGGCCTTCGCGTTCGGGTCGAACGCCCACGCCGCCTCGATGCTCTCGCTCAGCGTGATGAGGCCCCACTCCGCGCCGTCGACCCCGAACTCCGCGGTTCCGGCGTACCAGGCGTCGCTCGTCACGCCGGCGACCTCGTAGGCCCATGCGAAGTCGAGGGCGACGCCGTTCGCGATCGACCGGGCGAACGCCTCGATCTCGGCCCGGACCGGGTGCTCGGCCGCACGTGCGACCTCGGCGGCGTGCGAGGCCCGCACGTCGGCGACCGCGGTCGCGAGCGCGGTGAACCCGCCGGCGCCCGTGGTCGGCACGCCGGTCGTGCCCGTGCCGTCGACGAGCTGCTGCAGCGCCTGCCGGGTGTCGAACGTCGCCGACGGGTTCGCGGCGAGCTCGGCCCGCGCGACCTCGCGGGCGCCGTCGATGAGGGTCGCGGTGGCCGCGTCGACCTCGTCGCGGGCGTCCTCGACGGCGTCGGTCGCCGCCTCGCTCGAGACGGCGGCCGCGATGCGTTCCGGCACGAGCTCGGAGATCTCCCACAGGTCGGCGTAGCGCTCCCACGCGGGCACGACGGCGTCGGGCGCCGCGAGGTCGACGATGCCGAGCGGCGCCGCGCCCGCGCCCGTGGCCGTGCCCGGCTCGAGCGCCGCCCGGAGCCCCTCGAGCGCTCCCGCCAGCGCGATGCGGTCCTCCTCGCGCACGAGGTCGGGCGTGAGCACCGCCTCGAGCGCCTCGGTGCCGGCGACCGCCGACGTCCCGCTCGCGACCGCCTCGTCGTGCGCCGCGGACGCGCCGTCGTGCCGCGCGTCGGCCGCGACCCAGGCCGGCCAGAGCTGCCGGTGCAGCTCGGCCGCGAGGACGTGGTGCCCGATCCCGGCCACGAGGATTCCGATGACGACCGCGATCACCGCGATCGGGCCCGTGCCGAGGCGGGGCGGCGCCGGTGCCGGCGCAGGAGGGGACGCCGGCGCGGGGTCCGGTGCGGTCGGGCGGAGCAGGTCGGTCATCCGACCGTCACGCTACCTCGCGCCGCCCGGCGCCGGGGTCACGATCGCGTCACGCCGCATCGACGAGGCCGCGCGCCGTGCCCTCGTCGACGATCAGGTCGGTGACCAGTCCCGCCGCGAGCGCCCCGGTCAGGCCCGGCAGCTTCGCCCGCCCCGAGACCACGCAGATGCGTCGAGGTGCCCGCCGCAGCGTCGCGAAGTCGGGCCCCGTGCCGCGGGCGTTCATCGCGATGCCGTCGGTCGAGCCGTCCGCCCGGTAGAAGACGGTCGCGACGTCGCCCACGACGCCGTCGCGGGAGAGCGCCTCGTAGTCCGCCCGCTCGAGGTAGCCGCCCTGGTACACGTGGCTCGGCACCTCGGCGAACGGCGAGCCGATGCCGAAGATCGCGACATCCATCGCCGCCTGCAGGTCGAGCAGCCGCCTCGTGCTGCGCTCGCGCCAGAACGCCTGCTTGGTGGCGGGGTCGTCGAAGAACGCGGGCACGGGGAACTGCTGCACGCGCGCGCCGAAGGCGTCGCCGAACCGGCGCAGCAGCTCCGACGCGTACAGGATGCCGGTCGTGCGCAGGTTGCCGGCGCCGTTGAGCTGCACGATCTCGGAGTTGTGCGTCGCCTTGGGTGCCAGGTGCCGGCTCATCGCGCTCATGGTCGAGCCCCACGCGACGCCGATGGTCTGGTTCGAGTCGATGAAGCGGCTGAGAATCCGTGCAGCCGAGAGCGCGACCCGCTCGAGCCGATCGACGTCGCTCGCGTGGTCGGGAACGGGCACGACGTGCCCCGAGACCTCGTGGCGTTCCAGGATCTCCTGCTCCAGACGGCTCGGCAGGTCGAGCGGCGAGTGGATCGAGATCTCGACGAGCCCGGTCGCGCGCGCGTGGCTCAGCAGGCGCGACACCGAGGAACGCGAGGTGTGCAGCTCCTTCGCGATGGCGTCCATCGTGAGGTCCTGCAGGTAGTAGAGGTGCGCCGCTCGCAGCGCGTCGCGGGTCTTGCCCGAGGGCAGCTCGCCGTCGAGCGCCGGCCCCGCGGCATCCGTCACCGTCATCGTCGACTCCTCTGCACATATGTTCAATCGGCTTGCAAGCATGTGCGCTCATGCCCACGATGTATTCATCCACAGCCGGCCCGCCTCCGCAAGCCGGCGTGATCGAAGCTCGAAAGGACAGCGATGTCGCCCACCACGTCGACGACGACCCACCCGAACCGCCGGCCTCGCGCGCGTGCCGAGGTGTCGGCGCTGCGCGCCCGACCCACCGCCGAGGTCGTGATCATCGGGGGTGGCATCAACGGGATCGCCACGTTCCGCGACCTCGCCCTGCAGGGCGTCGACGTCGTGCTCGTCGAGCGCGACGACTTCGTCTCGGGTGCCTCGTCGGCGTCGAGCCACATGATCCACGGCGGCATCCGCTACCTCGAGAACGGCGAGTTCCGTCTCGTGCAGGAGTCGGTGCAGGAGCGCAACGGCCTGCTCAGGATCGCGCCGCACTACGTCAAGCCGCTGCGCACGACCGTGCCGATCTTCTCGACCTTCTCGGGCGTCCTCTCCGCGCCCCTGCGGTTCCTGACGCACCGGCAGGGCGCGCCCACCGAGCGCGGCGCGGCCCTCATCAAGGCCGGCCTCACGATCTACGACGCATTCTCGCGGGACGGCGGCAGCGTGCCGCGCCATCGGTTCCTCGGCCGCACGCGTTCGCTCCAGGAACTGCCCGCGCTGAATCCCGACCTGAAGTACACCGCGACGTACTACGACGCGAGCATGCACGATCCCGAGCGGCTCGCCCTCGACGTGCTGTTCGACGGGCTCGCGGCCGGCCCGCACGCCCGCGCGGCGAACCACCTCGAGGCGGTCGGGTTCGGTGCGCACGGCGTGCGGGTTCGCGATGCGGTCACGGGTGACGAGTTCGACCTCGCCGCCGACGTCGTCGTCAACACCTCCGGCCCGTGGACCGACCTGACCAACGGGCAGCTCGGCCGGGAGACCCGCTTCATGGGCGGCACCAAGGGCTCCCACATCGTGCTCGACCACCCCGAGCTGCTCGAGGCGACCGGCGGCCGCGAGATCTTCTTCGAGCACGAGGACGGCCGCATCGTGCTCATCTACCCGCTCAAGGGACGCGTGATGGTCGGCACGACCGACCTCGAGCACGACATGCGCGAGCCCGCGGTGTGCACCGAGGAGGAGGTCGACTACTTCTTCGACCTCGTCGCGCACGTCTTCCCGGGCATCCGCGTCGACCGCACGCAGATCGTCTACCGCTTCTCGGGCGTGCGGCCGCTGCCGCGCCACGACGACACCCAGCCGGGCTTCGTGAGCCGCGACTACCGCATCGAGCGAGCGGATGTCGCGCAGCGCCCGGGCACGACGCTGCTGAGCCTCGTCGGGGGCAAGTGGACCACGTTCCGCGCGCTCGCCGAGCACCTCGCCGACGAGGTCCTCGAACTCCTCGGCCGCCCGCGCGTGCGCTCCACGAAGGGCCTGGCGATCGGCGGCGGCGCCGGATACCCGACGACGGATGACGCGCGGCTCGTGTGGATCGCCGGACACGGCGACGGGGTCGGGCGGGCCCGCGCCGAGGCGCTGCTCGATCGGTACGGCACCCGAGCCGAGGCGCTGGTCCGCGAGGTGGAGGGCGGACCCGAGACGCCGCTCGCCGGGCACGACGGCTACAGCCGCGAGGAGATCGAGTGGCTGGCCCGGAACGAGCGCGTCGTGCACCTCCCCGACCTGGTGCTCCGTCGCACGAGCCTCGCGTTCACCGGCGCGCTCACGCCCCTGCTGCTCGATGAGCTCGCGGAGGTCGTCGGCGACGAGCTCGGGTGGGATGCCGCGACCCGCCGCGCCGAGATCGAGGCGACGCGGCGCGTGCTCGCCGACCGCCACGGCGTCGTGCTCGGGGCGACGGCGCTGGTCGAGTAACCCGCTGCCAACTTGCACAGACGTGCACCGCGGACCGCCGCTTTCCGGCCGATTCCGCGGGTACGTTTCATCGGGGCCGCGCGGATGCGGCATCCCCGCTTCAACGAAAGAAGGTCAATGTGGACAATCTCGGTGTCGTGTTCCTCTCGGAACTCGTCGGCACGGCCATGCTCGTGCTGCTCGGCTGCGGCGTCGTCGCCAACGTCGCGCTCGCGAAGAACAAGGGCCACGGCGGTGGCTTCCTGATGGTGAACTTCGGCTGGGGCCTCGCGGTCTTCGCCGGCGTGATCGTCGCGTACGCCTCCGGCGCGCACCTCAACCCCGCCGTCACGCTGGGACTGGTGGCCAACGGCGCGACCGAGTTCGGGCAGGGCGTGCCGGTCGACGCGGTCTCGGTGCTCACCTACATCTCGGCCCAGCTGCTCGGCGCCTTCCTCGGCGCGATCGTCGCCTGGCTCGCCTACAAGCAGCACTTCGACGCCGAACCCGAGCCCGCCACCAAGCTCGGCGTGTTCTCGACCGGTCCCGCCATCCGCTCGTACGGCTGGAACCTCGTCACCGAGATCATCGGCACGTTCGTGCTGGTCTTCGTCGTCATCGGCTTCGGCCGACAGGGCGACGCCTCCGGCCTCGCGGCGCTCGGCGCCCTCCCCGTCGCCCTCCTCGTGGTCGGCATCGGCGCCTCGCTCGGTGGCCCGACCGGATACGCGATCAACCCGGCCCGCGACCTCGGCCCCCGGATCGCGCACGCCATCCTCCCGATCACGGGCAAGGGCGGCAGCGACTGGTCCTACTCGTGGGTGCCCGTCGTCGGCCCGATCATCGGCGGCGTGCTCGCCGGCTGGGCCGCGATCCCGCTGCTGCCGCTGCTCGGCTGACGCCGCGGCATCCGGCCCGATCCCCGACATCCCCTCACCCAATCACTGAAGCAACGGAGTTCTCAGATGGCTGACCACATCCTCGCGATCGACCAGGGCACCACCTCGTCGCGCGCGATCATCTTCGACAAGAAGGGCTCGATCGTCTCGACCGGGCAGCTCGAGCACGAGCAGATCTTCCCCAGGGCCGGCTGGGTCGAGCACGACCCGATGGAGATCTGGCGCAACACGCGCGAGGTCATCGGGCAGGCGCTCGGCAAGGCCGACCTCACCCGGCACGACATCGCTGCCGTGGGCATCACGAACCAGCGCGAGACCGCGGTCGTGTGGGACAAGAACACCGGCGAGCCGGTCTACAACGCGATCGTGTGGCAGGACACGCGCACGCAGCCGATCGTCGACCGCCTCGCCGCCGATGGCGGCGTCGAGCGCTTCAAGCACACCGTGGGGCTGCCGCTGGCGACCTACTTCTCGGGCACCAAGATCGTCTGGATCCTCGAGAACGTGCCCGGCGCACGTGAGAAGGCGGAGGCCGGCGACCTGCTCTTCGGCACGACCGACACGTGGGTGCTGTGGAACCTCACGGGCGGCACCGAGGGCGGCGTGCACGCGACGGATGTCACGAACGCGAGCCGCACGCTGTTCATGGACCTCGAGACGCTCCAGTGGAGCGACGAGATCCTCGGCATCTTCGGCGTGCCGCGCTCGATGATGCCCGAGATCCGCTCCTCCTCCGAGGTGTACGGCACGGTCGAGCCCTCGAGCCTGCTCCGTGAGACGCCCATCGCGGGCATCCTCGGCGACCAGCAGGCGGCGACGTTCGGCCAGGCGGCCTTCGCCGCCGGCGAGGCGAAGAACACCTACGGCACCGGCAACTTCCTCATCTTCAACACGGGCGAGGAGATCGTCCACTCGAAGAACGGCCTGCTCACCACCGTCGGCTACAAGCTCGGCGACCAGCCCGTGCACTACGCGCTCGAGGGCTCGATCGCGGTCACCGGGTCGCTGATCCAGTGGCTGCGCGACAACGTCGGCCTCATCTCCTCGGCCGCCGAGGTCGAGGAGCTCGCCAAGACCGTCGACGACAACGGCGGCGCGTACTTCGTGCCCGCCTTCTCCGGACTGTTCGCGCCCTACTGGCGTCCCGACGCGCGCGGCGCGCTCGTCGGCCTGACCCGCTACGTGCACAAGGGGCACATCGCGCGGGCGGCGCTCGAGGCCATCGCGTTCCAGACCCGGGATGTCGTGGACGCCGTGAACGCCGACGCGGGGATCGACCTCACGGAACTGCGCGTCGACGGCGGGGCGACGGCCAACGACACGCTGCTGCAGTTCCAGGCCGACATCCTCGGCGTTCCGGTCGTCCGACCGGTCGTCGCCGAGACGACCGCGCTCGGCGCCGCGTACGCGGCCGGCCTCGCCGTCGGGTTCTGGGCCGACCTCGACGACCTCGCGAAGAACTGGCAGGAGGACCGCCGCTGGGAGCCCGCCATGGACGCGGGCGAGCAGGGCCGGCTGCTCCGCAACTGGAGGAAGGCCGTCACGAAGACGCTCGACTGGGTCGACGACGACGTCAGCTAGTTCCACTCCGGTGGTCGAGGAGCACCGGTCGCGGGCCCGAGCGGATCGAAACCCGCGCACAGCGCGTCTCGATCCGCGTGCGGGCTCCGCCGCGCTACTCGACCACCGGGCCCAGCCGCTCCGCGAGCAGGGCGGGCAGCTCGGCGAGCGTGCGGATCTGGAGCACACCGGCCGCCGCGGCGTCGGCGGCCTCGGCCTCGGCCGGTCGCTCGCCTGTTCGGTTGAGCCAGACGCCGACGAGGCCGGCGCGAGCCGCCCCGATCGCGTCGGTGCGGAGCCGGTCGCCCACGTACGCCGCGCGCGACACCGGCGCACCCGAGGCGAACCGCGAGACCGCGGCCTCGAAGATGCGCGCATCGGGCTTGATCACGCCCTCGGACGCCGAGGCGATCAGGTGCTCGATCCGGCCCGGATGGCCGACCTCGAGCCCGAGCCGGACCAGCTTGGCGAGCTGGAACTCCTCCTCGCCGTTCGTGATGATGCCGAACCGCACACCGGGCAGGGTGGTCTCGAGCGCATCGAGCGCCGGCTCGACATCGTCGTGCAGCGACCACGACTCGCGGTACCGCTCGAAGTAGCGGGCGAACCACGCGCCGGCCGCGTCGTCGTCGAGCACCTCGCCGTGCGCGAGTGCGAAGTCGGCGGCGCGCGCCCGCCGCTGCTCCTCGAACGTCAGCTCGCCCGCGAGGTACGAGTGGTAGTGAAGCTCCTCGAGCTCGTGCCACAGCCGCTGCGCCGCCGCGATCTCGGCGTCGTAGCCGCGCTCCCGCAGGTGCAGCACGATGCCGGCGGCCACCGCCTCGCGATGCGCCATGAGCGTGTCGTCGAGATCGAACAGCACGATGGCGCGATCATCGGACGCCCCGCGGGTCGGGGGCCCCGCGACCTCGCCGTTCACCGGCGGCGCAGGAATCCGACGCGCTCGTACACGGTCGCGAGCGTGCGCTCGGCACGCTCGGACGCCTTGTCGGCGCCGATCGCGAGCAGCCGGTCGAGCTCGGCCGGGTCCTCCATCAGCTCGAGCGTGCGCTCGCGGATGGGTGCGACGCGCTCGACCACCGCCTCGGCGAGATCCTTCTTCAGGTCTCCGTAGCCGCGACCGTCGTACTCGGCTTCGAGCTCGGGGATCGTGCGCCCGGAGACCGTCGCGTAGATGTCGAGGAGGTTCGCGATGCCGGGCTTCGCCTGCAGGTCGTAGCGGATCTCGCGCTCGGTGTCGGTCACGGCGCTCCGGATCTTCTTCGCGATGACCTTCGGATCGTCCATCAGGTTGACCAGCCCGTTCGGGCTCGACGCCGACTTCGACATCTTCGCCGTCGGATCCTGCAGGTCGTAGATGCGGGCGGACTCCTTCGGGATGAGCGCATCAGGCACGACGAAGGTGTCGCCGAAGCGCGAGTTGAAGCGGCCGGCGAGGTCGCGGGTGAGTTCGAGGTGCTGCCGCTGGTCGTCGCCGACCGGCACGAGCTGCGTGCCGTAGAGCAGGATGTCGGAGGCCATGAGCACGGGGTAGGTGAAGAGGCCGACCGTGGTGGCCTCGGCGCCGTAGCGGGCCGACTTGTCCTTGAACTGCGTCATGCGGCTCGCCTCGCCGAAGCCCGTGAGCGTGCCGAGCACCCAGGCGAGCTCGGTGTGCGCCAGTACGTGCGACTGCACGAACAGCGTGGACCGTTCGGGGTCGACGCCGGCCGCCAGGTACTGCGCGGCGGTGCGGCGCGTGGCATCGCGCAAGGCCGCGGGGTCTTGCGGCACGGTGATGGCGTGCAGGTCGACGACGCAGTAGATCGGGTCGTGGTCCTCCTGCAGGGCGACCCAGTTCACGAGGGCGCCGAGGTAGTTGCCGAGATGGAGCGAGTCGCCCGACGGCTGCATGCCGGAGAAGACGACGGGGCGTGCGGAGTTCATGCGGTTTCGTGTCCTTGGGGGGTCAGATGGCGTAGTCGACGACGACGGGAGCGTGATCGGACCATCGCCGGTCGTAGGCGTCGGCGCGATCGACCACGTACGAGGCCACGGCGTCGGCGAGCTTCGGCGTGGCGAGCTGGTAGTCGATGCGCCACCCGCTGTCGTTGTCGAACGCCTTGCCGCGCCACGACCACCACGTGTACGGGCCGGGCACGTCGCCCGCGACGCGACGGCCCACGTCGACCCAGCCGAACCCGGCGCCGGCGTTGTACCGCTCGTCGCCCTCGGCGCCCATGAAGCGGTCGAAGTACGCGCGCTCCTCGGGCAGGAACCCGGCGCGCTTGACGTTGCCCTTCCAGTTCTTGATGTCGAGCGTGCGGTGGCCGACGTTGAGGTCGCCCACCACCACGGCCAGTTCGTGGTCGGCGAGCTCCGCCATCCGCTCGCTCATGGCATCGAGGAACCGGTACTTCTCATCCTGCTTGGGCGAGTCGGCCTCGCCCGAGGGCACGTAGCAGCTCACGACGGTGACGATGCGGTCGCCGACCTCGTAGTCGGCCTCGAGCCAGCGACCGGCGGTGTCGTGGTCGTCGGTGCCGAGTTCGACCCGGTGGATGTGCGCGCCCGCTCGGCTCGCGATCGCCACGCCCGCCCGGCCCTTGGCGGTGGCCGGGTCGTGCACGATGCTCCACTCGTCGCCGAGCAGCGCCGCCACGTCGTCGGTCGACGCTCGCACCTCCTGCATGGCGAGGATGTCGACGTCGCGCGAGGCGAGCCAGTCGCCCATGCCGCGCCGGAACGCCGCTCGGATCCCGTTCACGTTGGCAGTGGCGACGCGGAGCGGGGAGGTCGAGGGCATGCCTTCGATCCTAGGCGAGCCCTCCGACCTCGCCCGCCGGTCGGTCAGGTACTCGGACCGCCGGCGTTCCGCCGCGGCGGACGCCGTGTTCCCGGCGGGCGCTGCCCCGCGGCGGCATTGGCCCGCTCGAGGTCGCGCTCCGCGTCGGCCTCCGCCAGCTCGGCGTCAGCGAGCGCGGCCTTCGCCCGAGCGACCCGCCGCTGGGATTGGTAGCGCTGGTACCACGGGCTGTTCTCGAGGGCATCGGCCGCGGCCCGCACGTCGCTCCGGCGTTCCGAGGTGTCGGCCCGGCGGCGCGCGAGCGACGCCTCCGCCTGGCGCTGTGCGTCGGTCACGAGCCGCAGGGTCTCCGCGGCATCCTCGGTCTCGACCGCGACCCACGCCGCGGCGACCAGGATGATGATGCTGGCGATCCGGAACCAGAGCAGGAGGCCGATGAAGACGGTGAACGTCGCGAGGAGGGGATTCTGCGTGGCCAGCCCCACGAGGGTGCCTCCGAGCAGCTGGAGCACCGACAGCGCGGCGGAACCGAGCAGCGATCCGACCCACATCCGCCGCCACGGCACGGCGGCGCCGGAGAGGAACCGGAACAGCACCGCGAGCGCCAGCGTGTCGATCACGAACACCACCGCGATCGAGCCCGCCCGGATCGTGTCGGACGCGATGGCGGAACCGGAGTTGCCCGAGACGCCGAACCAGCCCAGCATGGTCTCGAACAGGGTCGTGGCGACGATCGACAGCGCCGCGGCGATCAGCAGCACCACGCCGAACGCGAGCGCGGCGAGGAAGTCCCGGGTCTTCAGCAGCACGTAGGACCGGTCGTCGCGCGGGAGGCCGAACGTGCTTCGGACCGCCAGCCGGGTGTAGGTGATCCAGTCCGTCGCCGTCCAGATCAGGCCGGCGAGGGCGACCGCACCGGTCAGGCCGAACAGGCTCGTGCTCGTCGTCGCGACCTCGTTGAGCTCCTCGGTGGAGATGATGCCGTTCGGCCCGACGAGCCCCGGCGCATACGTGTTGATGAGCGTGATGAGCGCCTCCAGGGTCTCCTGGTTGGACGTCAGCCAGATCCCCGCCACCGCGAAGGCCACGTACACCGCGGCGAACACGGCGAACAACGACTGGTAGCTCATGCCCGCCGTCAGGAGGAACCCGTTCCGGGAGAGGAAGTGGCGCCAGACCCGGATCGGGAAGAATTCCATGGTGCGGTAGGTCAGCTCGGTCACCTTCGCGATCGGCTCGTCGAAGCGCTCGCGCATGCTTGCGGCGACATCGGCGGCGGTCTCCCGCGGCCGGTCCGTCGATTCGCCGTCGGATGCCTCGGGCGACCCTCCGGCGGCGGGCGCGCGCGGCGCACCGTCGGGCGTTCCGTTCCCGCGCCCCCGATCGCGTTCGCTCACACGCTCACCCTAGCGAGCGGAGGCGCCGACACCGACGGGGCGAAGGGCCCGCATCCGCATGTCGTCACCACAACGGCGGAGGGGTCGGCACCAGGCGCCGACCCCTCCGCGGAAGACGGGCGGGCCTACGGCGTGCCGCGCAGGATCGCCTGCTTGACCTCGGCGATCGCCTTGGTGACCTCGATGCCGCGGGGGCATGCGTCGGTGCAGTTGAAGGTCGTGCGGCAGCGCCAGACGCCCTCCTTGTCGTTGAGGATGTCGAGGCGCACCTTGGCCGCATCGTCGCGCGAGTCGAAGATGAAGCGGTGCGCGTTCACGATGGCGGCGGGGCCGAAGTACTGCCCGTCGGTCCAGAACACGGGGCACGACGAGGTGCACGCGGCGCACAGGATGCACTTGGTCGTGTCGTCGAAGCGAGCGCGCGACGCGACATCCTGCACGCGCTCCTTGCCGGGCTCGGGCGCGGTGCTCGCCTGGAGGAACGGCTGGACCTCGCGGTAGCTCGCGAAGAACGGCTCCATGTCGACGACGAGGTCCTTCTCGAGCGGCAGGCCCTTGATCGCCTCGACGTAGATCGGCTTCGAGATGTCGAGGTCCTTGATGAGCGTCTTGCAGGCCAGGCGGTTGCGGCCGTTGATGCGCATCGCGTCGGAGCCGCAGATGCCGTGCGCGCAGGAGCGGCGGAACGTCAGCGAGCCGTCCTGCTCCCACTTGATCTTGTGCAGCGCGTCGAGCACGCGGTCGGTCGCGTACATCTCGACGTCGAAGTCCTGCCATCGCGGCTCGGTGTCGACATCGGGGTCGAAGCGGCGGATCAGGAACGTGACCGTGAACGACTGCGTGGCGGCATCCGCCGTCGCGGTCGACGACGTCTCGAGGGTGGCGGTCGTCACGTCAGTACTTCCTCTCCATGGGCTGGTATCGGGTGATCGTGACCGGCTTCCAGTCGAGCCGGATGTGGTCGGACGCGATCGACGACTGCGGGTCGCCCGACAGGTAGGCCATCGTGTGCTGCATGAACTTGGCGTCGTCGCGGTCGGGGAAGTCGTCGCGCATGTGGCCGCCGCGGCTCTCCTCGCGGTTCGCGGCGGACTCGACTACGACCTCGGCCAGGTCGAGCAGGAACCCGAGCTCGACCGCCTCGAGCAGGTCGGTGTTGAACCGCTTGCCCTTGTCTTGCACGGCGATGTTGCGGTATCGGTCCCGCAGGCCCGCGATGACGGATGCCACGTGCGCGAGCGACTCGGCCGTGCGGAACACCTGCGCGCCCTTGTCCATCTCGTCCTGCAGCTCCTTGCGGATCGCGGCGATCCGCTCGGTGCCGGCGGAGTCGCGGAGCATCTCGAGCATGCGACGCACGTCGCCCGCGGGGTCGGCCGGCAGCGGCGTGAAGTCGACGCCGGAGTTGACGTACTCGACTGCGTTGCGGCCGGCTCGCTTGCCGAACACGTTGATGTCGAGCAGCGAGTTCGTGCCGAGGCGGTTCGAACCGTGCACCGAGACGCAGGCGCACTCACCGGCGGCGTAGAGGCCGGGCACGACCGTGGTGTTGTCGCGCAGCACCTCGGCGTTGACATTGGTCGGGATGCCGCCCATCGCGTAGTGGGCGGTCGGCATCACCGGCACGGGCTCGTACACCGGGTCGACGCCGAGGTAGGTGCGCGCGAACTCGGTGATGTCGGGGAGCTTGGTCTCGAGGACCTCGGCGCCGAGGTGCGTGCAGTCGAGCAGCACGTAGTCCTTGTGCGGGCCGGCGCCGCGGCCCTCGGCGACCTCCTGGACCATGCACCGGGCGACGATGTCGCGCGGGGCCAGGTCCTTGATGGTGGGGGCGTAGCGCTCCATGAACCGCTCGCCCGAGGCGTTGCGCAGGATGGCGCCCTCGCCGCGCGCACCCTCGGTGAGGAGGATGCCGAGCCCGGCGAGCCCGGTCGGGTGGAACTGGAAGAACTCCATGTCCTCCAGCGGCAGGCCCTTGCGCCAGATGATGCCGACGCCGTCGCCCGTGAGCGTGTGCGCGTTCGACGTGGTCTTGTAGATCTTCCCGAAGCCGCCGGTGGCGAAGATGATGGCCTTGGCCTGGAAGACGTGCAGCTCGCCGGTGGCCAACTCGTACGCGACGATGCCGGAAGGCTGCGGCACGCCGTCGACCTCGGTCATCACCAGGTCGAGCGCGTAGAACTCGTTGTAGAACTCGATGCCCAGCTTCACGCAGTTCTGGAACAGCGTCTGCAGGATCATGTGGCCGGTGCGGTCGGCCGCGTAGCACGCCCGGCGCACCGGCGCCTTGCCGTGGTCGCGCGTGTGCCCGCCGAATCGGCGCTGGTCGATCCGGCCGTCGGGCGTGCGGTTGAAGGGCAGACCCATGTTCTCGAGGTCGATGACCGCGTCGATGGCCTCCTTCGCGAGGATCTCCGCCGCATCCTGGTCGACGAGGTAGTCGCCGCCCTTGACGGTGTCGAAGGTGTGCCACTCCCAGCTGTCCTCCTCGACGTTCGCCAGCGCGGCGGCCATGCCGCCCTGCGCCGCACCCGTGTGGGAACGTGTGGGGTAGAGCTTCGAGATGACGGCGGTCCGCGCGCCCGGGCCGGCCTCGATCGCCGCGCGCATGCCGGCACCGCCCGCGCCGACGATGACGATGTCGTACTGGTGGTGGTGGACGCCGTCGACGACCGTCGTCTCGACGTGGTTCTCGCTGATCACGTGTCTCCTATGCGGCGGGGCAGAACGAGGGGAGGAGCTCAGCCGGCGAGCCGGCGGGGCACGGGTCGAAGGTGAAGATCACGAGCGTGCCGAGCACGAGCAGCACGACGGTCGACAGCAGCAGCGCGCCCTTCAGCACCTTCTGCACCGCCCCGGGGCCCGTGTAGTCGTTCACGATGGTGCGCATGCCGTTGGCGCCGTGGATCAGCGCCAGCCAGAGGATCAGGAGGTCCCAGACCTGCCAGAAGGGGCTCGCCCACTTGCCGGCCACGAAGCCGAAGTCGATGGCCTTCACGCCCTCGCCGTCGATGAGGTTCACGTAGAGGTGGCCGAAGATGAGCACGACGAGCAGGACGCCCGAGGCGCGCATCCAGATCCAGCCCCACTTCTCGAGGTTGACGCCCTTCCGCGGCGCGGGTCGGGCCGGGGTGCGCGGGGATTCGATGGCGGTCATCTCGGCGCTCCTAGTGGCTGAAGACGTTGATCAGGTGCCGCGGGGTGAAGGCCAGCATGGTGATCACCCAGAGCACGACGACGACGTAGAAGAGGACCTTCTGGTTGCGCGTGGCCCACGACCAGAAGTCGACCAGGATGATGCGCAGGCCGTTGAAGGCGTGGAAGACGATCGCGCCCACGAGCGCCACCTCGCCGAGGCCCATGATGGGCGTCTGGTACGTGCCGATCACCGCGTTGTACGCCTCGGGGCTCACGCGCACGAGCGCCGTGTCGAGGATGTGCACGAGGAGGAAGAAGAAGATCGCCACCCCGGTGATGCGGTGCAGCACCCACGACCACATGCCCTCGCGGCCGCGGTACAGCGTGCCGCCCGGCTTCTGCTTCGCCGGCTGCTCGGGTGCGGTCGGGGTCCGTGTCGTCGTTGCGGACATGGACAACCCTCCTGGCGGTGTGCGTCGCCCGACTGTGGGCGTGACGGGACCGATGGCCCGGCTCCGAGTCTATCCCGGCCGCGAGGGTGCTCCGTTCGCCGCCGTGGCGAGGGTACGGGCCACCGCTATCCTGACTGGATGGCACAGGCTCCCCTCGACCGCTTCTACAGCGTGATCCCCGCCGGCGGCGTGGGCTCCCGGCTCTGGCCGCTCTCGAGGGCGGATGCCCCGAAGTTCCTGCACGACCTCACGGGCTCGGGGCAGACGCTGCTGCGCGACACGTGGGACCGCCTGGCCCCGCTCTCGGGCGAGCAGCGCATCATGGTCGTCACCGGACGGGCGCACCGTGCGGCCGTCGAGGCGCAGCTGCCCGAGCTCGCCGACGAGAACATCGTGCTCGAGAGCGAGCCGCGGGACTCCACCGCGGCGATCGGCCTGGCCGCCGCGATCCTCCACCGGCGCGAGCCCGACGTGATCATCGGCTCGTTCGCGGCCGATCACGTGATCTCGGGCTCGACGCTGTTCCGCGAGGCCGTCGCGGGTGCCGTGGCGGCCGCCGACGCGGGGTACATCGCCACGATCGGGATCACGCCCACCGAGCCCGCGGTCGGGTTCGGGTACATCGAATGCGGCGAGCCGCTCGAGATCCCCGGTGCCGAGCACGCCTCGTCGGTGTCCAGCTTCGTCGAGAAGCCCGACCTCGAGACGGCCAGGGGCTACCTCGAGGGCGGCCGGCACCTCTGGAACGCGGGCATGTTCATCGCGCGAGCCGATCGCCTGCTCGAGGAGCTCGCGCTGACCAAGCCCGAGCTGCACGCCGGGCTGGTCGAGCTCGCCGCCGCGTGGGACGATCCCGCCACGCGCGGACCGGCCGTCGACCGGATCTGGCCGACGCTCGAGAAGATCGCGATCGACTACTCCGTGGCCGAGCCCGCCGCCGAGCGGGGCCGGCTCGCGGTCGTCCGCGGGCACTTCCAGTGGGACGACGTCGGCGACTTCGCCTCGCTCGCCAAGCTCAACACCGCCGGCCGCTCGGGCGAGCTGGCGATCCTCGGCGAGCACGCGCGAGTCCTCGCCGACGCGTCGAGCGGCATCGTCGTGAGCCGTGCGAATCGGGTCATCAGCCTCATCGGGGTGACCGATATCGTCGTGGTGGACACGCCCGACGCGTTGCTCGTCACCACGAGCGAGCACGCCCAGCGGGTGAAGGCCGTCGTCGACGCACTGCGTCTCGGCGGATCCAGCGACGTGCTCTAGGCACGGGAAGGCGGTCGACGGATGCCGGTGCGCAGGCCACTCACGTTCGGAGTCGCGCTCGTCGCGGCATCCCTCGCCCTCGCGGGCTGCGGGCAGGCGCCCGAAGGCGGCGACGACGGGGCGCAGGCCGAGGGCTGCGTCCGGATGGTCACCAACTCGGGAGGCCTCGAGGATCGCTCCTTCAACCAGTCGAGCTGGGAGGGCCTCCAGCGGGCCGAGGAGGAGTACGGCATCGAGGCCGAGGCGATCGTGTCGACCGGCGAGACCGATCTCGTCCCGAACGTGCAGCAGGCGGTCGACTCCGGGTGCGAGCTCATCGTGACGGTCGGCTACGAGCTCGCCGACGCCACGCGCGAGCAGGCGGAGGCGAACCCCGACCTCGCGTTCGCGATCGTCGACGAGGTGGTCGAGGCCGAGAACGTGAAGCCGGTCGTGTTCGACACCGCGCAGGCGTCGTTCCTCGCGGGCTACCTGGCCGCGGGCGTCTCCAGGACGGGCGCCGTGGCGACGTTCGGCGGCGGCAACCAGCCCCCGGTCACCCTGTTCATGGACGGCTTCGTCGACGGCGTCGCGAAGTACAACGAGGTGCACGGCACGGCGGTGCGCGCGCTCGGATGGGACAAGCAGGCGCAGGACGGCTCGTTCACCGGCGACTTCGAGGACGTCAACAAGGGCAAGGTGCTCACCGAGGGCTTCATCGACCAGGGCGCCGACGTCATCCTGCCCGTGGCCGGGCAGGTCGGCGAGGGCGCCGCCGCCGCCGCACTGGAACGAGGCGCCACCTCGGTCATCTGGGTCGACAGCGACGGGTACGAGACGCTCCCCGAGGAGTTCCGGCCGGTGCTGCTCACGAGCGTGCTGAAGAACACGCAGCAGGCGATGGTCGAGATCGTCGGCGAGGTCGTCGACGACGCGTTCGCGAACGAGCCGTACGTGGGCACGCTCGAGAACGGCGGGGTCGAGATCGCGCCGTACCACGACCTCGAGTCCCTCGTGCCCCCCGAGTTGCAGGGCGAGATCGAGGGGCTGCGGCAGGCGATCATCGCCGGCGAGCTGGTCGTGGATTCGCCGTCGGCGCCCTGACCCCGGATGCCGCGACCCCCGCTCGGGGGTGACGATGCCTGCTCATGTGAGCAGAATGTCGCGGCTTCATAACCATTGCCCGACGGGGGGCCAAGGTCCGGTGGCGACCGGCGCAACTTTGGGTAACGTGACCTCACGATCCCCGGGTCATGGTCGGGGTGCAGTCGTTTGGAGGACACTGTGACGTTCACGTTCAAGAAGGCCGCGGTCAGCGGCCTCGCGACGGTCGGCGTGGTCGCGCTGCTCGCGGGTTGCGCTTCGGCCCCCGAGGAGACCGAGGACGGCGGCGGCGAGGCGCTCGACTTCCTGCCCTGCATGGTCTCCGATGCGGGCGGCTTCGACGACAAGTCCTTCAACCAGCTCGGTTTCGAGGGCCTCACCGCGGCCTCCGACGAGCTCGGCGTCGAGCCGGTCACGGTGCAGTCCGACTCCGAGACCGACTACGCCCCGAACCTGACCAACCTCGTCGACCAGGGCTGCGACCTCATCGTCACCGTCGGCTTCGCGCTCGCCGCGGCTGCGGGCGAGTCGGCCGAGGCCAACCCCGACGTCGAGTACGTCTCGATCGACGACACGGTCGACCTCGACTTCGACGGCACGACCGACTTCGAGAACATCAAGCCGATCATCTTCGACACCGCCCAGGCGGCCTTCCTCGCCGGCTACGCGGCAGCGGCCTACTCGCAGACCGGCGTCGTCGGCACCTTCGGCGGCCAGAACTTCCCGACCGTCTCGATCTTCATGGACGGCTTCGCCCAGGGCGTCGAGTACCACAACCAGGAGAAGGGCACCGACGTCCAGGTCCTCGGCTGGGACCGCGCGGCACAGGATGGCGAGTTCACGGGCGGCTTCGAGGCGAACGACACCGCCCGCCAGAAGGCGCAGGCCCTCATCGACCAGAACGTCGACGTGCTGCTGCCGGTCGGCGGCCCGATCTACCAGTCGGCGGCTGCGGCCATCCGCGAGGCCGGCCGTGAGATCGCGATGATCGGCGTCGACGCCGACTTCACCGAGACCGACCCGTCGGTCGCCGACCTCATGCTCACGTCGATCCTCAAGGGCATCGACGTCGGCACCGAGGAGGCCGTGCTGGCCGCGGGCAACGGCGAGTTCGACAACACCCCGTTCGTCGGCACGCTCGAGAACGAGGGCGTGGGCATCGCCCCGTTCCACGACTTCGAGGACAAGGTCCCGGCTGAGCTCGCGGGCGAGCTGGAGGCGCTCCAGGCCGCGATCATCGCCGGCGACATCGAGGTCGAGTCCTACCTGGCCCAGTAAGGGCGGGACACCATGATCGGGGAGGTCGGCGACTGCCGGCCTCCCCGATCGGCGTTCGGGTGCGCACAGGCGCGCGTGCGTCAACATCTGAGCATGCTCCGCCCGGCCGCTTCACCATACGCGCAGCACCTCCAACGGATGCAGCCATCTCAGTAGGATCGGGAACATGAAGCTCGAACTTCGCGGCATCACGAAGCGATTCGGCAGCTTGGTCGCCAACGACCACATCGACCTCACCGTTGAGGCAGGAGAGATCCACTGCCTCCTCGGCGAGAACGGTGCAGGCAAGTCGACGCTCATGAACGTGCTCTACGGCCTGTACCAGGCAGACGAGGGCGAGGTGCTCCTCGATGGCGAGGTGCAGCACTTCGCCGGTCCCGGCGACGCGATGGCCGCAGGCATCGGCATGGTGCACCAGCACTTCATGCTCATCCCCGTGTTCACGGTCGCCGAGAACGTCATGCTCGGCCACGAGGCCACGAAGACGGGCGGCGTGCTCGACCTCGCGGCGGCGCGCGCCAAGGTGAAGGAGATCTCCGACCGCTTCGGCTTCCACGTCGACCCCGACGCGCTCGTCGACGACCTGCCCGTCGGCGTCCAGCAGCGGGTCGAGATCATCAAGGCGCTCTCCCGCGACGCCCGGGTCATCGTGTTCGACGAGCCGACCGCGGTGCTCACACCGCAGGAGACCGACGAGCTCATGGGCATCATGCGCCAGCTCAAGGAGTCCGGCACCTCGATCGTGTTCATCACGCACAAGCTTCGCGAGGTGCGCGAGGTCGCCGACCGCATCACGGTCATCCGCCTCGGCAAGGTGGTCGGCGAGGCGTCGCCGACCGCCACGAACGCCGAGCTGGCCTCGCTCATGGTCGGCCGCGCCGTGGAGCTCACCGTGCACAAGGAGGAGGCGACGCTCGGCGACCCCGCCCTCGTCGTCGAGGGCCTCACCGTGATCGACCACATCGGCCAGCTCGTCGTGAACGACGTGAGCTTCACCGTCCGCCGCGGCGAGATCCTCGCCGTTGCAGGCGTGCAGGGCAACGGACAGACCGAGCTCACCGAGGCGCTCCTCGGCCTGCAGCCGAGGGTGCGGGGCTCGATCCGACTCGACGGCCGCGACCTCACCTCGGCGAGCGTGCGGCAGCGACTCGACGCCGGGATCGGCTTCGTCCCCGAGGACCGCACCGAGGATGGGCTCGTCGGCGACTTCACCATCGCCGAGAACCTCATGCTCGACCGCAGCAGCGGCGCGCCCTTCGTGCGTGCCGGCAACATCCAGCGCGGCGTGCTCGAGCAGTTCGCCCGCGAGAAGGTGAAGGAGTTCGACGTCCGCACCCAGGGCATCGACTCCAAGGCACGCCAGCTGTCGGGGGGCAACCAGCAGAAGGTCGTCCTCGCCCGCGAGCTGAGCCGCGACCTGCGGCTGCTCGTCGCAGCGCAGCCCACTCGCGGCGTCGATGTCGGGTCGATCGAGTTCATCCACAAGGAGATCGTCGAGGCGCGCGACACGGGAGTCCCCGTGGTGGTGGTCTCGACCGAGCTCGACGAGGTCACCGCACTCGCCGATCGGATCATGGTCATGTATCGCGGGCGCATCGTCGGCATCGTGCCGGGCGACACGCCGCGCGACGTCCTCGGCCTCATGATGGCCGGAGAACACCCCGGAGAAGGAGCCGCGGCATGAGCGACCCCCAGAAGCCCGAGGCCACCGGCGCGACCGGCGGGTCCGGCGAGCTCGACGCCGACGTCGCGATCGAGGAACCCGGCGCCGCCTCGCCCGAGACGCAGGATGCCGCCGTCGACGCGCGCGCCACCGCCGGCGGGCCCGGCGACGCCCGCGGTGCGGCCGATGTGCCCCCGCCGTCGCGGTGGCACACGATGCTGCACCAGATCGCGACCGGCAACGCGATCATCTCGGTGTTCGCGGTGCTGCTCGCGCTGCTCGTCGGCGCCATCATGATCGCGTTCACCGACGAGCGCGTCCAGGAGACGAGCGCCTACTTCTTCGCTCGGCCGTCCGACATGTTGATCGCGGTCTGGGAATCGGTGGGCGGCGCCTACGCCGCGCTCTTCCAGGGCGCGGTCTACAACTTCCGGCGCGACGACTTCATCGCCGGGATCCGGCCCCTGACCGAGACGCTGACGTTCGCCACGCCGCTGATCGCGGGCGGCCTCGGCGTGGGGCTCGCCTTCCGCGTCGGCATGTTCAACATCGGCGGCCGCGGCCAGATGCTCATCGCCGCCTCCGTGGCCGGATGGATCGCGTTCGGGTTCGACCTGCCGTGGGGCATCCACATGCTCGTCGCCCTCATCGGCGGCATGATCGGCGGCGCGCTGTGGGCGGGCATCGCCGGCGTGCTGAAGGCGAGGACCGGCGCGCACGAGGTCATCGTGACGATCATGCTGAACTACATCGCGTTCTACCTCGTCTCCTGGTTGCTGCGGACGCCCGGCCTGCTCCAGGCGCCGGGGTCCAGCAACCCGAAGACGCCCGCGATGAAGGACACCGCGATCTTCCCCGCACTGCTCGGGCCGCAGTTCAACCTGCACTTCGGATTCATCCTGGTGATCATCGCCACCGTGGTGGTCTGGTGGATCCTCAACCGCTCGAGCCTCGGCTTCCGGTTCCGCGCCGTCGGCGAGAACCCGAACGCGGCGCGGGTCGCGGGCATCAACGTGCCGTCGATGTACGTCTACGCCATGCTCATCGCCGGTGCCCTCCTGGGGCTCGCGGGCGTCAGCCAAGTGCTCGGCACCGTGACCACCGGCTTCACCGCGGGCATCGACGCCGGCATCGGCTTCGACGCCATCACGGTCGCGCTCCTGGGCCGCTCGACGCCGTGGGGCATCTTCATCGCGGGCATCCTGTTCGGCGCGTTCAAGGCCGGCGGATTCTCGATGCAGGCCGCCGAGGGCGTGCCGATCGAGATCGTGCTCGTCGTCCAGTCGCTGATCGTGCTCTTCATCGCCGCGCCGCCGCTGGTCCGCACGATCTTCCGCCTGCCCGATCCGACGGCGGGCCCCAGGCGACCGCGACCCATCGTGACGAAGGAGGTGACGGCCAAGTGAGCGCAACCGTCCAGACCCCCGCGCCCGAGGTCCAGGCGCTCGACACCACGGTGGTCACCAGCTGGAAGGGCCCGATCGCGTTCGCGGTCTTCACCGTGATCGCGCTCGCGCTGGCGGTGTTCGCGCCCCGCGACGGCGACACGACGTTCCGCCTGTCGACGCAGGCCGACGTGATCCAGCTCCCGGAGATCACCGTTCCGGCCCTGCCCACGCTCTGGGTCGTCATCCTGCTGCTCGCCGCCGCGACGGCCTACTCCGCCTGGCTCGTGTCGCGCAAGCGTCGCGTGCCGCTCTGGCTCGTCGTCGTGTTCGCGATCCTCTTCATGATCGGCTTCCTGACCTGGGCTGCGGCCGGCGGCACCATCCCGATGATCGGCCTGCTGTTCGGTTCGCTGAGCCTGGCGGTGCCGCTCATCTACGGCGCGCTCGCGGGCGTGATCGGCGAGCGGGTCGGCGTCATCAACATCGCGATCGAGGGCCAGCTGCTCTCCGGCGCGTTCACCGCGGCCATCGTCGCCTCGGTGACCGGGCAGCCGCTCCTCGGCCTCGTTGCGGCGATGATCGCCGGCATGCTCGTGGGCATGGTGCTCGCGGCCTTCGCGATCAAGTACTTCGTCGACCAGGTCATCGTCGGTGTCGTGCTGAACGTCCTCGTCATCGGCCTCACGAGCTTCTTCTTCTCGCAGGTGCTCGCGCCCAACGCGGCCACGCTCAACACGCCGCCGCGATTCGACCGCCTGCCGATCCCGGTGCTCAGCGAGATCCCGATCATCGGGCCGGTCCTGTTCCGCCAGACGCTCGTCGTGTACATCATGTACGTCGTCATCGCGCTGGTGTACATCGGCCTGTTCCACACCAAGTGGGGCCTGCGACTCCGCGCGGTCGGCGAGCACCCCACCGCCGCCGACACGGTCGGCATCAAGGTCAACCGCACCCGGTTCTGGAACGTCGCGCTCGCCGGCGCGATCGCGGGCCTCGGCGGCACCTTCTTCACCATCGGCTCGGGCATCGCGTTCAACAAGGAGATGACCGCCGGTGCGGGCTTCATCGCGCTCGCCGCCGTGATCTTCGGCCAGTGGGACCCGATCAAGGCCACCCTCGCGGCGCTGCTGTTCGGCTTCGCGTCGAACCTCCAGAACACGCTGTCGGTGATCGGCTCGCCCGTCCCGAGCGAGTTCATGCTCATGCTGCCGTACGTCGTGACGATCCTCGCCGTCGCCGGGTTCGTCGGCAAGGTGCGCGGCCCAGCGGCCGCCGGCAAGCCGTACATCAAGTCCTGACCCGAGGAGCACCATGACCGCCCAGCACGAGATCGACTGGGACCACCTCCGCGAGCTCGCCCGCGAGGCGATGGCGAAGGCGTACGTCCCCTACTCGCAGTTCCCGGTCGGTGCGGCCGCCGTCGCTGACGACGGGCGCGTCGTCAGCGGATGCAACATCGAGAACGCGTCGTACGGCGTCACGCTGTGCGCCGAGTGCTCGCTCGTCTCCGCGCTCGTCATGTCGGGCGGCGGCAAGCTGACGGCGTTCACCTGCGTCGACGGGCACGGCAACGTGCTCATGCCGTGCGGGCGCTGCCGTCAGCTGCTCTACGAGCACTCGGCCGACGGCATGCTCCTCGAGACCGTGTCGGGGATCAAGACCATCGACGACGTGCTGCCCGACGCGTTCGGCCCGCGCCAGCTCGCCGAGTTCCGGGGGGAGTCCGCATGAGCGCCGTCGAGGCCTTCGACGCCGTCGATATCATCCACACCAAGCGCGACCGGGGCGAGCTGTCGACCGAGCAGATCGACTGGCTCGTCGACGCCTACACGCGCGGCTACGTCGCCGACGAGCAGATGTCGGCCATGACCATGGCGATCTTCCTCAACGGGATGACGCGGCGCGAGATCCGCGACCTGACCATGGCCATGATCGCCTCGGGCGAGCGGATGGACTTCTCGGGGTTGGGCAAAGCCACGAGCGACAAGCACTCGACCGGCGGCGTCGGCGACAAGATCACGCTGCCGCTCATGCCGCTCGTCGCCTCCTTCGGGGTCGCCGTGCCCCAACTCTCCGGGCGCGGGCTCGGCCACACGGGCGGCACGCTCGACAAGCTCGAATCGATCCCCGGCTGGCGTGCCGAGCTGACCAACGACGAGATGTTCGCCCAGCTTCGCGAGGTCGGCGGCGTGATCTGCGCCGCGGGCGCCGGCCTGGCGCCGGCCGACAAGAAGCTCTACGCCCTGCGCGACATCACGGGCACCGTCGAGGCCATCCCGCTCATCGCCTCCTCGATCATGTCGAAGAAGATCGCCGAGGGCACCGGCGCGCTGGTGCTCGACGTGAAGTTCGGCTCGGGCGCGTTCCTCAAGGACATCGAGCGCTCGCGGGAACTCGCACGCACGATGGTCGAGCTCGGCGAGGATGCCGGCGTCGCGACATCCGCCCTGCTCACGAACATGAACGTCCCGCTCGGTCTCACCATCGGCAACGCCAACGAGGTGCGCGAATCGGTCGAGGTCCTCGCGGGCGGCGGCCCCGCCGACATCCGCGAGCTGACCATCGCGCTGGCGCGCGAGATGCTCTCGCTCGCGGGCCGTCCCGATGCCGACGTCGAGGCCGCGCTCGACGACGGGCGCGCAATGGACACCTGGCGCGCCGCCATCCGCGCACAGGGCGGCGACCCCGATGCGCCCTTGCCCGTCGCCAAGGAGCAGCACGTCGTGTCGGCCGACCGCGACGGCGTGCTCGTTCGCCAGGAGGCGTTGCCCTTCGGCATCGCCGCGTGGCGGCTGGGCGCGGGCCGCGCGCGCAAGGAGGACCCGGTGCAGCACGCCGCCGGCATCGACCTGCACGCCAAGCCGGGCGACGCCGTGCGGAAGGGCGATCCGCTCTTCACGCTGCACGCCGATGAGCCGGCGCGGTTCGCGCGTGCGCTGGAGGCCGTCGACGGCGCCTGGACGATCGCCGACCCCGGCGCACCGGTCGAGGACGGCGGCCCGCTCATCGCCGATCGCATCGGCCGCTGACGCCGGGCGAAATCGCCGAGACGGGCGGGTCCCGCGCCGGTATCGTGGTGGGGTGGACACGCACGCGACCGAATACCGACTCGAGGGGGACGGCACCGACATCCGGTCGCTGCCCAAGATCTCGTTGCACGATCACCTCGACGGCGGCCTGCGGCCGCAGACCCTGATCGAACTCGCCGACGAGATCGGCCTCGAGCTGCCGGCGTCCGACGCCGAGTCGCTCGGCGCCTGGTTCTCCGAGCAGTCGAACTCGGGTTCGCTCGTGGAGTACCTCAAGACGTTCGACCTGACCACCTCCGTCATGCAGACGCGCGACGGCCTGGCCCGGGTCGCCCGCGAGTTCGTGCTCGACCTCGCCGACGACGGCGTGATCTACGGCGAGGTGCGCTGGGCGCCCGAGCAGCACCTCACGCGCGGCCTCTCGCTCGACGAGGTCGTCGAGGCGGTCCAGGCCGGCCTCGACGAGGGGGTCGACGACGTGCGGCGCCAGGGGCGTCGCATCCGAGTCGGCCAGCTCATCACCGCGATGCGGCACGCCGACCGCGGGCTCGAGATCGCCGAGCTCGCCGTGCGGCATCGCGATCGCGGCGTGGTCGGGTTCGACATCGCCGGCGCCGAGGCCGGGTTCCCGGCCAGCCGCCATCGCACCGCGTTCGACTTCCTCGCCACGCGTTTCATGCCCGTGACGGTGCACGCCGGCGAGGCCGACGGGCTCGACTCGATCCGCAGCGCCCTGTTCGATGGGCGCGCGCTGCGGCTCGGGCACGGCGTGCGCCTCGCCGAAGACCTCACGATCGAGCGTCAGGACGACGAGAACACCTACGTCTCGCTCGGGCCCGTCGCGCAGTGGGTGCGCGACCGCGAGATCGCCCTCGAGACGAGTCCGTCCTCGAACGTCCAGACCGGTGCGATCGCGGCGTGGGGCGACGAGCTGGTCGACCACCCGTTCGACCTCCTCTACCAGCTCGGATTCCGCGTCACGGTCAACACCGACAACCGCCTCCAGTCGTCCACGAGCCTCACGCGCGAGCTCTTGCTGCTCGCCGACGCGTTCGGCTACGACGTCGACGACCTCGAGGTCTTCCAGCTCAACGCCGCGGCCGCCGCGTTCGTCCCGCTCGACGACCGCGAAGACCTGGTCGAGCAGATCCAGGACGGCTTCGACGAAGCCTGATCGGCCCCGCCTCACGATGACGCTTCCTCCGCTCCCCGATACCGCCGTGGCCCTCCGGGCCGATGCGGCCGACTGGCGCGCCGCCGTCCGCGAGGCCGGCCGGGCGCTCGCGCGCTCCGGCGCCGCGCGCGAGGGCTACGCCGACCGCATGATCGAGGTGCTCGAGGAGTTCGGGGCGTACATCGTCATCGCACCCGGACTGGCGCTCGCGCACGCCCGGCCGGGCCCCGACGTGCTTCGCAGCGGTCTCGCGGTGGTCACGCTGGCCGAGCCGGTCGCATTCGGCCACCCGCACAACGACCCCGTGCGCGTGGTCGTCGGGCTCGCGGTCTCCAACGCCGAGGAGCACGTGGCGAGCGTCGCCGGCCTGGCCAACGTCTTCAACGAGCGCAGCGCGATCGATCGCCTCGCGAGCGCGAACTCGGTCGACGACGTGCGAGCCGTGTTCGACGGGGCGGGGCGTCCGGACGCGGGCGCGACCGATTCCGGGGGAGCCGGCGCATGAGGATCGTCGCGGTGTGCGGGCTCGGGGTGGGCACCTCGGCCATCCTGAAGGCCAACGCCGAGCGCGCGCTCGACCGGCTCGGACTCGAGGCCGACGTGAGCGCGAGCGACCTCGCCGGAGTGCGCGAGGCCGCCGCCGACGTCCAGGTCGTGCTCACCTCGACCGAACTCGCCGGCCAGGTGCGCACGGCGCTCGGCCGCACCTGGGCCGAGATCGTCGAGGTCGAGAACTACTTCGACGTCGACGAGATCGGCCGCAAGCTCGAGGCGTCCCTGGGTTGAGCCTCGTCGCGCCGGCGCGCCGGCGCGGCCCCGCCTCCGATCAGGCGACGAGCGCCCGCATGCCCGCATCGAGACGGGCGACGACCTCGGATGCCGCCGCGCGGCGCTCCTCGACCGACCCGTCGGTCGCCGCCGCATCGATGTACACCTTGAGCTTCGGCTCGGTGCCGCTCGGCCGGACCATGACGCGCGCACCGCCCTCGAGGACGATGCGGAGCACGTCGGACGGCGGCAGGCCGTCGACGCCCAGGGCGAGGTCGTCGATGCGCTCGACGGGGACCCCGCCGACCTCGGTCGGCGGCTCGGCGCGCAGGCGCGCCATCACCGCGGCGATCCGCGAGAGATCGGTCACGCGGATCGAGACCTGCGACGAGGCGAAGCAGCCGAACCGCTCGATGAACTCGTCGAGCAGGTCGGCGACCGTCCGGCCGTCGTCGGCGGCCCGCGCCGCGAGCGAGAGGAAGGCGAGCCCGGCCGAGATGCCGTCCTTGTCGCGCAGCGTGCGCGGGTTCACGAGGTAGCCGAGCGCCTCCTCGAAGCCGAACGCGAGCCCGGGCGCCCGGGAGATCCACTTGAAGCCCGTCAGCGTCGCCGCGAATCCGAGGCCGTAGGCGCGGGCGACGGCCTCGAGGCCGGGGGAGGAGACGATCGAGCACGCGAGGGTGCCGCGACCGGCCTCGTCGCCGGACCCGCGAGCCGCGCCATCCGCGCCGGCCACCTGCTCGGCGACCTGCCAGCCGAGCAGCAGCCCGACCTCGTTGCCCGACAGCCGCCGGTACCCCGACGCGTCGGACGGGTCGGGGATGGCGATCGCGAGCCGGTCGGCGTCGGGGTCGTTCGCGATGACCAGGTCGGCACCGGCCTCGCGCGCGGCCTCGAACGACAGGTCCATCGCACCGGGCTCCTCGGGGTTGGGGAACGCCACGGTCGGGAAGCGCCCGTCGGGCTCGATCTGCGCTGCGACCAGCGCGGGCACGTCGAAGCCGGCCGTCTCGAGCACGCGCCGCATGGTCTCCCAGCCGACCCCGTGCATGGCCGTGTAGACGACGCGCGGCTGCGCCGTCGGCGTGGGGGCGAGCGCGGCCGTCTCGGCGACGTAGGCGTCGACGACCGACTCCGCCGCGGTCTCGACGGCGCCGCGCGGCAGGTCGGGCACCGTGGTGGTCGCGGCGACGCGCCCGATGTGCGCGGCGATCTCGGCGTCGGCCGGGGCGACGATCTGCGATCCCCCGTGGTCGCCGCCGAGGTAGACCTTCATGCCGTTGTCGTTCGGCGGGTTGTGCGAGGCCGTGATCATCACACCCGCGCTCGTGTCGAGGTGGCGGACGGCGAATGCGAGCACCGGCGTCGGCAGCAGCCGGGGCAGCAGGATGGCGCGGACGCCGGCGCCGGCCATGACCTCGGCGACGTCGTGCGCGAACGCCTCGGAGTTGCGGCGGCCGTCGTACCCGACGACGACGCTCGGCGTCGTGCCGACCGCCGCGCGCTCGAGCAGGTACGCCGCGAGCCCCGCGGCGCCCTGCGACACGAGCACGCGGTTCATGCGGTTCGGGCCGGCCGCGATCTCACCGCGCAGGCCCGCGGTGCCGAACGCGAGGCGCGCGTCGAAGCGGTCGGCGAGGTCGGCCGTCGCCGCGGCGTCGCCCGAGCGCGCGCTCGCCACGATCGCGGACAGCTCCGCACGGGTCTCGGGGTCGGGGTCCTGCGCGATCCACGCCTCGGCGAGGGCGATCCGGTCGGCGTCGGTGGGCTGCGGCATCCGTTGCCTTCTCTCTCGATGCGGCGGCGCTGCGATGCGCCGCGAGTGCCGGTGGGTGCTGGTGCTGCGCTCGGCGGGGCCGGCCTAGATGGCCGCGACCACCTTCGCGAGCAGGTCGGAGATCTTCGCCTCGGCGTTGCGGCCGGCCTCCATGACCTCCTCGTGGCTGAGCGGCGTGGTCTGGATGCCGGCGGCGAGGTTCGTGATCAGCGACATGCCGAGGACCTCCATGCCGGCCTGGCGCGCGGCGATGGCCTCGAGCGCGGTCGACATGCCGACGATGTGCCCGCCGATGATCTTGGCCATCTGCACCTCGGCCGGCGTCTCGTAGTGCGGGCCGCGGAACTGCACGTACACGCCCTCGTCGAGCGACGGGTCGATGCCACGGGCGAGGTCGCGCAGGCGCGACGAGTACAGGTCGGTGAGGTCGACGAACGTGGCGCCCTCGAGCGGCGAGTCGCCGGTGAGGTTGATGTGGTCGCTGATGAGGACGGGGGAGCCTGCCCAGTGCTCCTTGATGCCGCCGGCGCCGTTGGTGAGGATCATGGTCGACGCGCCCGCGGCCGCCGCGGTGCGGACCGAGTGCACGACCCGGCGCACCCCGTGGCCCTCGTAGTAGTGCGTGCGCGCGCCGATGACGAGCGCTCGCTTGCCGTTCGGCAGCGCGACCGATCGCAGCGTGCCGACGTGGCCCTCGAGCGCGGGCTTGGAGAAGCCCGGCACCTCGGACGCGGGGATCGTGTGCGTCGTCTCGCCGATCAGCTCGGCGGCGCCGGCCCAGCCGGAGCCCAGGGTCAGGGCGAGGTCGTGACGCTCCACGCCGGTCAGTTCCGCGATGCGCGCGGCCGCGTCTCGGGCGATGGCGAACGGGTCGGCGGCGGGGTCGTCGAGCGGGTTCTGCTGCTGCATCCCCTCATGGTACGCAAGGGGCGGATGCCTCGGTGCGGCGCGCGCACGTCCGTGCTCGCGTGCGCGCGACATCCGCTCGCCCGCTCGCGTTCGCGCGGGCAGCCACCCGTGGGGAAGAATGGTCCGCATGGTCACCGAGTTCGAGCGCACGCAGAGGATCGCCGTTCTCGGAGGTGGACCGGGCGGCTACGAGGCCGCGCTCGCCGCCGCCCAGCTGGGCGCCGAGGTCACGCTCGTCGAGCGGGCCGGCGTCGGCGGCTCGGCCGTGCTCACCGACGTCGTGCCGTCGAAGTCGCTCATCGCGACCGCCGAGGCCTCGAACGCGGTGAAGGAGGCGGCCGACCTCGGCGTGCAGTTCTTCGCGAAGGGCGAGCACGACAAGGCGGTCAAGCCGCAGGTCGCCATCAACCTGCAGGCCGTCAACAAGCGCCTGCTCGGCCTCGCCGCCCAGCAGTCCGAGGACATGCGCTCGAACCTCATCGACGCGGGCGTGCACCTCGTGCAGGGCGAGGGCCGGCTCGACGGGCCGAACGCGATCATCGTCGCGACCGCGAAGGGCGGCACCGACTTCGACCGCATCGAGGCCGACACGCTCGTGATCTCGACCGGCGCCACGCCGCGCGTGCTGCCGACCGCCGTGCCCGACGGCGAGCGGATCCTCACGTGGACGCAGCTGTACCACCTCAAGCAGGTTCCCGAGCACCTCATCGTCGTCGGCTCCGGTGTCACCGGGGCCGAGTTCGCGTCGGCGTACCGCGCGCTCGGCGCGAAGGTCACGCTCATCTCGAGCCGCGACCAGGTGCTCCCGGGCGAAGATGCCGATGCGGCATCCGTCATCGAGAAGGTCTTCAAGCGCAACGGCATGAAGGTCATGAACAAGTCCCGCGCCGAGTCGGTCGTCGCCGACGCCGACGGCGTGACGGCGACGCTCACCGACGGGCGGGAGGTGCGCGGCTCGCACTGCCTCATGGCGGTCGGGTCGGTGCCGAACACGCGCGACCTCGGGCTCGAGGAGGCGGGCGTGCAGCTGGCCGATTCCGGGCACATCCGCGTGAACCGGGTCGCGCGCACGTCGATGCCGAACATCTACGCGGCGGGCGACTGCACGACCTTCCTGCCGCTCGCGTCGGTCGCGTCGATGCAGGGGCGTACCGCGGTGTTCCACGCCATGGGCGACATCGTGAACCCGCCCGAGAACCGCAACATCACGTCGAACATCTTCACGCAGCCCGAGATCGCCACCGTCGGCTGGACCGAGGGCGAGATCGACGAGGGCGTCGTGCCCGGCGTCGTGTACAAGCTGCCGCTGTCGTCGAACCCGCGCGCGAAGATGATGGGCATCCGCGACGGCTTCGTGAAGCTGTTCGCCTCGAGCGGGTCTGGCGCCATCATCGGCGGCGTCATCGTGGCGCCCAAGGCGTCCGAGCTGATCTTCCCGCTCGCGCTCGCGGTCGAGCACCGGCTCACGGTCGACCAGTTCGCCGAGGCGTTCCCGGTGTACCCGTCGCTCTCCGGCTCCCTGACCGACGCCGCCCGCGCCCTGCACATCGTCCGCTGACCCTCGCCCCCCTCTGCTTTTCTCAGGCGTTATTCGGCGGGTCGCCGCGTTCCGCGGCGTGTCCGCCTGAGCAACGCCGGAATCCGCCGGGGGCGCCTGAGAACGGGGCATGGGCGCGTGTCGCGCGCGTCGCCACCGAGGGGGGTGTCGGCGCGTGCTGCGACCTGTCCTCCACCGAGGGGGGTGTCGGCGCGTGCTGCCCGACCCGCCGGTCCCTCGGCGCGGCGGACCGAGTCCGATTCAGACTCGACGCATGAACGTCTCTCCGGCGAGCGCCGTCGCCACGATGGGCGGCATCGCGACTCGCGGTCAGATCATCGAGGCCGGCGTGCGCGGCGTCGAGATCTCGAGGGCCGTCCGCACGGGAGAGCTCTCACGGGTGCGTCGGGCCCACTACGCGCTTCCCGACGCACCCGGCGATGCCCTGAGCGCGGTCCGCGTCGGCGGTCGCCTCGGATGCGGGAGCGCGGCGGCCACCTTCGGCATCTGGACGACGACGGCGACCGTCGTGCACGTCTCACTCCCTGGCAACGCCGCGCGCCTGCGCACCAACCGCGTCCTCATCGACACCGAGGAACCGCTCACGTCCGATCGCTCGGCTCACCGCGTGCAGCTCCACTGGGGTGACGTCCCGTTCGGGGCGAGGAGCGACCAGTGCGCATGGCGGGTGCCGTCCGAGCGGGCCCTCGCGGAGCTGGCCCGGTGCCGTCCTCGGATCGAGGTGATCGCCGCGTTCGAATCCGCGGTGACGCTCGGGCTGCTCGAGCTCCGTGCCGCCCAACGACTCCTCGATGCAAGCGCGCCACAGCGGATCCTGCCGATCGTGCTCGGCGGCCGCGACGGGTCGGGCGTCGAGACGTTGCTCGCTGTCGAGCTCCGGGCGCTCGGCGTCCCGTTCGTCCAGCAGGTACTCTTCGACCGGGTCGGTTCCATCGACTTCCTCGTGGCCGGCCGGCTCGCGGTCGAGACCGACGGCTACGCGTACCACTCCGACCCGGCGGCATTCGTTCGGGATCGACGCCGCGACGAGGAGTTGCTGCGTCAGGGCATCCCGACGCTGCGACTGGCCGCGGCAGATGTCCTCGCCGATCCGAGCGGAGCCGCGCTCCGGGTGGTCATCGCCCTCGGCGCGCTCGGCTGACGACGGACGATCGGAACCCCCTGGACGCCCGTACCGGACCCGTCCGGCACCGCGTGCGCCCGCCCGGCCTCGCGCCATCCGCTCTCTGCCCGGCCTCGCGCCATCCGCTCTCTGCCCGGCCTCGCGCCATCCGCTCTCTGCCCGACCGGAGCCACACCCGCACCGGTTCTCAGGCCCCAGCGGCTGCAGTGGCCGGTTTCTCAGGCCGACACGCCGACGGATGGCGCGACCCGCCGAATAACGCCTGAGAAAAGCCCGACGAGGGGAGGGGGAGGGGGCCGGCTCAGGCGTCGGCGATGGAGAGGAGGAGGTGGCCGCTCGAGACGGTCGTGCCCGGCTCGGCGTTGACGAGGCCGATCACGCCGTCCTTGTGGGCGACGATGGGCTGCTCCATCTTCATGGCCTCGAGCACGAGGACCAGGTCGCCCTTGACGACCTTGTCGCCCTCGGCGACGGCGACCTTGACGACCGTCGCCTGCATCGGCGCCGTCACCGCGTCGCCCGTGGCCGTGTCGACGGAGTGGTGCACGGCGCGGCGGCGCGGCGCCGGGCCCGCGGTCGCGGACCCCGAGGGCACGCCGGCGAGGCGCTTGGGCAGCGAGACCTCGACCCGCCGCCCGTCGACCTCGACGACGACGCTCGTGCGCGCGGCGGGGCCCTTGGACTGCTCGAGCTCGCCGGTCCACGGCTCGAGCGAGTTGTCGTACTCGGTCTCGATCCACCGCGTGTAGACCGAGAACGGCTCGTCGCCGGCGGGGGCGAAGGCCGGGTGGCGCACGATGTCGCGGTGGAAGGGGAGGACCGTCGGAAGTCCGGCGACGTCGAACTCGTCGAGCGCGCGGCGGGCCCGCTCGAGCGCATCCTTGCGGGTCGCGCCGGTCACGATGAGCTTGGCGAGCAGCGAGTCGAACGCGCCCGAGATCTCGTCGCCGCTGGTGACGCCCGAGTCGATGCGGACGCCGGGGCCGCCGGGGAAGCGCAGCTGGTGGATCGGGCCGGGTGCGGGCAGGAAGTTGCGGCCCGGGTCCTCGCCGTTGATGCGGAACTCGATGGAGTGCCCGGTCGTCTCGGGGTCGGGATAGTCGAGCACGCCGCCCTCGGCGAGGCGGAACTGCTCGCGCACGAGATCGAGGCCCGTGACCTCCTCGGAGACGGGGTGCTCGACCTGGAGGCGCGTGTTCACCTCGAGGAACGAGACGGTGCCGTCCTGGCCGATGAGGAACTCGCACGTGCCGGCGCCCACGTAGCCGACCTCCTTGAGGATGGCCTTCGACGCCTCGTACAGCAGGCGGTTCTGCGCCTCGGTGAGGAAGGGCGCGGGCGCCTCCTCGACGAGCTTCTGGTGACGGCGCTGCAGCGAGCAGTCGCGCGTCGAGACCACGACGACGTTGCCGTGCTCGTCCGCCAGGCACTGCGTCTCGACGTGGCGCGGCTTGTCGAGGTACTTCTCGACGAAGCACTCACCGCGGCCGAACGCCGCGACGGCCTCGCGCGTGGCGGAGTCGAAGAGCTCGGCGACCTCGTCGCGCGTGCGGGCGACCTTGAGGCCGCGACCGCCGCCGCCGAATGCCGCCTTGATGGCGACGGGCAGGCCGTGCTCGTCGACGAACTCGAGCACCTCCGCGGCATCCGCCACCGGGTTCAGGGTGCCGGGCGCGAGCGGGGCGCCGACCTTCTCGGCGACGTGTCGCGCTGAGACCTTGTCGCCGAGGCGCTCGATCGCGTCGGGGGAGGGCCCGATCCACACGAGGCCGGCGGCGATGACGGCGCGGGCGAAGTCGGGGTTCTCGGCGAGGAAGCCGTAACCCGGGTGCACGGCGTCGGCGCCGGACCTGCGGGCGACGGAGAGCAGCTTGTCGATGACGAGGTACGTCTCGGCACTCGTGGTGCCCTCGAGCGCGTACGCCTCGTCGGCGAGCTTGACGTGGCGGGCGTCGCGGTCCTGATCGGCGTAGACCGCGACCGAACCGATACCCGCGTCGCGTGCCGCGCGGATGACGCGGACGGCGATCTCTCCACGGTTGGCGATGAGGACCTTCGTGATGCGACGCATGATCCCCAAGCCTATTGGCGGATTCCCAGCGGCCTTTGGGGGCGGTCCACAAAAAAGGGGGAAGAGGGTGTCGTTCAGCGACAAGGGGCGGATGTCGCGCCGCGCGTTTCGGCCGGTCGCGGCGCGGTTCCCGCGACGGTCAGCGCAGGTCCCAGAGATCGGTCCAGCGCACCCCGAGCTCGTGCACGAGCTCGCGGAGCGTCGACAGCGACAGCCCGACCACCGTCGAGGGGTCGCCCGTCACCGAGCGGATGAACGGTCCGCCGAGGCTGTCGACCGTGAACGCGCCGGCGACGGCGAGCGGCTCGCCGGTCGCGACGTACGCGTCGATCTCGGCGTCGTCGAGGCGGGCGAACTCGACGACGGCCGACGACGGGCGACCCGCGGCCGCGCGCGGCGCCCCGCCGCGGTGGTCGATGACCCAGTGTCCCGACCAGAGCACCCCGGACCGGCCGTTCTGCCGGTCCCAGCGCTCGCGCGCGACCTCGGGCCGGTGCGGCTTGCCGAACAGCTCGCCGTCGACGAGGAACGCCGAGTCGCCACCGAGCACGAGCCCGTCGATCGGCCCCCCGTCGACCTCGCGCCCGACGATCGCCTCGGCCTTGCGGCGCGCCAGCAGCTGCACGAGTTCGTGCGGCGCGAGCGGGCCGTGCTCGGCCTCGTGCTCGGCGACCGCCGCCTCCTCGTCGACCCCCGGCGCGACGAGCACCGGCTCGACGCCCGCCTGTCGCAGGAGCTGGCGGCGCGCGGGTGACGTGGACGCGAGGTAGAGGCGCATCCTCCCATCCTGCCGCCCCCGCGGCGCTCGCGCCTGCCGGCCACGGTGACCCGGTGTGGGATGCTCGGGTGATGGCACAGACACGTCGAGGCCGCCCGGCGCGCCGTCCCGGGGCCGGCGCCCGCCGTCCCGCTGCCCGGCCGGCCCAGCCTGGCCCCCGGCTCGAGCTCGAGGTCGAGCGGATCGCGCACGGCGGCGTGGCCGTGGCGCACCACGAGGGGCGCGTCGTGTTCGTCGCCGACGCGATCCCCGGCGAGCGGGTGGCGGCGCAGGTCGTCGACGCGGGTCGCGAGCGCTTCTGGCGCGCCGAGACGGTCGACGTGCTGCGGGCTTCCCCGGACCGTCGCGACCACGTCTGGCCCGAGGCATCCGTCGACCGCGCACCCGAGCACCGGGTCGGCGGCGCGGAGTTCGGCCACATCGCGATGGTCCGGCAGCGCGCGCTGAAGGCCGACGTCCTGCGCGACGCACTCGCACGCATGGGCGGGGTCGAGGTCGACGTGGTCGTGGAGCCGGTCGACGCGGCGGTCTCGCCCGGCGTCGACCTCGATGCGGGCACCCGCTGGCGCACCCGCGTGCGCCTGCACGTCGCGCCCGACGGCACCGTGGGCCCGTACGCGGCGCGCAGCCATACCGTCGTGCCGGTGGCCTCGCTTCCGCTCGCCGTCGCGGAGCTCGAGGCGATCGCGCCACTCGACCGCACCCTCGAGGGGGCGACGGCCGTCGACCTCGTCGCGCCATCCGAGGGAGCGCCGCAGGCGGTCGTGCGCTCGGTCGGCGATCGCCGGGAGCGCGGCGCCATCCCGACCGTCGTCGAGATCGTCGGCGAGCGCCGGTTCACCGTCGATCGCGACGGCTTCTGGCAGGTGCACCGCGGGGCGGCCGCGACCCTGACCGCCGCCGTCCAGGACCTCGTCGACCCCTCGCGATTCGACCCGGCAGCCGAGAACCAGGACCTCTACGGCGGCGTCGGCCTGCTCGCGGCCGCCATCGGCGACCGCTTCGGCCCGTCGGTGCGCATCACGACCGTCGAGGCCGACGCCCGTGCGACCGAGCACGCCGGCGAGAATCTCGCCGAGTGGGTCGGCGCCCGCGCGCGAACCGCCCGCGTCGACCGTCACCTCGACGACCTCGCGGCGGCGCCGGATGCCGCGACACGAGGTCTCCGCGGTGCCACCGTGGTGCTCGATCCGCCGCGGTCGGGCGCCGGGCGCGCCGTGGTCGACCGGATCGCCGGGCTCCGGCCGGCGCAGGTGGTCTACGTCGCGTGCGACCCGGTCGCGCTGGCCCGCGACGTCGGGCTGTTCCGCGCGCACGGTTTCCAGCTCGAGGCGCTGCGGGCGTTCGACCTGTTCCCGAACACGCACCACGTCGAGGCGGTCGCCCGACTGGCGGCTATCGTGTGAGGACGGCGGGGAAGCCGAATGGACCTGGAGCCGATGACGGGGGAGGCCGAGTGACCGAGCACGCCGAAGCCGCCGAGGTCGACCGGCCGCGCACGAGCGTGGCGATCGTCGACGACCACGAGGCCGTGCGACTGGGGCTGCGCGCGGCCTGCCGCGACGCCGGCTACGACGTCGTCGCCGACACCGCCGACGTGCCGACGCTGCTGGCCGCGTTCGAGGACCCCGAGATCGAACCGCCGCGGGTCGTCCTGCTCGACCTCTCGCTCGGCGACGGGTCGAGCGTGACCGACAACGTGCGGGCGGTGCTGGCGTCGGGCAGCCAGGTGCTCGTCCACAGCATCGCCGACCGGGTCGCCGCGGTCCGCGAGGCGCTCGCCGCGGGCGCGGCGGGCGTCATCCCGAAGTCCTCGCCGACCTCGGCCGTCATCGCCGCGATCGCGACCGTCGCCCGCGGCGAGGCGCTGAACAACGTCGAGTGGGCGAGCGCGATCGAGGCCGACCGCGACTTCGCGAAGGCGCAGCTCGGGCGGCGCGAGCGCGACGTGCTGCACCTGTACGCGTCCGGACTGCCGCTCAAGCTCGTCGCCCAACAGCTCGGCATCGCGCACTCCACCGCGCGCGAGTACCTCGACCGGATCCGCGCCAAGTACGTCGAGGTCGGTCGTCCCGCCCCGACGAAGGTCGACCTCCTCCGCCGGGCGGTGGAGGACGGCATCCTGCCGGGTCTCGACGCCGAGGCCGGTGATGGCCGCCGCTGACTGGACGGCGGGGCAGCTCGTCCCACGTCGCACGGCGGTGAGCCGGGCTCAGGTCGAGACCGTCTCGGGCCGCGCCGTCGGCGCATTCGGGCTCGTGTTCGGCGCGCAGACGGTGCCCGACGCGATCGCGCAGTCCGAGGCGCTCGTCCCGGGCGCGGGCGTCGCGATGATGGCCGTCCTGTACGGCGCCATCGCGACGCTCGCGGCCGCCGCGTTCACGCGCATCGCGGTGCGCGGCGCCTCGATCGCGTTCGCGGCTCTGTATGCGATCGCCCTCGCGCTCTGGCCGTTCCTCGTCGTCGACGAGGCCGCGATGGCGGGCGAGGCGCCGTGGCTCTACGTGCTCTGCACGGTCGCCACGACGGCCTCCGTGATCGGCCTGCCGACGGTGCCGGCCGCGGCGTACACGATCGCCGTGCCCGCGATGTACGGGATGGTGCGGCTCACCCCGTCGGGCGGCGGGGCTGAGCCGTTGCTCGCGGTGCTCGACACGCTGTACGCCGTCATCCTCGGCTCGGTCACGCTGATCATCATCACGATGCTCCGACAGGCCGCAGCGGCCGTGGATGCCGCGCAGGAGGCGGCGCTGCAGCGCTACGACCTGGTCGCGCGGCAGCACGCGAACGAGATCGAGCGCGTCAAGGTCGACTCGCTCGTGCACGACAGCGTCCTCACCACGCTGTTGTCCGCGGCCGCGGCGAGGACCGAACCCGAGCGGGCGCTCGCGTCCCGCATGGCGGCGGACGCGCTGCGCCGGCTCGACGAGGCCGCGGTGGAGGTGCCCGGCGTGGCCGACCGCGCCGACCTGTCCGTGCTCGCGCGCAGGCTCCGTTCGGCGGTGACCGGATTCTCGGCTCCATTCATCGTGCACGTGGCCGACACGAGCGGCGTGGAGTTGCCCGTCGAGGCCGTGGACGCCCTGTCGTCCGCCGCACTCCAGGCGATGGTCAACAGCGTGCAGCACGCCGACGGCCCCGTCGGGCGCGTTCGCCGCGAGCTCGAGATCCGGGGCGTCGGCGCGGGCGGCTGCGTGATCGAGATCTCCGACAACGGCCGGGGCTTCGTGCCCTCCGAGGTCCCGCCGGGCCGGCTCGGGCTCCGCGTCTCGATCGAGGAGCGCGTCGCCAACGCGGGCGGTTCCGCCAGGATCGAGTCGACGCCGGGGCGCGGGACCCGCGTGACGCTGGCCTGGCCGGCCGGTGCGGATGCGGGGCCCGCATGATCTCCGTCCCCCGGTGGCTGCTGCTGGTCCTCGCGGCGATGTTCTCCGCGTACCACGTGATCCTCGGCATCTACTCGCTCGCCACCCCGAGGTCGCCGTGGCCGACCCTGGTCGCCCTCGCGCTGTACGCCGTCGCCACGGCGCTCAGCCTCTGGCCCGCCGGGCATGCGCGGATGCCCGACTGGCTCGCTGCGGCGAACCTCGCGGTGAGCATCGTGCTGCCGCTGCTGGTGACGAGCCAGCTCGACCCCACCGATGAGGACCTCGGCTACGCCACGTGGTACGTCGCCGCGGTGGGCACGCTCATGACCATCACCGCCGCCCGCCGCCATCTCGTCGCGGCGTGGCTGGGTGTCATCGCCCTCGCCGTCCAGACCGTCGCGTGGGCGGGCCCGCTCGCGCTCGGCACGCTCGGCGTCGTGGGCAGCATCGTGTGGGTGGCGATCGCGCACATGCTCTCCGCCGCACTCGCGAACGCCGCGCGCGCCACCCGACGCTACGCGCAGGCCGAGCGGGAGGCGGCGGCCTGGCAGGCCGCCCAGGACGCGCACCTGTTCGAGGGCCGCATGCGGCTCGCCCAGACCCAGCGCATCGCGGCGCCCATGCTTCGCCGCATCGCGGACTCGGGCACTGAGGCCGGCCGCGAGCTCACCGACGGCGAACGTCGCGAGTGCCGCACGCTCGAGGCGGCCATCCGCGACGAGATCCGGGGGCGGATGCTGCTGACCGACGCCGTGCGACAGGCGGTCAAGCGGGCCCGCGACCGCGGGGCCACCGTGACCCTGCTCGACGAGGGCGGGATCGACGACCTCGACGAGGCGGCCCGCGACCGCGTGCTCTCCCAGCTCGCCGACGCGCTCGACGCGACGAGCGCGGACCGCGTGATCGCGCGGACGGCGGCCGAGAGCTCGCCCGTCGCGGTCACGGTGGTCGGGCTCCGGGGCCGCGGAGCCGACGAGGTGGCCATGTCGGAGGACGCCGAGGTCGAGCTCTGGATGGAGATCCCGAGGACGGGCTGACGGGCTCACGGCCGAGCGGCGCGACGGCCCAGACCGGCAGCGACGGCCCGGACAGGGAAGCGGGGGGTCGGCCCCTACCGACCCCCCAGCAAGCCCGAGTCACGGCGACAACCCGAATATCGCCCTGACTCGCCCCCAGAGCGCCACCGGTTACCCAGCCGGTGACGAGACGGCCTCCTGAAGAGGACCGTACGACCATGGTACGGCTCCGCCGCGTTCGGCGAAGTCAGCATTTCGGGGGACAGTCGGGGGACCCGATGCGGACCGACGGAGCGCGGAGAAGCCGGATCGGGCCTCCCGGACCACCAGAGCGTCCCGCGATCGGGGGACACGCGTCGCGATCAGCGCGCGGAGAACGCCCATCGCCGCGGCCCGACCTCGACGGCAGGGCGCACCGCCCCCCGCGGGTGCGCCCACTCGCTGCGACCGGGTGGCGGCGGAACCGCCTGCTCCTCGCGCACCGCGGAGACGAGCACGGCGGTCACCGCCGCGGCCTCCTCGGCCGACACGTTGCGGGTCAGGAACTTCAGGTCGAGCGATTCGGCGCCGTTCGGCTCGCCCGGTGAGGTGGTCATCGGGTGCCTCCTAGAGCGGGATGTTGCCGTGCTTCTTGGGCGGGAGGCTCGCGCGCTTGGTGCGCAGGGCCCGAAGCGCCTTGGTCACCGAGACGCGCGTGGCCGCGGGTTCGATCACGCCGTCGAGCTCGCCGCGCTCGGCGGCGAGGAACGGCGAGGCGACGTTGTACGTGTACTCGTTCGCGAGCCTGGTGCGCACCGCCGCGACATCCTCGCCCGCCTCCTCTGCACGCTTGATCTCGCCACGGTACAGGATGTTCACGGCGCCCTGGCCGCCCATGACCGCGATCTCGGCCGTCGGCCATGCGAGGTTGATGTCGGCGCCGAGCTGCTTGGAGCCCATGACGATGTACGCGCCGCCGTACGCCTTGCGCGTGATCACCGTCACGAGCGGGACGGTCGCCTCGGCGTACGCGTAGAGCAGCTTCGCGCCGCGGCGGATGACGCCGGTCCACTCCTGGTCGGTGCCGGGCAGGTACCCGGGAACGTCGACCAGGGTGACGATCGGAATGGAGAACGCGTCGCAGAAGCGTACGAAGCGCGAGGCCTTCTCGCCGGCCGCGATGTTCAGGGTGCCCGCCATCTGGCTCGGCTGGTTCGCGATGATGCCGATCGAGCGGCCCTCCACGCGGGCGAAGCCGACGACGATGTTCGGGGCGAACAGCGGCTGCACCTCGAGGAAGTCGCCGTGGTCGACGATGCCCTCGATGACCGAGTGCATGTCGTACGGCTGGTTGGGCGAGTCGGGGATGACCGTGTTGAGCCTGCGGTCGTCGTCGGTGACCTCGAGCTCGATCTCGGCGTCGTAGACCGGGGCCTCCGACATGTTGTTATCGGGCAGGAACGAGACGAGCGTGCGCGCGTAGTCGAGCGCGTCGGACTCGTCGCTCGCGAGGTAGTGCGCCACGCCCGAGATCGTGTTGTGCGTCAGGGCGCCGCCGAGCTCCTCCATCCCGACGTCCTCGCCCGTGACGGTCTTGATCACGTCGGGCCCGGTGACGAACATCTGGCTCGTCTTGTCGACCATGATCACGAAGTCGGTGAGCGCGGGAGAGTACACGGCTCCGCCGGCGGCCGGTCCGCACACGATCGAGATCTGCGGGATGACGCCGGACGCCGCGGTGTTGCGGCGGAAGATCTCGCCGTACTTGCCGAGCGCGACCACGCCCTCCTGGATGCGCGCCCCGCCGGAGTCGAGGATGCCGATGATCGGCACCCCGGTCTTCAGGGCCAGCTCCATGACCTTGATGATCTTCTCGCCGGCGACCTCGCCCAGCGAGCCGCCGAAGATGGTGAAGTCCTGCGAGTACACCGCGACCTGCCGGCCGTGGATGGTGCCCGTGCCGGTGACGACGGCGTCGCCGTAGGGGCGCTTCGAGTCCATGCCGAACGCGTGCGTGCGATGCCGTACGAACTCGTCGAGCTCGACGAACGAGCCCGGGTCGAGCAGCTCCGCGATCCGCTCGCGCGCGGTCATCTTGCCCTTGGCGTGCTGCTTCTCGATGGCGGCCTCGCCGGAGGCCGTCACGGCCTCGTGGTAGCGCTGCTTGAGGTCGGCGAGCTTGCCCGCGGTGGTCGAGAGGTCGGGGCCGTCGGTCGTCGATTCGGTCACGCGGTTCACTCTACCGGCGCCCATCCGGGCCGGTTCGTTGACGGATTCCCACAAAAAGGCGTCGGCTCGTGGTGGTGATCGCCACGCGGACGAGCGCTCGGACACTAGCCTGAGGGCGACGGACGGGAGGTCGGCATGGAGTGGGAGCGGTCGCGGGCGGTCGTGCCGCGGTTCGAGTGGCTCGACACCGCCGGGTCCACCAACGACGTGCTGCGCGAGGCGGCGACCGGGGCGCATGCCGCGGCATGGCCGCACGGCGCGGCCGTCGTCACCGACGACCAGACGAGGGGGCGCGGGCGGCTCGGCCGGACCTGGCTCGCTCCGACCGGCAAGACCCTCGCGATCTCCGTGCTGCTGCGTCCCGGGCGGGCTCCCGGCGCGGCGCTGCCGCTGGACGCGTACGGGTGGCTCCCGCTCATCGCGGGCGTCGCGATGACGGAGGCGGTGCACGAGGCCGTCGCCGCGGGATCCGACGAACCCGACGACGAGGACGACGGCACCGGCGGGTTCGAGGTCGAGCTCAAGTGGCCGAACGACGTGCTCGTGTCGGGCTACAAGGTCTGCGGCATCCTCTCGGAGCTCGTGGCCGACGGCACGGTGGTCATCGGCGCCGGGCTCAACCTGACGCTCGACGAGCACGACCTGCCCACCCTGACCTCGACGTCCCTGCTGCTCGTCACCGGTCGGCGTCCCGACGGCGACGCGGTGCTCGCCGACTACCTGTCGCGGCTGCTCGACCTCGTCGACGGCTTCATCGCGGCCGGGGGCGACGCCGTCGCGAGCGGGGTGGCCGCGCGGGTCGACGCCGCGTGCGGCACGCTCGGCCAGGACGTGCGGGTCGAGCTGCCGGGGGGCGCGGAGCTCCTCGGAACCGCGGAACGGCTCGACGCCGACGGCCGGCTGGTCGTCCGCGACCACGAGACCGGCGAGGAGCAGGCGGTCGCCGCGGGCGACGTCACGCACCTGCGGTATTAATGGGCCTATGGGGGAGGCGAGCACCGCGCCCGTGACGGGACCCGAGGAACGCGTCGTGGCGCGACTGCGTCGCCATGGCCGCGCGCTCATCCTGCCCGTGCTGCTGCTGGTCGCCACGGCGGGCGGTGTCGCCTACCTCATGCCGGCGCTCGAGGGCTGGCCCCGACTGGCGGTCCTGATCGCCGCCGCGCTCGTGGTGGTCCTCGGCTGCGCCCTGCCGTACCTCGCGTGGCTGACCTCGCGCACGACCATCACGACGCAGCGCGTCATCGTCCGTCGCGGGCTGTTCGTGCGCGTCCGCCGCGAGCTGTGGCACCGTCGCGGGTACGACGTGCAGGTGAGCCGGTCGTGGCTGCAGGGCGTCATCGGCTCGGGCGACGTGCGCCTCGAGACCGGGCACGAGGTGCCCGTCGTCGTGCCCGACGTGCCCGCGCCGCTCGCCGTGCAGGCCGCCCTCCACGAGCTCATGGCGGAGGCGCACGCGCTCGGCGGGCCGGCCGTCGGGCCGTCGGCGGCGGGCGACGGCGACACCGTCGTGTGGGGCGGGCGCTGAGGAGCGCACGACCGCACCAGCCGAAGCGCGTACTGTAGTCGGGCGGCGCGCTCCCGGCGCGTCGGGCGAGAAAGGCACCACCACTTGGGCGAGGAATGCATCCACGGGTTCGACGAGGGTCTCTGCGCGATCTGCTCCCCGCCGCCTGAGCCCCAGGCGCCGCCCCGCGCCGCACGCACGAGGGCGGCCCGCGCCCCGAGCGCAACCACGGCGACGCGTCCGGCCGGCGCGGCGCGCGCGACGCGCGCCGCGACATCCGCTCGCTCGCCGCGGGTCGCCGGCGCCTCGGCCCCGCCCGTCGACGCGGGTGCCACGCGCCTCTACCACGTCACGCACATCGAGAACCTCGGCCGCATCCTCGGCGCGGGTGCGCTCCTCGCCGACGCGGGCGACCCGCCCGCCTCGCCCGTGGTCGACCTCGCCGCGCCCGCCGCCCGTGCCTACCGCCGGACCGCGACGGTGGGCGACTCGGGCGCGCACGTGGCCGAGTACGTGCCGTTCCTGCTCTCCACGGACGCGCACGTGTGGGACGCGATCCGCACGGGCACGCCCGACCCGCGCCTGGCCGAGGAGGCCGTGCGCCGGGCCGCGGCAGACCACGTGCTGCTCGTGACCTCGGTCGCCGCCGCGGCCGGCGCGCGGCTGCACGCGCCGGGCGAGGTCGCGGTGAGCGAGACGGATGCCGCGGTCGGCGGCGCCGCGTTCGCCGCGACGTGGCCCGAGGCCGAGCGGGCGATCGTTCGGCTCACGCTCGCCGACGAGGGCGCGGGCCTCCGCACCGCCGAGGTGCTGGTGCGCGGCAGCGTGCCCCTCGAGCGCATCGCGCTCATCGCGGTCGCGAACGATCGCGTGCGCGATCGGGTGCGGGCCGCGCTGCAGGCTGTCGGGGCGAAGGTGCGCGTGGCGGTCTACCCGCCGTGGTTCCTCGGCGGCACCGAGTAGCCGTCGACACGGGCGGGATCGGCGTCGGTCGGGTCGGCGTCGCCGGGCCGGGCGTCGCCGCGCCGGGCCTCGTGGTCGAGCGGCGCCTGCTCGAGCGGCGGCTCCTCGAACAGCGCGCGCTGGGCCTCCTCGACCCGGGCGAGGTTCGAGAGCCCGTCGGCGCGGTGGTGGCCGAAGACCCAGTACCGGTAGAGGAAGAACCGGAACGCCGTGCCGAGCGCGAGCCCGACCACGTTCGTCGAGATGTTGTCGGCGAGCAGGCTGGTGAACCCCATCAGGTGGTGACTGATCCAGAGGCACGCGAGCGAGATCGCCATGCCGCCGACCGAGACGATGGCGTACTCGGCGAACTCGCGCAGGGCGTGCCGGCGCCGGTGCCGCCGGAAGGTCCAGTACCGGTTGCCGAGCCAGTTGAACACGATCGCGACGCTCGTCGAGATGGTCTTCGCGCCGATCGCGCTCTGCGCCCACGTGCCCTCGCCGAAGACGCCGACCCGCAGCGCGTTGAAGAGCGCGATGTCGATCACGAAGCCGATGAGGCCGACCACCCCGAACTTGACGAGGTAGGCCAGGAACCCGTGCCAGGCCCGGGACGCGAGCGTGCGGAGGGTGGCGGACACCCCCCGATCCTAGCGACCGTGCGCCGTAGACTGGGGTGTCGCGGCGCACGGGGTGCTGCGGGAACGGACGGTTCGGACCGGTGCGAGTCGGAGTGATCGGCGCAGGGCAGCTCGCGCGAATGATGATCCCCGCGGCGATCGAGCTCGGCGTCGAGCTCCGGGTGCTCGCCGAGGGCGAGGGCATGGCCGCGGCGATCGCCGCCGACCGCGTCGGCGACTACACCGATGCCGGCACCGTGCTCGCATTCGCGCGCGAGGTCGACGTGGTCACCTTCGACCACGAGCACGTCCCGCAGGACGTGCTGCGCGCCCTCGTCGACGCGGGCGTGCCCGTGCGGCCCGGGCCCGATGCCCTGCGTTACGCACAGGACAAGCTGCTCATGCGCGCCCGGCTCGACGAGCTCGGCCTGCCCGTGCCCGAGTGGGCGCGCGTCGTCACGCCGGCTGAGCTCGACGCGTTCATCTCCGAGCACGGCGGCGCGGCCGTGGTCAAGACGCCGCGGGGCGGGTACGACGGCAAGGGCGTCCGCGTCGTCCGCGGGGCGGGCGAGGTCGCCGAGTGGTTCGCTGCGGCCGGGGAGGATGGTCGCGACCCAGCCCTTCTGGTCGAGGAGCTCGTCGACTTCCGCCGCGAGCTCGCGCAGCTCGTCGCCCGCCGCCCCTCGGGGGAGGTCGCCGCGTGGCCGCTCGCCGAGACCGTGCAGGTCGGCGGCGTGTGCAGCGAGGTCATCGCGCCGGCCCCGCACGCGGCCGGCCGGCTCGCCGACGTCGCGGCCGACGTCGCGATCGCGGTCGCCGAGGGGCTCGGCGTGACCGGCGTGCTCGCCGTCGAGCTGTTCGAGACCACCGACGACCGGGTGCTCGTCAACGAGCTCGCGATGCGCCCGCACAACTCGGGCCACTGGACCATGGACGGCTCCACCACGAGCCAGTTCGAGCAGCACCTGCGGGCGGTGCTCGACCTCCCGCTCGGCGGCACCGGATGCCACGACGAGTGGTCGGTGATGGTCAACCTGCTCGGCGGTCCTGCCGAGGGCTCGCTCACCGACCGCTACGCCGACGCGCTGAGCGGGCACCCGACCGTGAAGATCCACAACTACGGCAAGGCCCCGCGCCCCGGCCGCAAGGTCGGCCACGTCACCGCGATCGGGCCCGACCTCGACGAGGCCGTCTACGAGGCCCGCGCCGCGGCGGCCGCGCTGCAGGACTGAGCCCGGAGGGCATCGCAGGGCCGGCGCGGAGCGCCCTCCGAGATCTTCCAGCCGCCAGCCCTAATATCGATCGGGTGATCGCAGGCAACCCCACCCCCCTCGTCGGCGTCGTCATGGGCTCCGACTCCGACTGGAACGTCATGCGCGACGCGTCCGACCTGCTCGACGAGTTCGGCGTGCCGCATGAGGTCGAGGTGGTCTCGGCGCACCGCACGCCCGAGAAGATGATCGCCTACGGCAAGGAGGCGGCGGGCCGCGGCATCCGGGTCATCATCGCCGGCGCCGGCGGAGCCGCCCACCTGCCCGGCATGCTCGCCTCGGTCACCACTCTGCCGGTCGTCGGCGTGCCCGTGCCGCTCTCGCGGCTCGACGGACTCGATTCGCTGCTCTCGATCGTGCAGATGCCGGCCGGCGTGCCCGTGGCGACGGTCTCGATCGGCGGCGCGAAGAACGCCGGCCTCATCGCGGTGAAGATCCTCGCAACCTCCGACGATGCGCTGCGCGACGCGCTCGCCGACTACGCCGCGTCGCTCGCGGCACTGGTCGAGGAGAAGAACGAGCGTCTGAAGTCGAGCCGATGAGCCTCGCCCAGAGCCCGATCCGGTACCCCGATACGCAGTCGCGCCCGCTGATGACGCGGCGCGGCTGGTGGCTCGTCGTGCTCAACGTGCTCATCCCGGGCTCCGCCCAGGTGCTCGCGGGCAACCGCAGGCTCGGCCGGTTCGGGCTCGGCGCGACGCTCGTGCTCTGGACGCTGGTGGTCGCGGCGATCGTCACGTGGTTCGTCGCCCCGGCCGTGCTGTACACCATCGCCTCGAACAGCGTCGCGCTGTGGATCATCGCGCTCGGGCTCGTGTTCTACGCCGTGCTGTGGGTGGTGCTCACGCTCGACACGCTGCGGCTCGTGCGCCTCGTCAGGACCGCGCCGGCCGCGCGCGCGGGCATCGCGGCGCTCGCCGCGCTCGTCCTCGTGGCGGTCTCGGGCACCGCGGCGTACGGCGCGTACGTGGCGACCACCGCGAGCGGCTTCCTGTCGTCGGTGTTCGTCGCCGGGCCCAGCGAGCCGCCGGTCGACGGCCGGTACAACATCCTCCTGCTCGGCGGCGACGCCGGCCCCGACCGCGAGGGGCTCCGGCCCGACAGCATCCGCGTCGTCAGCATCGACGCCGACACGGGCCAGGCCGTGACGATCGGCATGCCGCGCGACCTCTCCTACGTGCCCTTCGACGAGACCTCGCCGCTCCGGCAGACCTACCCCGACGGCTACGGCGCCGACGGCGTCTGCGACGTCGACGTGTGCCAGCTCAACTCCATCTACACCGAGGTCGAGCTGAAGAGTCCCGAGCTCTACCCCGACGCGGTGGCGCAGGGCAGCGAGCCGGGCATCGAGGCGATGCGCGACGCCGCAGAGGGCATCACCGGTCTGACCATCCAGTACTACGTGCTCATCGACATGGCGGGGTTCCAGCAGCTGATCGACGCGCTCGGCGGCGTGACGGTCAACGTGCCGCACGACGTCCCGATCCACGCCGACGAGACCTTCACGACGGTCCTCGAGTGGATCCCGGCGGGCGAACAGCACCTCGACGGCAACCACGCGCTCTGGTACGCCCGCTCCCGCCACGGCACCAGCGACTACGACCGGATGGCTCGACAGCTGCAGATCCAGGAGGCGGTGCTGCAGCAGTTCAACGCCGCCAACGTGCTGTCGAAGTTCCAGGACGTCGCCGCCGCGGGATCCCAGGTCGTGAAGACGGATGTCCCGCAGTCGATGCTCGGCTACTTCGTCGACCTGGCCGGCAAGACGAGGGAACTGCCGATCGTGGACGTGCCCCTCGTGCCCGACAACGGGGTGGATCCGCTCGAGCCCGACTACGAGGCGATCCGGCAGATGATCCAGGCCGCGCTCGTGCCGCCGACGACGGAGCCGGCCGAAGGCTAGTCGGCCGAGCGCGCCGCGGCGGTGACGCGGTGGCCGCCGTCGTCAGAGGTCGGCGTGCAGGAACCACACGCGCTCGGCGGAGTCGCGCCAGCTGTAGGCGCGGGCGCGGTCCTGGCCCGCGATGGCGAGCCTGCCGGCGAGCTCGCGATCCTCGACGACACGCGCGATCGCCGTCGCGAGGCGCTCGGCGAACGCGCCGTCGGCCCCGATCGGCACCGCCAGACCCGACCCGGCCGACACCTCGAGGTACGCGGCGGTGTCGGAGTGGATGACGGGTGCGCCGAGGCTGAAGGCCTCGATCAACTCGGTGACCGAGTCGTCGTCGTGGGCGGGGGCGACGAACGCCGCGGCGCCCGCGATGACCACCGCGAGGTCGGCGGCCTCGAGCTCCTCGAAGTGGCGGACGCGGCGCGAGTCGACCCCGCACTCCTCGGCGACGGCCGCGAGGTGCTGGTCGCCCCAGCTCTCGGGACCGAGCACCACGACGGACAGGTCGGGAGCGTCGCTCCGACCGAGCGCGGTGAGCACGTCGACGAGGCCCTTGCGGGGCTCGAGGGTGCCGGGCACCACGATGTAGCCGGCCGACAGGCCCAGCCGAGCCGCACGCTCGGGGGCGTCGGGCCCGATCGCGAGCCCCGACCGCGGCGCCGTGCCGATCACCCGGACCCGGTCGCCGAAGTCGGCGACCATCTGCAGGCGCTCGGCGAGCGCGTGGGTCGGAACCACGACGGCGTCGGCGTGGCGGCGGGCCCGCTTCATCATGCCCTTCTGCCAGGCCACGGAGGCGGAGCTGAGCGCTTCGGGGTGCGTCCACGCGAGCACGTCGTGCACCGTCACGACGACCTGATCGCCGGCACCGGCCTCGTGCTTGCGCAGCGGGGCGAACAGGCTCGTGCCGTGGATCATGCCGCCGCCGGGCGAGGTCGTGAGGTTGAACTGCCATGCGGCCGCGAGCTCGCGGCGGGCGAGCGAGGACTTGTAGAGCCCTGCGAGGCCGGGGACCTCCGAGCGCACGCGATCGTAGTCGGCGGGCAGCGAGGAGGAGACGACGCCCTCGACCTCGCACCCGCGCGGCGTCGTGGCGACGACCGCGCGCGCGAGGTCGCGGGTGTACCTGCCGAGCGCACCGGGCACCGGTGCGATGATCTGATCCACGATGAGACGCAGCGTGGTGGTCACGTCGCTCCTTCCGCGGCCGACCCCCTTCCGGCCACCGCTTACCTTAGCTGCGGCGCGGACGTGGGAGGCCGCTGTCCACAGGTTCTCGTCAGCTCGTCAGGAAGCGCCGCAGGCCGGGCGGGATCGGTCCCCGGATGCGGAGGAACCCGTGCACGCCGCCGACGAGGATGGCGACGGCGTGCCGTGTGCGCTTCGGGCCGCTCACGATCGCGTCGAAGCTCGGTCCGAGCTGGCGCTTGATCACCGCCAGCGTCCAGCGGCGCCGGCGCACGAAGTTGCGGAAGACGAGGTCGATGTTGTTGCGGGTGATGTAGTACTGCCGGAACGGCGAGTGGTACTGGTAGAGGTGACCGCCGTCGCGATGGGTCAGCCGCAGGCCGAACGGGCGGAACGGGACCATCTCGCCGAGCGCGTGCGCGATGTCGGTGTCCTCCGCGATCGCGATCCGGAATCCCCGATCGCGGACCCGCAGGCAGAACTCGGTGTCGACGCAGTCGATGACCAGGCGCTCGTCGAAGAGCCCGGCCCGCTCGAGGCACTCGCGAGAGATGACGAAGCCCGACTGGATCGCCTCCGGGACCAGCCCGATGCCCTCGGGCGAGTACCACGTGGGGATGGAGGGCTGCCCGTTCACGCGGTCGGCGCACACGATGCCGAGGCGCGTGACGCGGTTCGCCCGCGCGAACGTGTCGAGGCAGGCGCGCACATAGCCCGCCGGGAGGTCGGTGTCCTGGTCGGTGTTCACGACGAAGTCGGCGCCGTCGTCGAGCGCGGCGCGCACCCCGACGTTGAGCGCGCGGGCGATGCCCGAGTTCCGCTCGAGCCGGATGATGCGCACCCCGTCGAACTCCGCCGCGATCCGGTCGAGGACCGCGTCGGCCGCGGCGCCGGACCCGTCGTCGACGAGCACCAGCTCGTCGACCTGCGATGCGAGCGAGCGCATGTTGTCGACGACCTCGGCGTCGGGATGGAAGATCGGGACGACGCCGACCACCCTGGCGTGGAGCGTCGAGGACTCGGACGGAACCGTCGACAGGCGCGCTCGGGGCGGTCTCGTTCGGGGCATTAGGCTAGTTTAGGTCGGTCGAGGAGAGGAAGAGGTCGAGCGTGAGCGTCGCCCCCGAAGCGAACTGGTCCGACGGACGCCCCGGTGCCGTACTCAGCCGCGAGGAGCAGCTGGTCGAGCAGCAGCTCGAGCTGCTCGACCGCGTCATCGGGCTCGAGCAGCAGGTGAGGGAGCTCAAGTCCGACAACCTGCTCGGGCCGTCCGAGACCGTCGCCGCCGAACGGAACATCGCGGCGATGCAGAGCTCGCTCACGTGGCGCGCCGGCCGCGTCGTGACGCTTCCCATCCGCGCCGCCCGCGTGTTCAAGCGCCGGTTCCTCCGATGAGCGCAGCGGTCGACGGGGCCGCGACGCCCGCTCGCCACGAGGTCTGGATCGACGCCGCGGGAGGCTCCACGGCCGAGGTGCGGGCGCTCGTGCAGTCGGTGCTGGGGGCCGGCATCTCCGCCTCCGCCGTCCGCGTCGTCGTCGACGCGACCGCGCACGAGGACGCTGCCGAGCTCATCGCGGCCGCCCGCGACGAGGGCGTGCAGACCATGGATGCCGCATCCGACGAATTGAACGCCGCAGTGGACGCGACCGCCGCGCGGGAACTCGTGGTGGTCCGCGGAGGACGCGTCGTGCCCGGGGCCTTCGATCGCATCGCCGAGTTCCTGGACCGCTATCCCCGCATCTCCATCGCGTACGGCGATTCCAGCACCGTCGGCGTGGCCTCGCTCCTCCGACCGCTGTTCTCCCCGATCCGGCTCTTCGGGAACGACTACCTCGGGCCGGTGGTCGCGTTCCGCGTCGAGGCGCTGCGGCGCATCGGCGGCTTCCGGTCCGAGGCACGGCGTGCCCACGTGCTCGACCTGGTCCTCCGGGCCGAGCGTGCCGGTGAGCCGGTTGCGCTGCTCCCGCAGGAACTCGCGGTGGAGCACCTCGCCGAAGGCGACTTCGCGGGCACGTCCGAGGCGCAGCACCGCGTGGTCGTCGACGAGCTCGAGGCCCGGGGCATCCGGGCCGAGGTCGAGGATGTCGAGCCGTTCCTTCGCCGCGTGCGCTTCGCCGTCGAGGGCGATCCGCTGGTCTCGGTCGTCATCCCCACGCGCGGAAGCAGCGCCGAGATCGGCGGCGTCGAGCGTGTGCTCGTCGTCGAGGCCGTCCGCGGGGTGATCGAGCAGTCGACCTACCGGAACGTCGAGGTCGTCGTGGTCGCCGATGCGGAGACGCCGGTCGGCGTCATCGAGGAACTCGAACGGCTGTGCGGGGACCGCCTGAGGCTCGTCGCGTGGAACGCGCCGTTCAACTTCAGCGGCAAGATGAACCGCGGGGCCGCCGCGGCCCGCGGCGAGTACCTGCTCCTGCTCAACGACGACGTCGAGATCGTCTCGCCCGACTGGATCGAGACGATGCTCGGCCTCGCCCAGCGCGACGGCGTCGGCATCGTGGGTGCGCAGCTCTACTTCGAGGACAGCACGCTGCAGCACTCCGGCCAGGTGTACACCGGCGGTGTGGCCGGGCACGCGGCCTTCGGCTGGGAGGGCGGCCGGGACGACCCGATCAGGTCCCTCGCGGTCGACCACGAGGTGTCCGGGGTCACCGCCGCGTGCGCGCTCCTGCGCCGCGACCTGTTCCTCGAGGTGGGCGGCTTCAGCCTCGCCTTCCCCGGCAACTACAACGACGTCGACCTCAACATGAAGATCCGCGCGACGGGCCGGTCGGCGGTCTTCTCGCCGTGGGCGCGGCTCTACCACTTCGAGTCCAAGACGCGCGATCCGAAGATCCTCGACACCGACATCTCGACGCTGCAGGCCCGCTGGGCGCGGCGCATGCAGATCGAGCTCTACTCCCGGATGCTCTGACGGGGCCTGGGGGGGGGGGGGGGGGGGGGGGGGGGGGGGGGGGGGGGGGGGGGGGGGGGGGGGGGGGGGGGGGGGGGGGGGGGGGGGGGGGGGGGGGGGGGG
>NZ_JBVHVX010000015.1:0-115135 GCF_055564615.1 Agromyces sp. NPDC029043 | reverse complement strand
TGGTCAATGGGTCCAAACTCAAACCACCCCCCCAGGGGGGAGTTTGGGGGCGGGGGGGAAAAGAGGCACGCCACCGCGGAGGGGGGGGGGGCTCCCCCCCCCCCCCCCCCCGGCCCCCCCCCCGCCTCCTCCCGTTCACCTCCACCTGATCCGGAGCATCTCCCATGACTGTCGATCTCATCGAAGAGGCCGCCGCCCCACCACGAGCCCGACGCTCGCGCACGAAGAGCGACGTCCGCCGCAATGTCACCGGGTGGGCCTTCGTCGCCCCCTTCGCCGTCGTCTTCCTGGCGTTCCTCATCGCGCCCCTGGCGTACGCCCTGTACCTCAGCCTCTTCCAGAAGTCGATCGTCGGGGGGACGCGCTTCGTCCTCTTCGGGAACTACGCCAAGGCGTTCAGTGACCCCAGCTTCCTGGACGGCGTCTGGTTCGTGATCAGCTTCTCCATCGTCCTGATCCCGCTGCAGATGGCGATCTCGCTCGCGATCGCCCTCATCCTCGATGTGGTCACGACCTCGTTCGCGCGCTTCTCGAGGCTGATGATCTTCCTGCCCTATGCGATCCCCGCCGTCATCGGCGCGCTCATGTGGGGCTTCCTGTACAGCCCGAACTTCGGTCCGATCGGCGACTTCTTCGACGCGTTCGGAGCCACGGGGCCGGATCTGCTCAGCAGCGACCTGATCTTCTACGGCCTGCTGAACATCGTGACCTGGCAGTGGGCCGGCTACTACATGATCATCCTCTACGCCGCCCTGCAGGGGATCGACCCGACCCTCTACGAGGCGGCTCGCATCGACGGTGCGTCGCAGTGGCAGATCATCCTGCGCATCAAGATCCCGCTGGTCGCGCCGGCGCTCGTCCTGATCCTCGTGTTCGCGCTCATCGGCACCCTCCAGTTCTTCAACGAGCCGAAGATCCTCCAGCAACTCGCGGCCGGGGCGATCCCCGATGACTTCACGCCCAACATGTACGCCTACGAGCAGGCCTTCACGTTGGCGAACTACAACTACGGCTCGGCGATCTCGTTCGCACTCGGCGCCGTCGTCTTCATCTGCGTCTACATCTTCATGTTCAGCACACGCAAGCGAGGGAGCTTCCTCTCATGAGTGTCAGCATCGCTCGCACGACGCGCCGTCCGACGCGGTACGTCTCGCTCCAGGTCGTGCTCGGCGTCCTGATGATCTACTTCCTCGTGCCCTTCTGGTGGGTCGTGGTCAACAGTTCGAAGACCTCGGCGGGATTGTTCGGCGGCGGAAGCGCGCTCTGGTTCGCGGACGACATCGACTACCTCGGCAACCTCCAGCAGCTCTTCACCTACGGCGGCGGCATCTATCTCCAATGGCTGTTCAACTCGGCGCTGTACGCGATCGTCGGCGGGGTCGGCGCCACGGTGCTCGCGGTGCTCGCCGGCTACGGCTTCGCCAAGTACCAGTTCGGCGGGCGGCGGCTCGGGTTCGCCGTGCTCCTGGGTTCGGTCATGGTGCCGTCGACGGCACTCGTCATCCCGACCTTCGTGCTCTTCGCCCAGGCGGGCATGACGAACACCATCTGGGCGGTCATCCTGCCGACGCTCCTCAATCCCTTCGGCGTGTACCTGATGGCCGTCTATGCCCGGGATGCGGTGCCCGACGAACTCCTCGACGCCGCCCGCGTCGATGGCGCCGGGGAGTTCCGCGTGTTCCTCCAGGTGGCGCTTCCGATGCTCAGGCCGGCGATCGTGACGGTGCTGCTGCTGTCGGTCGTGGCGTCGTGGAACAACTACTTCCTGCCGCTCGCGATGCTCTCCGACAACCGCCTCTTCCCCGTGACGGTCGGCATCGGACTGTGGCAGGCGACGGCCTCGACGTATGGCGCGGCGGGCGGAGAGAGCCTGTGGAGCATCGTCATCCTCGGGTCGCTGGTCTCGGTGATCCCGCTGGTCATCGCGTTCCTGACGCTGCAGAAGTACTGGCAGGGCGGGCTCTCGATCGGCAGTCTCAAGTGACGACCGCCGGCCGCGGCACGGCCCCTGGGACCACGTCCACGACAGGTGATGAGGATTCATGAAGCGAGCACATCTCACGATCGACCCGCACTTCGTCGTGGGCCCGGTCCAGCGCCGGCTGTTCGGCTCGTTCGTGGAGCACCTCGGCCGGTGCGTCTACGACGGCATCTACGAGCCGGGGCATCCGAGCGCGGACGCGGAGGGCCACCGGGCCGACGTGATCGAGCTCGTCCGCGAGCTGGGCGTGTCGACCATCCGGTACCCGGGCGGCAACTTCGTCTCCGGCTATCGCTGGGAGGACGGCGTGGGGCCGCGCGAGGAGCGGCCTCGCCGCCTCGACCTCGCCTGGCACTCCACCGAGACCAACGAGGTGGGACTGGACGAGTTCGCCTCGTGGCTGCGCAAGGTCGGCAGCGACCTGATGTACGCGGTCAACCTCGGCACGCGCGGGGTCCAGGAGGCGCTCGACGTGCTCGAGTACGCGAACATCCGATCCGGCACGGCGTTGAGCGATCGACGCGTCGCCAACGGCTCGCCCGAGCCGCACGACATCCGCATGTGGTGCCTCGGGAACGAGATGGACGGACCGTGGCAGCTGGGTCACGGCACGGCCGAGGAGTACGGTCGGCTCGCCTCGAAGACCGCCCGGGCGATGCGCCAGGTCGACCCCGACCTCGAGCTCGTCGCGTGCGGGAGCTCGAGCGCCCACATGCCGACCTTCGGGCACTGGGAGCGCACCGTGCTGGAGGAGACGTACGACGATGTCGACTTCATCTCCTGCCACGCCTATTACGAGCCGAAGGGCGGGGACTACGGCAGCTTCCTCGCCTCGTGTGTCGACATGGACCGGTTCATCGACTCGGTCGTCGCGACCGCCGACCACGTGAAGGCTGCTCGCGGCAGCGACAAGACGATGTACATCTCCTTCGACGAGTGGAACGTCTGGTACCAGTCGCGGTACAACGAGGTCGACCGCATCACCGACGTCACGGAGTGGCCGGTCGCGCCGCGCCTGCTCGAGGACGCCTACTCGGTCGTCGACGCCGTCGTCTTCGGAAGCCTGCTCATCTCCTTGATCCGGCACGCCGATCGCGTGACATCCGCATCGCTCGCGCAGCTGGTGAACGTCATCGCACCGATCATGACCGAGCCCGGCGGGCCGGCCTGGCGCCAGACGACGTTCTTCCCGTTCTCCGTGACGTCCGCCCTCGCGAAGGGCGTCACCCTCGAGCTGAAGCTCGACTGCCCCACGTACGCCACCGCACTCTACGGCGAGGTGCCCCTCGTCGACGCGGTCGCGACGCACGACCCCGAGACCGGCGAGACGGCGGTGTTCCTGGTGAACCGCAGCCTCGACGAGGAGGTCTCGCTCGAGATCGACACGAGCATCCTGGACGGGCTGGCCGTCCGTTCGTTCCGCACGCTCAGCGACGAGGACATCCATGCCGTCAACACCCTGTCGACGCCCGATCGCGTCGCCCTGCACGACAACGATTCGGCCCGCACGACCGAGGGGGCGGTGACCGTGACACTGCCGCCCGTCTCGTGGTCCGCACTCACGCTCGCATGAACGCCGGGGCCATCCTGCGCGTCGACGGAACGCGCATCATGTCCGGCGAGACGCCGGTCGTGCTCACCGGGCTGGGCCTGGGGGGCTGGATGAACATGGAGAACTTCATCACGGGCTACCCCGCGACCGAGTCGCAGCAGCGGCGGGCGCTGCGACGCGTGCTCGGCGATGAGGGGTACCGTCGGTTCTTCGACCGGTTCCTCTCGGTGTTCTTCACCGACGCGGATGCCGCCTTCCTGGCCGGCCTCGGAATGAACTCGGTGCGCGTGCCGTTCAACTACCGGCACTTCGAGGACGACGACGCCCCCTTCGTCATCAAGGAGGAGGGATTCCGGCTGCTGGACTCGGTCGTCGACGCGTGCGCCAGGCACGGCATCTACACCATCCTCGACCTGCACGCACTTCCCGGCGCGCAGAACCAGCACTGGCACAGCGACAACCCCACGCAGTGGGCGCACTTCTGGGGCCAGCGGCAGTTCCAGGACCGGGTGGTGAACCTCTGGGAGCACATCGCCGAGCACTACCGCGGCAATCCGTGGGTCGCGGGATACAACCCCGTGAACGAGCCCGCCGACGCCCACGGCGACGCCATCCGTCCGTTCTACGAGCGGCTCGAGGCGGCCATCCGCGCGGTCGACCCGGATCACATCCTGTTCCTCGACGGGAACCGGTATTCGACCCAGTTCGACCAGCTCGGCGATCCCATGCCGAACTGCGTCTACACCGCGCACGACTACGCGCTGCCGGGCTTCGTCGACGGCGGGCCCTATCCGGGTGTCAGTCGGGGGCGCTTCGTGGATCGCGACGTGGTCGAGGAGACGTTCCTCGAGCGCACGGCGTACATGCGGGAGACGGGGACGCCGATCTGGGTCGGCGAGTTCGGGCCCGTGTACACCGGCGACCCGGAGCGCGACGCCCAGCGCTACCGGCTCCTGGAGGACCAGCTCGAGATCTACCGACGGCACGACGCCAGCTGGGCGCTGTGGACCTTCAAGGACATCGGCCTGCAGGGTCTCGTCCACGCCGACCCCGACTCGCCGTACCTGCGCCGCATCGCACCGGTCCTGGAGAAGAAGGCGCGGCTCGGGGTGGACTCCTGGGGCTCCACCGACGAGGGCGTCCGGCGCATCCTCGAGCCCATCGAGGAGCTGTTCGAGACGGAGTTCCCCGACTTCCAACCGTATCCATGGGGGGCGCGGCGATGGATCCACGGACACATCCGGCACGTGATGCTCGCCGAGGCGATGGTCGACGACTTCGCTCGGGCCTTCGAGGGCGTCGGTCCGGACGAGGGGGAGCGGCTCGCCGACGCGTTCTCCTTCGATGCGGCCCGGGTGCGGGAGCCGCTCGCCGCCATCCTCGGCCGCGCAGCAACGCAGGGGTGAGGCGCGTGCGCCCCTCGCGATCGATCGAGTGGCCGGGGCGCATGCGATCGTTCCGCCTGCCGCCCGGGTGGGCGCATGGCCGATGAGTCGCGCGTCACGCTCGCCTCTCTCGCCGCGGAGGCCGGTGTGTCGCTCACCACCATGTCCAAGGTGCTGAACGGCCATTCGGATGTCGCGCCGGGCACCCGGGCGCGCGTCGAGGAACTGCTCCTCCGCAGCGGCTATCGGCGGCGCGGGATCGGACGGCGCAGCCGGGCGATCGAGCTCGTCCTACCCGATCTCCACGGTCCGCTCTCGCTCGAGGTGATCGACGGCGTGCGCGAGGCGGCCGCTGCGGCCGGCCATTCGCTCACGCTCACGGTGAGCGGGGACGGGCGCGCGGGTGCCGGCGACGAGGCGTGGCTGGAAGGGGTGCTCGAGCACCGGCCCGCCGCCGTCATCGTCTACGCGGGGGTCGCCGCTGCGGTGCGCGAGACGCTCCGGGCGCGCGACATCCCGGTCGTGGTGGTCGAACCGGCGGATGCGGCCGACCCCTCGATCCCGGCGATCGGCGTCGCGCACTGGTCGGCTGCGGTGACGGCGACGCGCCATCTCATCGACCTCGGCCATCGGCGTATCGCGGCGATCGGAGGACCGGAATCGGTGGTGGGGTCGCATGCGCGCCTCGACGGCTACCGTTCGGCGATGCACCTGGCCGGTCTGCCCGTGCCGGACGGCTGGGCCCGCTTCGCTGAGCTCGACGCCCAGGCCGGGGAGCGGGTCGCCCTCGACCTGCTCCGATCGGCGAGCCGGCCCACCGCGATCCTCGCCGGAAGCGACATGCAGGCACTCGGCGTCCTCAACGCCGCCCGGCGCGCCGGACTGCGCATCCCGGACGACCTCTCCCTGGTCGGGTACGACGATCAACCGGTCTCGACCTCGTCGTCGCCGAGGCTCACGACCGTCCACCAGCCGCTGCGCGAACTCGGCATCGCGGCCACGCGCCTCGCGCTCCGCCTGGAAGACCAGCGTGGAGCCGAGCCTACCCGGCTCGACCTCGCCGCGACCCTGATCCTCAGGGACTCCACGGCGCCACCACCCGCTTGACACCCACCGTGCGGCGCGGCCACAGACCACGAGCATGCGAGAGTGAGGACCATGGAACGCAACTGGGCGGGCAACCTCGAGTACCGCGCGAGGCGCATCGTGCACCCGTCGTCGATCGACGAGCTGCGTGAGGCGCTGAGCGGCGACGGGCCGATCCGCGTGCTCGGCACGAGGCACTCGTTCAACGACCTGGCCGACACCGACGGCACGCTCATCGCGACCGATCGGCTGCCCGCCGAGGTCGACGCGGGCGGTGCGCCGGGGGTCGTCCGGCTGAGCGGCGGCCTGCGGTACGGGGATGTCGCGCCGCGCCTGCAGGAACGCGGACTCGCCCTGGCGAACCTCGCGTCGCTGCCGCACATCTCGGTCGCGGGCGCGGTCGCAACCGGCACGCACGGATCGGGCGACCAGATCGGCTCGCTCGCGAGCGCCGTCCGCGCCATCTCGTTCCTCACCCTCGACGGTGAGGTGCGCTCGCTGCAGCGCGGCGACGCCGACTTCGACGGTGCGGTCGTGCACCTCGGTGCGCTCGGCGTCGTGCTCGCGCTCGAACTCGACGTCGAGCCGACGTACGACGTCGCGCAGACCGTGCACGAGGCGCCCCGCTGGGACGCGATCCTCGCCGACCTCGACGCGACGACCTCGCTCGGCACGAGCGTGAGCATCTTCACGCGATGGTCCGACGCCGAGACGGCCGACCAGCTGTGGGTCAAGCAGCGGCTGCCCATCGAGGCGGATGTCGCGGAGCCCCGTCGCGCGATCGTGGAGCGCCTCGGCGCGCGGCCGGCGTCGGTGCCGCGCCATCCGATCCTGGGCATGCCGGCCGATGCCAGCACCGCGCAGCTCGGCGAACCGGGCCCGTGGTTCGAGCGCTTGCCGCACTTCCGCCTCGAGTTCACGCCCTCGGCGGGCGAGGAGCTGCAGTCGGAGTACCTCGTGCCCCGTGCCGACGCGGTCGCCGCGATCGAGGCGGTGCGCTCGCTCGCGGACCGCATCGCGCCGCTGCTGCAGGTGTGCGAGGTGCGCACGGTCGCCGCCGACTCCCTGTGGTTGAGCCCCGCCTACGGTACGGAGGTCGTCTGCCTCCACTTCACGTGGGTGCCCGACCAGCCGGCCGTCGAGGCGCTGCTTCCCGCGATCGAGGCTGCGCTGCCCCCGACGGCGCGGCCGCACTGGGGCAAGCTGTTCACGCTGCCGGCCGACGAGCTTCGGCGCCGGTACCCCCGATTCGACGACTTCGCCGCGCTCCGCGCCCGCTTCGACCCGGCCGGGCGCCTTCGCAACGCCTACCTGGAGCGGGTCGGACTCTGACCTCGTCGCGGTCCGGCCGCCGGCGGAGCTCCGTTCGCGAGACGTCGCGTCTGCACGGTCGAGCCGTGCATCCGCGACTTCTCGATTCGGCCGGGCGCGCCGCACGGCCCTGCGCCAGACTGGGGACAGCGGGTGACGACCAGGAGGCGACCATGACGACGGCGACGACGCCGAAGATCGAGGCGATCGAGCTGCACCGGCTCGAGGTGCCGCTGGTGCGGCCGTTCGAGACGTCGTTCGGCCGTGAGACCGCTCGGGAGGTGCTGCTCGTCCGCGTGCGCACCGATCGGGGCGACGGTTGGGGCGAGTGCGTGGCAGGCCGCGACCCGTTCTACTCGTCCGAGTACGTCGCGGGCGCGGCAGCCGTCATCGAGCACTACCTGGCACCCGCTCTCCTGCGGCGCCCCGCACCGCACCATGTCGTCGATGACGGGCACGTGTCGGGCGTGCTCATCGAGGATCCGGCGCACTCCGCCGGCATCTTCGTCGACGACCGCGAGCAGCACGTCGACGACCCCCGCGCGCAGGCGGCCGCGGGCGGTGCGGCCGCGTCGATCGCGAGCGTGCCGCTCGCGGCATCCGTCGCCCCGACCCTGGCGTTCGTCGCCGGCCACCGCATGGCGAAGGGCGCGCTCGAGGCCGCGGTGCTCGACGCCGAGCTGCGCGCGCAGGGCCGGTCGATGGGAGAGTGCTTCGGCGCCGTGCGCGAGTGGGTCGACTGCGGCGTGTCGGTCGGCATCGCCCCGACGCTCGAGGAGCTGCTCGACGAGGTCACGGGCTACGTCGAGGAGGGCTACCGGCGCATCAAGCTCAAGGTCAAGCCGGGCTGGGACCTCGTGCCGGTCGCCGCGGTGCGCGAACTGCTCGGTCGCGACGCGATGCTGCAGGTCGACGCGAACACCGCCTACACGGCCGACGACATCCCGCTGCTCGCGGGGCTCGACCCGTTCGAGCTGCTGCTCATCGAGCAGCCGTTCGCCGAGGAGGACCTGGCCACGCACGCCCGGCTCGCCGAGGCCTGCGAGACGCCGGTGTGCCTCGACGAGTCGATCCTCGACGTGACGACGGCGGTCGATGCGATCGAGCGCGGCGCGACCGCCATCGTGAACATCAAGCCCGGGCGCATGGGCGGCTACCTCGAGGCGCTGCGCGTGCACGACGCGTGCCGCGACCGGGAGGTTCCCGTGTGGTGCGGCGGCATGCTCGAGACGGGCGTCGGGCGGGCCGCGAACGTGGCGCTCGCGGCGCTGCCGGGGTTCGTGCTCCCGGGCGACACGTCGGCGTCGGCGCGGTACTTCGCCGAGGACCTCACCGAGCCGTTCGTGCTCGGATCGGGCGAGCACCGCGGGCAGCTGCGGGTGCCGGATGGCGCGGGCACGGGCGTGCACGTGCGCGAGGAGCTCGTACGCGACTGGGCCGGCAGCGCGCCGGTGACGATCACCCCGAGCTGACGCGGGCGAGGTCGCGTCAGCCGACGGGTCGGGCGGGACGTTCCTGGGCGCCCGCCGGTGGCACGGCCGTTCGCGGCGTCGCGGCGAGCACCGGCAGCAGCAGCCCGGCGACGAGCGATCCGAGGGTGCCCACGACCATGTCGGAGACGGTGTCCCGATAGCCGAGCACGGTTGCAGGGTCGAGGAAGGTCGTGGTGAACCACTCGAACATCTCCCAGAGCGCGGAGAGCGCGGCGCCGATCGTCGTCGTGAGGATCGTGTACGAGCGCCGCGGTCGGGGAAGCGTCGCGGCATCCGGGATGACCTGGATCCGCACCAGGAGGATGTAGCAGACCGCGGCGGCGAGCCCGGTCATGAGGAAGTGCATCGGCAGATCCCACCACGTGACCGTTCCGTAGAGGTCGGTCACGCTGCTCCAGGTGGACACGAGGGCGATGACGCCGTATGCGATGTCGAAGCCCGGCCGCACCCCGAGCGCCCGCGGCAGCAGCATGGCGACGCTCACGACCGCGAAGCTCGAGGCGCCCTTCGCGCCCCAGCCGATCCAGCCGACCACGATGGAGGCCACGGCGAGGACGCGCAGGCCGTCGGCGACGAGCTCGGCCGACCCGTGCGGGCGTCGGCGCAGGTTCGCCAGGAGGTCGCGCATGAGGTTCCCTTCCGCGGTGGAGAGGCGCCCGAAGGTCAGGCCACCGGGCGCGCCGGCGGGCCGTCGGATGCGGCCGCCGCCTGCCGTTCAGCCCCGGCGTCGGCGGTGACCCGGTGCGGGTGCGCCATGAGTACGGGGAGCGCGAGGCCGGCCAGCAGCGAGCCCAGCCCGCCGAGCACGAGGTCGCCGATGGAGTCGGTGTAGCCGACGAAGATCTCGCCGTCGATGAAGTTCTTGCCGAACCACTCGAACATCTCCCAGAGGGCGCCGAACGCCAGGCCGACCGACGTGGTCACGACCGCGCGGGAGAGCGTCGGGTGCGGCAGCGTCTCGGCGTCGGCGACGATGCGGAGCCGCTCGAACAGCACGTACGCGACCGCCGCGACGAGTCCGTTCATGAGGAAGTGCATGGGCAGGTCCCACCACTTCACCGTCACGTACAGGTCGGTCACGCTGCTCCAGACCGACACGAGCGCGACCACGCCGAACGCGATGTCGAACGCGGGTCGCACGCCGAGTGCGCGAGGCAGCAGCATTCCGCCGCTCACGAGCGCGAGGCTCACCGCACCCATCGGCCCCCATCCGATGCCGGCGACCACGATGCAGGCGAGCGCGATGACGCGCAATCCGTCGGCGACGAGCTCGCCCGCCCCGACGGGGCGCCGCCGCACGTTCGCGAGCAGTTCGTGCATCATCCGTCCCCTTCCGCTGCGCCCGGGCCGTCCGCCTCGCCGGTCTGCCGGTGCCGCAGCACCGCCTGGACCGGTTCGTGGTCGGATGGCGCGCTGCCCTCGAACCTCGTGGCGTTGATGCCGGCTCGCAGCACCTCGACCCCGTCGTCGACGAGGATGTGGTCGATGCGCCGGCCGCCGACCCTGCGCCGACGATATCCCGAATAGGTGCCCCATTGGGGCGTGACCCGCTCGCCGGCCTCGTCCCAGACGTCGTGCAGGCCGTCGCTCACCAGGCTGCGGTGCACCGCGGACTGCTCGTGGGCGTTGAGGTCGCCGGTGACGACGACGGCAGCGGCGGGATCGGCGGCCCGGGCGGCTCGCGCGAGCCGGACGATCATGTGCGCCGAGTGCAGCCGCGACCGCCAGGAGAGGTGGTCGAGGTGGGTGTTGAAGGCCATGAGCCGAGAGCCCGTGGCGAGGTCGGTGAACTCCGCGGTCACGAGGATGCGCCGCGTCACGTTCCCCCAGGAACGGGAGCCGTGCAGGTCGGGCGTCGCGGAGAGCGCGAGCTGGCGCCACGCGGTCAGCTCGAGTCGCGTCGCGTCGTAGTAGATCGGACAGCGTTCGCCGCGTCCGGACGGATCGCGGCCGGTGCCGACCCATCGGTAGCGGTCGCCGAGCCCGTCGGCGACCGTCTCGACCTGGTCGGCGAGCGCCTCCTGCACGCCGAGGAGGGTCGGCTGCTCGGCAGCGAGGAGCCGGCGCACGAGTCGCCGCCGCTTCCCCCAGTCGTCGGGGCTGCCGGGGCGGTATCGCGGAACGCGCCGACGGATGTTGAACGTCATCACGTGCAGGTCGGGTGCCCCGACCGGACCGATGAGCGCGGCATCCGTCATACCGCCAGCGTACGCGCGGCCCGGGACGGCTCGGGGGACCGTCGGCCCGCCCGCCCCCGGCGCGCCGGTCACGCCTGCTGCGACGCGATCGCCTGCTGCTCGGCGATCTGGCGACGGACGTCGTCCATGTCGAGCGCCTTGGTGCCCTCGATGACCTGCTCGAGCTGGGCGCCGTTCAGGGCGCCGGGCTGGGCGAAGACGATGATGCCCTGGCGGAAGACGACGAGCGTGGGGATCGAGGTGATGCGGAAGCCCGCCGCGAGCGCCTGCTCGGCCTCGGTGTCGACCTTGCCGAAGACGACATCGGCGTGCTGCTCGGAGGCGCGCTCGAAGATGGGACCGAACATGCGGCACGGGCCGCACCACTCGGCCCAGAAGTCGAGGAGCACGATGTCGTTGTCTCGGACGGTGCTCTCGATGGTGTCGTGGGTGATGTTCACGGAAGCCATCCGACGATTCTACCAGACGATACCCAGGGGGTATCGCGCACCCGAAGCGGCGACCGGAAGTTCAGTGCTGCGCGATCCCGTCGAGCCCGGCCGCCAGCTCTCCGATGCGAGCGACGGTCTCGGCGCGCTCGGGATCGTCGTCGAGTGCGAACCACGTCGACGACAGCGCGCACCACGCCACGAGCCAGTCGCGCAGCCGGCGGGGGGCGAAGCCCGTCGCCTCGACCACGACCTCGAACTGCCGCGCCAGTCGCCCGGGTACGAGCGCGCGTTCGTGCGGGTTGCACAGCACGTTGCACACGTCGAACTCGGCGTCGCCGACCAGGCCCTTCGGGTCGATGGCGAGCCAGCCGCGCTCGCCGAAGTCGAGCACGTTGGCGTGGTGGAGGTCGCCGTGCAGGATCACGGGGTCGCCCGGCTCGTCGAGCAGCCGGCGCGCGAGCGACGCACCGGCGCGATGCAGCGGGCCGAGGTCGTCGGCGTGCGCGAAGAGCTGCTCGAACCACGTCTCGAGGTCGATGAGCTGGGGCGGCGTGGGCAGCGCCATCACGCGCTCCGTCTCGGCGTGCAGCAGTCGCCCGACCGAGCACAGGATCCGGGTCGCCTCGTCGTCCCCGACGCCGCCCTCGCGCACCATCTCGACGAGGTCGCGCGACCCGGTCGCGCGCTCGAGCAGCATCGCCCCGCCGTCTCGGCGCAGCACGCGAGCGGCGCCGTGCCCGTCGAGCGCGACGAGCAGGTCGGTGCCGCGTTCCTCCTCGTGCTGGCGCGCGAGCTTGAGCATCGCGGGCGCGCCGTCCTCGGTGCTGACGGGGATGAGGGTGCTCCACGGGGTGGTGATGACGTCGCCCTCGGGGTGGAGCCGCCAGCGCCGCAGCCAGGCCAGGTCGGCCGCGTGTCCGGGATCGACCGGTCCGAGATCGCTCATCCGACCCAGTATCCCGCCCGGCGTCGGACGCCGTGGATAGGATCGGCCCCATGTCGGACGACGCGGTGAAGCGGGCACAAGAGGCGGCCGCGGCCGCCGCGGCAGCAGCCGAGGCGCTGCAGCAGCACGCGCAGGAGGCGATCCGCAAGGCCGAGGAGGCCGCAGCGCTCGCGAAGGCCGCCGCCGCGGCCCAGCAGGCGGCCGAGGCGGCGACCGATGGCGCGGCCGCGCCATCCGCCCCCATCTCATCGGCCGCGGCGCCCGCCGGGCCCCTGGCCGCCGCCGACGTCGAACGCATCCGCGCCGGCTACGCGTTCGAGGGCCCGGCACTCGAGATCGGGGCGCTCGTCAACGGCGAGGCGATGCCCGACGTGCCGGTGCGCATCCCGCTCGCGATGACGAACCGGCACGGCCTCGTCGCCGGCGCGACCGGCACCGGCAAGACCCGCACGCTGCAGGTGCTCGCCGAGCAGCTCGCCGCCAACGGCGTCGCCGTGTTCGCGGCCGACATCAAGGGCGACCTCTCCGGCGTGGCGACCCCGGGCGAGTCCAGCGAGAAGCTCCTGAGGCGCACCGAGGGCATCGGGCAGGCGTGGAGCGCCGCGAGCTTCCCGACCGAGTTCTTCTCCCTCGGCGGCGTCGGCCGTGGCGTGCCGATCCGCGCGACGATCTCGGGCTTCGGGCCGCTGCTGCTCAGCAAGGTGCTCGGCCTCAACGAGACGCAGGAGTCGAGCCTCGGCCTCGTCTTCCACTACGCGAACACCAACGGCCTCGCCCTCCTCGACCTCGACGACCTGCGCGCCGTGCTCGCCTACCTCGTGAGCGACGAGGGCAAGGGCGAGCTCGAGGGGCTCGGGGGGCTGTCGAAGGCGACCGTGGGCGTCATCCTGCGCGAGCTCATCGCGTTCGCCGACCAGGGCGCCGACGTATTCTTCGGCGAGCCCGAGATCGACACGGCCGAATTCCTCCGCACCGCCGCCGACGGCCGCGGCATCATCAGCCTGCTCGAGGTGCCGGGCGTGGCCGACAAGCCCGCGCTGTACTCGACGTTCCTCATGTGGCTGCTCGCCGACCTCTACGGCGGCCTGCCCGAGGTGGGCGACCTCGACAAGCCGAAGCTCGTGTTCTTCTTCGACGAGGCGCACCTGCTGTTCCGCGACGCCTCGAAGGAGTTCCTCGCGCAGGTCGTGCAGACCGTGCGACTCATCCGCTCGAAGGGCGTCGGCGTGTTCTTCGTGACGCAGACCCCGAAGGACGTGCCGGGCGATGTGCTCGCGCAGCTAGGCTCGCGCGTGCAGCACCAGCTGCGGGCGTTCACGCCCGACGACGCCAAGGCGCTGCGCGCGACCGTGTCGACCTACCCGAACTCCGGCTACGACCTCGAGGAGACGCTCACCGTGCTCGGCACCGGCGAGGCGATCGTGACGGTCATGAACGAGAAGGGGGCACCGAGCCCGGTCGCGTGGACGCGACTGCGCGCCCCGCAGGCCTCGATGTCGCCGAGCCCCGACGATGCGATCGACGCCGCGGTCGCGGCATCCCCGCTGCTGGCGAAGTACGGCACCGCGATCGACCGCGAGTCCGCGCACGAGCTCCTGACGAAGAAGATGGCGGATGCCGCGGCCGCCGCCGACGCGGCCGAGGCGGCGAAGTCGCGGGCCGAGGCCGAGGCCGAGTACGAGAAGATGCAGGCGAAGATCCGCGCCGATCAGGAGAAGGCCGAGAAGAAGGCGCAGGCCGAGTACGACCGCGTGATGAAGAAGACCTCGGGCACGGCGCGTTCGCGATCCCGCACGCCCGAGCGGTCGGCGCTCGAGCAGGTGCTCGGCTCGAAGCAGACGCAGAAGATCATCGGGCAGGTGCTCACCGGGCTCTTCGGCATGGCCAAGCGGCGATGACGGATGCCGCGGGGCGGGCGCCGGCCGAGGCGGCGACGCCGACCATCCGCCCGTACCGCCCGGCCGACCGCGACGCGGTCGCGCGCATCTGCCTGCTGACGGCCGCCGGAGGCGGCGACGCGACCGGCGTCTACAGCGACGACGCGCTCATGCCAGAGGTGTACGCGCTCCCGTACGTCGAGTACGCGCCCGACCTGGCGTTCGTGGTCGACGGCGGGATCGCCGGTTCCGGCGTGGGCGGCTACGTGCTCGGCGTCGCCGACACCGCGGCCTTCATCGACTGGTACGCGCGCGAGTGGGCGCCCGACTTCCGCGCGCGACATCCGATGCCGGGCCCGCCGACGGCCCACGAGCCGTCGTACACCGAAGCGCAGCTCATCGCCGACGGTGGCGACGCCGAGCGCCTGCGGATCCCCGAGCTCGACGAGTACCCCGCGCACCTGCACATCGACCTGCTGCCCGACTACCAGGGGCAGGGGCTCGGGCGACGCCTCATCGACACGCTGCGCGCGGCGCTCGCCGAACGCGGCGTGCCGGCCGTGCACCTCGGGCTCGATCCGGCGAACGCGCGAGCGCGCGCGTTCTACGAGCGGCTCGGGTTCCACGAGCTGCCGTCGAGCCGGCCCGACGCGCCGCTGCTCGGCATCGCGACGCGGTGAACGGCGGTCGCGACATCCGCTCGCGCGTCAGCGACGGCGCAGCCCGTGGCCCTCGAACCAGTACAGCAACGCTGGATCGGTCGACCGCAGCTCGGCCATCGTGACCGGCTCGGGACGCACGATCTCGTCGACGCCGAGGATGTCGGCGACGAGGTCCATCGACGCGTCATCCCAGAAGGTGCCGCGCATGCGGAAGACGCACCGGCCCTCGTGGTCGACGACGAACAGCTGGCGCACCGTCTCGAGCGTGTCGCCCCGGTAGGTGTCGATGCGGAGCACGCCGGCGATGTCGCGGCGGGCGACGCTGTGCATCCGGCCGAGGAAGCCGCGCTCGACGATGCCGTGCGGGCTCACCGTCGCCTCGGTGCGCTGGTAGCGCACCCAGGCGACGAGCGCGAGCGTCCCGAGCGTGGTCGCGATCAGGACGGACGCGGCCACGGCGGTGGGCCCGAGCGGGCGCATCACCCACGCGACCGTGATGAGCAGCGGCAGTGCGAGCGCGAGCACCGGCAGACCGATGGTCCTCGCGAGGGTGCGGCGGGGCCTCAGGGTGTGCACCCTGAGGCCCCTGCCCCCTGCCGACGCAGCAACGGTGTGGGAGCCCCCTGCGTCCCCACTCCCGAATTTCACCGCTGCTGCCGCTGACATCGGATCCATGATCTGCCGAGGGGGCCGCCGCCGCCATTCGGCATTAAGGAGGACTTGCGTTCGGGACGCGGATGCGCCTGCGGACGACGGTTTCCGATTCGAGCCTGCTGAACTGCCCATCGGTCAGCCGACATGCCCGCAGCTCAACCGAGGACGGACAGCGCCCCCTCGCAGAAGTCGTCGGATCGACCCGTCGACCCCTTCACCAGGCCGAGGAACTCGATGAACTCATCGTCGGACGGGTCGGAGATCGTGTCGTTCGTGTCGATGAGGACCTCGTAGCGCACTTGACCCGGGTTCCGCGCGATCGCCTTGCCCGACTCGTCGTACACCGCCGCGTTCCCGGTTGCGAGGACGAGGATGGTGATGGTCCCGTTGCCGTTGTCGGTGATCTTCAGGTCCTTCTCGATGCCTCGGATCCGCTCGTAGACGACGTCGCCGTCCTCATTGGTGAACGAGGACTCGACCGAGAAATTGGCTTGGAAGTACGGCGCGGTGCCGGGCTTGCGGGCGACCCCGAGCAGGTGGACCTCGCGGGTCGATTCCCTGGTGACGGTGATGCCGGCATCGCAGAAGTCGGTCTCGACCTCGGTCTCCTCCTCGGTGAACCTGAGGTTCTCGAGCGGGCGAGCGGTCGCGGGCGACGCGACGAGGGCCGACGCGGCGAACGCGACGACGGCTGCGGCGGCCAGGATGCCGCGGCGGATGGTGGATACGGGCATGGTGCCCCCCTTCTCGTGCGGCGAGGGCGGGAGGGCCGCTCCGCTGCGCTGCGAGCCGGGCTGGGCGCATCCTTGCGGATCTGCACGTTCGCGGCCACGCCCGTTCGGGGGTCATTTCACGTGCGCAGAGCAGCGCTCGCGGCGCGCTCGAGGGCTACTTCAATCGGCGGAGGATGGGGGATTCGAACCCCCGAGGGCTTTCACCCAACACGCTTTCCAAGCGTGCGCCATAGGCCACTAGGCGAATCCTCCTGGGACCCCTCGCGCACCCGCCAGAGCCCGGTTACCCTTGCTGCGTTTCCGCCCTGGGGGAATTGGCCTGGATGGCGCCACGCGAGGAGCCGTCCGTCAGTCTACCCGAGCGCGCGACCCTCGCGAACCGCGTGGGTCGCGACATCCGCTCGTCGCGCCATTCGGCCCCGGATCGGGTCTCCAGGAGATCCGGCGAAGTGCAGGAGCCGACGCGTGATTCGGTCATGTGAATCGCGGATTCTCCTGCAGATCGTAGGGGCAGTTGACGGATGTCGCGCCGGCGGGCGGGCGGCGCCGCACTCGCCCGGGATTCCCAGCCCGGCATGCGAGGCGCCCAATAGGCTGGCGGACGTGGCGCACAGCATCTACATCTGCTCCGCGGAAGGCAACACGGGCAAGTCCACCGTCGCCCTCGGCACGGTCGACACGTTGAGTCGGCGCGCGATCCGCGTCGGGGTGTTCCGTCCGATCGCCCGCTCGACCGAGGAGCGCGACTACGTGCTCGAGCTGCTGCTCGCGCACGACGGCGTCATCGAGCTCGGCTACGACGACGCGATCGGGGTGACGTACGAAGACGTGCACGCCGATCCCGAGGCGGCGCTCGCCACGATCGTGCGCCGCTTCAAGGCCGTCGAGTCGCGCTGCGACGTGGTGGTGGTGATCGGGTCCGACTACACCGATGTCGGCAGCCCGACCGAATTGGCCTTCAACGCGCGCATCGCGGCCAACCTGGGGGCGCCTGTGCTGCTCGCCGTCGGCGGTCGCGTGCCGCACGGCCGGGGCGCGAGCGAGCGCCTCGGCTACAGCGACGCGCGCACGCCCGACGAGCTCGCGCAGCTCACCGAGCTCGCGATCGAGGAGCTCGAGCGCGAGCACGCGACCCTGCTGGGCATCGTGGCGAACCGGGCCGACCCCGACCGGCTCGACCAGATCGTCGAGGCCCTGCGGTCGGCGGCCGGCGGGGCCGCGCACGTCGCGCCATCCGCTCGCCTCGAGGAGGGCGTCGGGCCCGCGCCATCCGTCGCCGTCTGGGCGATTCCCGAAGACCCGTACCTCGTCGCCCCGTCGGTGCGCAGCGTGATGCACGCGGTCGACGGCACGCTGTACGCGGGTGATCCCGAGCTGCTCGAGCGCGAGGCGCTCGGCGTCGTGATCGCCGCGATGTCGATGGAGAACGTGCTGGCGCGGCTCATCGAGGGGTCGGTCGTGATCGTGCCGGGCGATCGCAGCGAGGTGCTGCTGGGCGTGCTGACGGCGAACGCGTCGGCGACGTTCCCGTCGATCTCGGGCATCGTGCTGAACGGCGGGTTCCCGGTGTCCGAGACGGTCGAGCGGCTCATCGAGGGCCTCAAGGCGAGCCTGCCGATCGTGCGCACCGAGCTCACCACGTACGACACGGCGCTCGCCATCACGTCGACCCGCGGGCGGCTCGCGGCCGAGTCGCAGCGCAAGCGCGACACGGCGCTGGCGCTGTTCGAGAAGCACGTCGATGGCGCGGCGCTGCTCGACCGGCTCGACGTGGCCACGACCGACGTCGTCACGCCGCTCATGTTCGAGTACGGCCTCCTCGCGCGGGCACGCGAGCGGCGCAAGCACATCGTGCTGCCCGAGGGGTACGACGACCGCATCCTGCGCGCCGCGGCCACGCTGCTCGCCCGTGACGTCGCCGACCTGACGATCCTCGGCGAGGAGATCGAGATCCGCTCGCGCGCGATCGGCCTGGGCCTCGACATCTCGAAGGCGACGGTGCTCTCCAACCACGACCACGTGCTCGTGTACCGCTTCGCCGACGAGTACCAGCGCCGCCGTGCGCACAAGGGCGTGACGCTCGAGCAGGCGCGCGACACCGTGCAGGATGTCTCGTACTTCGGCACCATGATGGTCGAGCTCGGCCTGGCCGACGGCATGGTCTCCGGGGCGATGCACACCACCGCGCATACCATCCGGCCCGCGTTCGAGGTCATCAAGACCAAGCCGGGGGTGGAGGTCGTCTCCAGCGTGTTCCTCATGGCGCTCGCCGACCGGGTGCTCGTGTACGGCGACTGCGCGATCGTGCCCGACCCGACGGCCGAGCAGCTGGCCGACATCGCGATCTCGTCGGCGGCCACGGCCGCGCAGTTCGGCATCGAGCCCCGGGTCGCGATGCTGTCGTACTCGACGGGGGAGTCGGGCACCGGCGCCGATGTCGACAAGGTGCGCCGAGCGACCGAGCTCGTTCACGAGCGCGCGCCCGAGCTGCCCGTCGAGGGCCCGATCCAGTACGACGCGGCCGCCGATGCGGCGGTTGCTCGCACGAAGATGCCCGAGTCCGATGTCGCGGGGCGCGCCACCGTCTTCGTGTTCCCCGACCTCAACACCGGCAACAACACGTACAAGGCGGTGCAGCGATCGGCCGGTGCGGTCGCGATCGGCCCGGTGCTGCAGGGGTTGAACAAGCCCGTCAACGACCTCTCGCGCGGGGCGCTCGTACAGGACATCGTGAACACGGTGGCGATCACGGCGATCCAGGCGGCGGCCGACGACGGCATGACCCATGGCGCCGGCCCGCTCGAGCAGCTCGAGGAGGCGTTCTCCGGTGGTCGAGCAGCACCCGATGGTCGCGTATCGAGGCCGGGCGCCTCCGCATGACGAACGTCCTCGTCGTCAACTCCGGTTCGTCCTCGCTCAAGTACCAGCTCGTCGACGTCGAGGCGGGCGAAGCGCTCGCGACCGGACTGGTCGAGCGCATCGGGCAGCCCGAGGGGCAGGCGACCCACACGGATGGCGCGGGCGCCGAGTTCCGCGACGAGCTCGCGATCCCCGATCACGACGCGGCGTTCTCGTGGATGCTCGGCGCGTTCGCCGAGCGCGGTCCGTCGCTCGAGTCGCACGCGCCGGTCGCCGTCGGGCACCGGGTGGTGCAGGGCGGAGCCCGCTTCTTCGAGCCGACGGTCATCACCGAGCTCGTGAAGATCAACATCGACGAGCTGTCGGTGCTCGCGCCGCTGCACAACCCGGCGAACCTCGCGGGCATCGTCGCCGCCGAGCGCGCGTTCCCCGACGTCGCGCATGTCGCGGTGTTCGACACCGCCTTCCACCAGACGATGCCGCCCGCGGCGTACACCTACGCGATCGACCGGGATGTCGCCGAGAAGCACCGCGTACGTCGCTACGGGTTCCACGGCACATCCCACCGGTACGTCTCGCGCGCCGCGGCGGCGTTCCTCCGCCGCCCGGTCGAGGAGCTGAAGCTGGTCGTCCTGCACCTCGGCAACGGCGCTTCGGCATGCGCGGTCGACGGCGGGCGTTCGGTCGAGACGAGCATGGGGATGACGCCGCTCGAGGGCCTCGTGATGGGCACGCGTTCGGGCGACCTCGACCCGGCGGTGCTGCTGCACCTGCAGCGTCGAGCCGGGCTCGACGTCGACGGCGTCGACGACCTGCTCAACAAGCGCAGCGGCATTCTCGGCCTCGGCGGCCACTCCGACATGCGCGACCTCGTCGGCGCGGCGGAGTCGGGCGACGCACGCGCCGAGCTCGCGCTCGAGGTCTACTGCCACCGGATCCGCTCGTACGTGGGCGCGTACGCCGCGCAGCTGGGGCGGGTCGACGCGATCGTGTTCACCGCCGGGGTGGGCGAGAACGCGGCCGCGGTGCGCCGGCGCTCACTCGCCGGCCTCGAGGGGTTCGGCGTCGAGCTGGACGCCGACCGCAACGCTGCGCGCTCCCGCGAGGCGCGCCGCATCTCGACGGACGAGTCGCGCACCGACGTGCTCGTCGTGCCGACGAACGAGGAGCTCGAGATCGCGCGGCAGACGCTCGACGTCGTGGCGCGCTGACGCGCCATCCGCTCGCTGCCGGGCTCGGCGCCTCGGCGCGAGCCTGACGGCGACAGAGCTTGCGGATGGCTCGTGTGAGCGCGCCCTCACATGAGGGCACGTCGATGCGAGCCATCCGGTGACCGTCGCCGCGCAGTCGACCGGTCGACGGCCGCGCATCGGCTGATGGTGGGGCCCGCCCGCGCCGCGCGGGTCAGCGCACGAGGCGCGCGCAGTCGATGCAGAGCGTCGCGGTGGGGCGCGCCTCGAGGCGGCCGACCGAGATCTTCTGCCCGCAGCGCTCGCACGTGCCGTAGGTGCCCGCGTCGATCCGGGCCAGCGCGCGGTCGACGTCGGTGAGCTCGTGCTCGACGTCGTGCAGCACGGCGGTGCGCTGCGACCATTCCTGGCTCATGGTCGGGCCGTCGGGGTCGTGCTCGTCGTCGACGGAGCCGTCGGACCGCGCGTCGCGCACCGCCGAGATGCCCTCGCTCTGCGAGGCGAGCCGCTCCTCGGCTTCGCGCTTCTCGGCGAGCAGCAGCTCGCGGAACCGCTCCAGCTGCGCGGTGCTCGTGATGCCCGTCACCTGACCACCTCCGTCGTCGGGCACCGGGCGGGCGGATGGCCCGTGCCGCACCGGTGCGGTGCAGGAATACTACGCCCACTCGCCGACACGGCCGCCGGACGCGCCAGCGCGCGGCCAGACGCAGCGCGCCGCGGACCGCTCGCGACCCCGGCCGCGGTGTCGGATGCCGCGACTACCATTGACGCGTGGTCACCGCCCTCTACCGCCGATACCGGCCCGAGACCTTCGCCGAGATGATCGGCCAGTCGCAGGTCACCGAGCCGCTCATGACGGCGCTGCGCACCGACCGCGTGAACCACGCCTACCTGTTCAGCGGGCCGCGCGGCTGCGGCAAGACCACGTCGGCGCGCATCCTCGCGCGCTGCCTCAATTGCGCCGAGGGTCCGACCGACACCCCGTGCGGCACCTGCCCGAGCTGCGTCGAGCTCTCGCGCGCCGGTGGCGGCTCGCTCGACGTCGTCGAGATCGATGCGGCCAGCCACAACGGCGTCGACGACGCCCGTGACCTGCGCGAGCGCGCCGTCTTCGCGCCCGCTCGCGACCGCTACAAGATCTTCATCCTCGACGAGGCGCACATGGTGACGCCGCAGGGCTTCAACGCGCTGCTGAAGCTGGTCGAAGAGCCGCCCGAGCACGTCAAGTTCATCTTCGCGACCACCGAGCCCGACAAGGTGCTCGGCACCATCCGCTCGCGCACGCACCACTACCCGTTCCGGCTCGTGCCGCCCGCGCCCATGCTCGACTACGTGCAGCAGCTGTGCGACGACGAGGGCGTGCAGGTCGAGCCGGGCGTGCTCTCGCTCGTCGTGCGCGCCGGCGGTGGCTCCCCGCGAGACACGCTGTCGCTGCTCGACCAGCTCATCGCGGGCTCCGAGGGGTCGACCGTGGGCTACGAGCGTGCCGTGGCGCTGCTCGGGTACACGCATGGCGCGCTCCTCGATGAGGTCGTCGACGCCATCGGGGCCGGCGATGCGGCGGGCGCGTTCGCGGCGGCCGACCGCGTGATGCAGACCGGGCAAGACCCCCGGCGCTTCGTCGAAGACCTGCTCGAGCGGTTGCGCGATCTCATCGTCGTCGCCGCGACCTCGCCCGAGGCCGCGGCCGCGGTGTTGCGGGGCGTCCCGGCCGACGAACTCGCGCGCATGGCCACCCAGGCGTCGGCGTTCGGCGCCGCCGAGCTCTCTCGCGTCGCCGACCTCGTCAACCAGACGCTCACCGAGATGACCGGCGCGACCTCGCCGCGCCTGCACCTCGAGCTCATGCTCGCGAGGGTGCTCGTGCCCGCGAGCGACGCCACCGAGCGGGGCGCGCTCGCCCGGGTCGAGCGGCTCGAGCGGCGGGTCGGGGTGACCGATGCCGCTGCGCCGGTCGAGCCCGCGGGCGCGCCGGCATCAGCCGCGACCGTCCCGCCGGCAGCGGCAGTCGCCCCGCCGTCGCGCGCGGCATACGCCCCGTCGCCCGTTCCGGTCGCGTCGGGCGATGCGAACGCGGCTCGGGGTTCGCGTGGCGGCTCCGCGAAGGGCGCTCCCACTCCCGAGGCCGGGGCCGCGGCGGCCCCCGAACGCACCGATGCCGAGTCGGCCGCGACGCCGGCTCCCCGGGCAAAGCCGGTCGGACCGGTGACGCTCGAGCTCATGCGCGATGCCTGGCCCGAGATCCTCGCCGTGCTCGAACGCACCAAGCGCACCGCGTGGATGGCGGCGCTCACCGCGCGGGTCATCGACTACCGCACCGACGAGGCCGTGCTCGTGCTCGGCTTCCCCAGCCAGAACGACGTCAACGACCTCCGCGGCGGCACCGGCACGCAGAGCCCCGCCGAACTCCTCCGTCGTGCGATCGCCGAGGTCCTCGGCGTGCAGGTCAAGTTCATCCCGCGCGTGGTCGCCGCCCAGTCGCCGTCGGCGGAGTCGTCGGCGGGCGCGTCCGCATCGGGCTCGCCCGGTGACGGCGGTGACGGCGGTCGTGCCGGCGGTGCCGGCGATGGTGGCGGCCACGGCGCGCCGGTGCGCTCCGACACGGGAGTCGGCGCACCCACGCCTGCAGCGAGCACGCACTCCGCTGCATCCCCCAGCTCGGCAGCGCCCACGGCGTCGGGAACAGGGGTCGCTCGCTCCGCTGCATCCCGCAGCTCGGGCTCGAACCCGGCTTCGGGAGCCGGCGAGGCCGGAGGCCCCACCGGAACCGCCGTGGGGCCCGCTGCGTCCGGACCTTCGGGCGGTTCGCGCTCGGGTTCATCCTCCGCCGCCGCCGGCACGCAGTCCTCCTCGGGCGGCCCCCGATCGAGCGCGGCGACGGCGCCGCCTGAAGGCGGGTCTGCGGGCGGGCCGGCTTCTCGACGCGGCGGGTCGGCACGGCCCGCATCCTCGGCATTCGGGGCCGGCGAAGCGTCCTCGGCGCCCGTGGCCGCCGGAGCGTCCGGGGCATCCTCGGCCAGCGGAGCGTCCGCGGCATCCGTGGCCGCCGGAGCGTCCGGGGCATCCTCGGCCAGCGGAGCGTCCTCGGCATCCGTCTCGTCGCCGACCGCGCCCGCTGGGCCGGTCGACTCGTGGGTGACGGTCGCGATCCCGTCCTCCGATCCCACGGCCCAGGCCGATCCCGCGGTGAACGTCGCCGCAGCCGCGCCGCGCGCCGCGACCGCGGTCGCCGATCGTCCCGGCGCGCGGGGGTCCGCTCCTGCTGGGCCGTCCGGAGCGTTCGACGACGTTCCGCCGCTCGACGACGCCGACGCGCCGCCGCCCGACGACGAGCCCGAGTTCGATCCCGGGCCCGAGCCCGTCATCGAGGCGGCACCGGTCGACGCGGCTCCGCCTCCGCGGCCCGCTCGCTCCTCCGCGCCTGCGCGCTCGCCGGGCCACGCGGCATCCGGGGCACCGCAGATCCAGCGGTACGGCGAGGCCGTCGTGCGCGACCTGCTCGGCGCGACGTTCCTCGAAGAGGTCGAGGCGCCGCCCGCACGATTCGGCGAGCGGGGGTAGTCCGTGTACGAGGGCATCGTCCAAGAGCTGATCGACGAGCTCGGCCGCCTCCCCGGCATCGGGCCGAAGTCGGCGCAGCGCATCGCGTTCCACATCGTCCAGACCGAGCAGTTCGACGTGTCCCGCCTCGCCGAGATCCTGCTCGAGGTGCGCGACAAGGTGAAGTTCTGCGAGATCTGCGGCAACGTCGCCGAGCAGTCGACGTGCTCGATCTGCCGAGACCCGCGCCGCGACGCCTCGCTGATCTGCGTGGTCGAAGAGGCGAAGGACGTCGTCGCCATCGAGCGCACGCGCGAGTTCCGCGGGCTCTACCACGTGCTGGGCGGCGCGATCAGCCCTATCGACGGCATCGGCCCCGACGAACTCCGCATCCGCCAACTCATGCAGCGCCTCGCCGACGGCACCGTGCGCGAGGTCATCATCGCCACCGACCCCAACCTCGAGGGCGAGGCGACCGCGACCTACCTCAGCCGGCTGCTGACCACGCTCGAGATCCGCGTCACGCGTCTCGCCTCGGGCCTCCCAGTCGGCGGCGACCTCGAGTACGCCGACGAGGTCACCCTCGGCCGCGCCTTCGAGGGCCGCCGTGTCGTCGGCTGAATCCGCGGACTCTCTGGCCGAGCGAGGCGCGTTCGTCAAAGCCTGCGCGCGCGGTCTCCGGTCATGCGCTCCGCTGCGAACGCGCCGCACCCCGGCGAATTCCTTCTGCGCACCCGCGGGGCTTCTGCGCGACCCCGTCGCGGCGTATCGGCCATCGAGAATGTCGGACTCTCCGCGCATTGTCGGACCAAGTTCCGTTTGTCGGTCGAGAGGGGCGAATTTCGTCCTTCATTGACCGGCATGTCCGCCATTCCCAGGGATGTCCTACCCGCATCGGACGGAGCGCGCCCCAGTTGCGAGGAACCACGCTCGCCTCGGATGGATCGCGCGTGCTTCGGACGATCCCTGCCCGCATCGGAGGGATCGCGCTTGCATCGCCGGATCGCTGAATCGCGGGGTGAAGGTCGGCGGGTGTGGAGGTCGGCGGGATCGGGCGCGTCGGGCGTTCGCGCGGCCGGGCGAAGCAGCGCGCGTTGCTCCTCTGCGGTTCACAGGAGTCCCGGCGGTGCGCAGGACGAATTCGCCTGGATCGTCATGGAGATCGCCGGGACTCCTGTGACAGCGGACTGTTGGTGGGCGGGTGTGGAGGTGGGCGGGATCGGGCGCATCGGGCGTTCGCGCAGCCGGGCGAAGCAGCACGCTGTGCGCCTCTGCGGTTCACAGGAGTCTCGGCGATGCGCAGGACGAACTCGCGTGGATCGTCATGGAGATCGCCGGATCTCCTGTAATCGGCGGGCGGCGGGCGGCGGGTGGCGGGTGGCGGGTGGCGGGTGGTGGGTGGCGGGCGGCAGGTGGCGGGTCGCGGGCGGCGGGTGGCGGGACGGAGCCGGCGGGGCGGCGCGCGCCGCGCGCGCAAGCCGTTGACGGCGGCGGGCGGCCGCCAGTAGAACGGAGCGCATGAGCGCAGGAACCGAATGGGTCGAGGGGTACGTGCGGGCCTGGGAGAGCAACGATCCCGACGACATCGCCGCCATCTTCACCGAGGATGCGGTGTACGAGTACAGCCCCGACGATCCCGACGCGCTCCGCGGCCGCGAGGCGATCATCGCCGGATGGCTCGACTCGAAGGACGATCCCGATGAGTGGACGTTCGACTGGGAGGTGCTCGTCGAGACCGACGACATCGTCGTCGTGCAGGGACGAACCGACTATCCGGCGTCGAAGCTGTACGACAACCTGTGGGTCGTGCGCCTGGGCCCGGACGGACGAGCCAGCCGCTTCACCGAGTGGTACATGGAACGCGACCGCTGAGCCCGCATGGCAGGGCCGGGTCACCGCAGCGCCGGCTCAGCGGAGCACCTCGACCAGCACCACCCACGCCATCACGATCGCCACGACGACGGCGAGCACCGACCCGAACGCGACGGCGAGCAGCCCGGCCCCGTGCATCCCGACGAGCACGAGCACCGCGCCGACCCCGAACCCGGCGACCGGCAGCCAGCCGAGCAGGCCACGGGCCGCGCGCTCACCGGTCGAGCCGTACCCTTCCCGCGCGATCGCTCGCATCGCACCGACCTGGAACGCGCCGGCGAGGGCCGTCGCGACCAGCACCTCGATCGCGTACGCGCCCATGGGCTGCCCGGGCATGAGCCCGAATGCGCACGCCGCGAGCGCCAGCACGAGCGTCGCCACGGCCGCACCCGCCCGCGCCGGGAGGGCGGTCGATTTCATGATCGCGGCGATGTTCACCGACATCGCGACGATGAGCAGGCCGGCGAGCGCCGCGGTGGCGCCGACCATGGCCACGTTGAAGTCCGTCCACGCCTCGAGCGCCTCCGCCATGCGCGCACTCTATCGGCTCACGGCGAGGCGGCCGCAGTCCGTGGGGCGGCGCGGGCGCCGCGTGGCCCGGCATCCGCGGGCCCGCCGCGCACCCCTTCCGGGCACCGTCACATGGCCGGGCCGGAATGCACGCCGCCGTATGATGGACCTTCCGGCGCCGGGTGTCCACCGCCCCGGCCGGCCCGTCCACCCCGTCCATCCCCGGGAGCGCCCACGTGAGCTTGATCGTGCAGAAATACGGCGGTTCGTCCGTCGCCGACGCGGAGAGCATCAAGCGGGTCGCGAAGCGCATCGTCGAGACCCGCAAGGCGGGCAACGACGTGGTCGTCGCGGTCTCGGCGATGGGCGACACGACCGACGAGCTGCTCGACCTGGCCAACGAGGTCACGCCGATCCACGCGCCGCGCGAGCTCGACATGCTGCTCTCGTCGGGCGAGCGCATCTCGATGGCGCTGCTCGCGATGGCGATCAAGGGGCTCGGCCACGACGCGCGGTCGTTCACCGGCAGCCAGGCCGGCATGATCACGGATGCCACGCACGGCGCGGCACGCATCGTCGAGGTCACCCCGGTGCGCCTGCGCGAGGCGCTCGACGAGGGTGCCATCGTGATCGTCGCGGGCTTCCAGGGCTTCAGTCGCGAGTCGCGCGACATCACCACGCTGGGCCGCGGCGGCAGCGACACCACGGCCGTGGCGCTCGCGGCGGCGCTCGACGCCGACGTGTGCGAGATCTACACCGATGTCGACGGCGTGTTCACCTCCGACCCGCGGGTCGTGAAGAAGGCGCACAAGCTCGACCGCATCACGAGCGAGGAGATGCTCGAGCTCGCGGCATCCGGTGCCAAGGTGCTGCACATCAGGGCCGTCGAGTTCGCGCGCCGCCACGGCGTGACGTTGCACGTGCGCTCGTCGTTCAACAACAGCGAGGGGACCGTCGTCTACGACCCCGAGCGTCTTCCCGAAGGAGGAGCTGTGGAAGAGTCCGTCATCGCCGGGGTCGCGGTCGATCTCGGCCAGGTCAAGATCACGGTCGTCGGCGTGCCCGACGTGCCGGGCGCGGCCGCCAAGATCTTCAAGATCGTCGCGAACACGAACGCGAACGTCGACATGATCGTGCAGAACGTGTCGGCGGCGGCCACGGGTCGCACCGACATCTCGTTCACGGTGCCGAAGTCCGACGGCGAGAAGGCGCTGAAGGCGCTCTCCGAGGCCAAGGACTCGCTGAGCTTCCAGTCGCTGCAGTACGACGACCAGATCGGCAAGCTGTCGCTCGTCGGCGCCGCGATGCGCTCGGCGACGGGCATCTCGGCGAAGCTCTTCGAGGCGCTGTACGAGGCGGGCATCAACATCGAGATGATCTCCACGTCCGAGATCCGCATCTCGGTGGTCACGCGGGCCGACAGCGTGCACGACGCGGCGGTCGCGGTGCACACCGCGTTCGACCTCGACGGCGACACCGACGCGGTCGTGTACGCCGGCACGGGCCGCTGACCTGCTGAAGACGAGCGGATTTCGCGCCGCGACCTCGCACGTGCCATCCGCTCGCCGCACGCCCCGCGCCGCCCCGGCGGCCCGGCGCCGTACGCCGCGCCGCCCCGGCGCCGCCCGCCCCGCGACATCCTGCCCCGGAAGCAGGACATTCGCGCCAATGTAGGACGCCAGGGCGTCACATCGTCCTACTTTCCAGCCTTCGTCCTTCACACTGGATTACGAACCCCCGGATCAGGAACGAGAACGAGCACATGAGCAGTGGAGTGAACATCGGCGTCGTCGGCGCCACCGGACAGGTCGGCGCGGTCGTGCGCCGCCTCCTCGAGGAGCGCGACTTCCCGGTCGCATCGATCCGCTTCTTCGCGTCGGCCCGGTCGGCCGGCACGACGCTGCCGTTCAAGGGCGAGGATGTCGTCGTCGAGGATGCCTCGACGGCCGACCCGACGGGCCTCGACATCGCGATCTTCTCCGCGGGGGCGACGCTCTCGAAGGCGCAGGCCCCCCGTTTCGCGGCGGCCGGCGTGACGGTCATCGACAACTCCAGCGGATGGCGCATGGACCCCGACGTGCCGCTGGTCGTGAGCGAGGTCAACCCGCACGCGATCGACGAGGCGCGGAAGGGCATCATCGCGAACCCGAACTGCACGACGATGGCCGCGATGCCGGTGCTGAAGGTGTTGCACGACGAGGCCGGCCTCGAGCGCCTCGTGGTCTCGACGTACCAGGCCGTCTCGGGCGCGGGCCTCGCCGGCGGCGAGGAGCTGCTCGAGCAGGCCAAGGCCGCGGTCGAGCAGGACGCCATCAACCTCGTGCACGACGGCGGCGCCGTGACGCTGCCCGAGCCGCACAAGTTCCCGCGGCCGATCGCGTTCGACGTGATCCCGCTCGCGGGCTCGATCGTCGACGACGGCGACCTCGAGACCGACGAGGAGAAGAAGCTCCGCAACGAGAGCCGCAAGATCCTCGAGCTGCCGGGCCTGCGGGTCGCCGGCACGTGCGTGCGCGTGCCTGTGTTCACGGGTCACTCGCTCTCGATCCACGCCGAGTTCGCGAACGACATCACGCCCGAGCGCGCCACCGAGCTGCTCGCCGCCGCGCCCGGCGTCGAGCTCAGCGACATCCCGACGCCGCTGCAGGCCGCGGGCAGCGACCCGAGCTACGTCGGCCGGATCCGCCAGGACCAGTCGGCGCCCGAGAACAAGGGACTCGTTCTCTTCGTCTCGAACGACAACCTCCGCAAGGGCGCCGCGCTGAATGCGGTGCAGATCGCCGAGCTCGTCGCGGCGAAGCTGCCCGCGTCGGTCTGAGTCGGATGCCGCGTCCGCGCGCATCGGCGACACGCCCATGAGGCCACCTGAACGGTCCGCCCCGCTCCCCGCGGGGCGGGCCGTTCGCCGTCACGCGACGCGCATCGTCGCGGCCTCGCTCGTCGCGGCATCCGTCGCCCTGCTCGCCGGCTGCACGTCGCCCGGGACGGGAGGGACCGTGTCGTCCGACGGCTGGGCCGACGGTGAGCCGCCCGCGGAGGGCGAGGCGGCCGACGTCGTCGCGTTCTACGGCGACTCGTACACGCGCGGCACGGGCACGAGCGACCTGTCGCAGCGCTGGTCGACGATCATCGCGCGCGATCGGGGCTGGGCCGAGTACAACCCGAGCGTCGACGGCCTCGGCTACGTGAACAACCGCGAGTTCCTCGGCGACGACGGCGACCTCGTCGAGCGGATCGTCTCGCTCGAACCGGCTCCCGACGTCGTGATCGTGACGATGGGCCTGAACGACAACTTCTCGATGCCCGATCGGGCCGACGACATCCGCTCGGCCATCGACGACGACCTCGGTCGGCTGCGCGACGAGCTCCCCGACGCCCGCCTGGTCGTGGTCGAGCCGTTCTGGTATCTCGACGAGCGGCCGCCGTCGGTCGACCGCATCATCGGCTGGGTCGAGGATGCCGCGGCCGACGTCGACGCCGACCACGTCGAGGGGGCGTCCCGCTGGATCGAGGGGCACCCCGAGTGGATGGCGACCGACGGCATCCACCCGAACGACGACGGCCACGATGCGATCGCGCGTCGCATGGACGCCGCGCTCGACGAGCTCGGCCTCTGAGCGGGCGCCGGAGCCCGGAGGAGCGGCGCGGAATGGTCGCCCCGATCAGCCGCCGAGCTCGCGGCCGGCGGCCACGTCCTGGTGCGCCAACCGCCGCAGGGCGAGGATGACGGGCTCGTAGAGCGCGGTGCCGAGGACCGTGTACTCGACGGCGGCATGCGATTCCGCGGGCATGTGCTCGAGGTCGTAGGCGGCGATCTCGCGGAGGCGACGCCCGTACTCGAGCAGCCGGTCGTGCGAGATGGGCATGCCCGCCGCCTCGGTGGCGGCGAGCGCCGACTCGAGCTGGGCGACCGCGGCGAAGCGCGGGTCGTAGACCTGCCCGAGGGCCTCGAGGGCGGCGCGTGCCCGCGGGTACGGATCGGGGTCGTCCTCGGGCGCCGGGTCGGTCGCGGGCGGCAGGGCCGAGACCGCGCGTCCGAGCGTCGAGTAGAGGTCGTCGCCCGGGTCGTCGACGAGCTGCAGGATGGCGCGGGCCTGCTGGACGCTGAGTCCGACGGGCCCGATGAGCGCTCGTATGAGGAGCAGCCGTCGCACGTGCGTCTCGTCGTAGGTCGCCTGCGTCGCCGAGGTCGCGACTCCCGGATGGAGCAGTCCCTCGCGCAGGTAGTACTTCACGGTCGCGACGGGGAGGCTCGCCGCGGCACCGAGCGCGGAGATGCGCATGTCTGCTCCTTGCATTGGATAGTGCTGCTCTCTAATATTGGAGAGTATAACTATCCAATCATGAACGCCACCGAGAGGACCACACCATGCCGTCGCCGAACGACCTGATCCTGATCGGCGTGCTGCTGCTCGCCCTCGTCACCGTCGAGAGCGGCGGCTACTTCCTCACCCGCGTCGTCCGCGGGCACGTCGCCGCCAACCGGCTGCAGCAGGGGTTCTTCCGGGCCGGTCACGCGCACGCCGCGGTGCTCCTCGTGCTCTCGATCGCCATCCTCGCCGTCATCTCGTACGCCGCGCTCGACGGGTTCTGGTTGCAGCTCGCACGCCTCGGCGTGCCGATCGCGGCCATCCTCATGCCGGCCGGCTTCTTCCTGTCGGTGACCGGAACCGACCCGCAGAAGCCCAACCGCCTGATCGTGCTGCTGTGGGCGGGCGCGATCGTGCTCACCGCGGCGCTGATCACGGCGGGAGTGGGCCTCATCGGCGGCGGCGTCGCCGCGCTGTGATCAGGGGCCGGCCCGGCCCTCTTGGGGACCGGTCGCCGAGGTGGCGGCTCCCGGCGTCGGGGCTGGTCAACTCGTACATCCGGTCGGTCGTAGACTGGAACGCGTGATTTCCGAGGATTCCGTCGACGTCGTGCTGATCGGCGGGGGCATCATGAGCGCCACGCTCGGCTCCCTGATCTCGAGGCTCCAGCCCGACTGGACCATCCGCGTCTACGAACGTCTCGGCCGCGCCGCACAGGAGTCCTCCAACCCGTGGAACAACGCCGGCACCGGCCACGCCGCGCTGTGCGAGCTCAACTACATGCCCGAGGCGCCCGACGGCAGCGTCAGCGCCGCGAAGGCCGTCGCGATCAACGAGCAGTTCCAGGTGAGCCGCCAGTACTGGGCGCACCTCGTCGAGTCGGGCGCGATCGACGACCCGAGGCGCTTCATCAACTCGACCCCGCACATGACCTTCGTGCACGGCAAGGCCAACGTCGAGTACCTGCGCAAGCGATACGCGGCGCTCGAGGGGCAGCCGCTCTTCGCCGGCATGGAGTACACGGAGGACATCGACACGCTCGCCGAGTGGACTCCGCTCATGGCGAAGAAGCGCAACCGACGGCAGAAGATCGCCGCGACCCGCGCCATGTCGGGCACCGACGTCGACTTCGGCGCCCTGACCGACCTGCTGCTGCGCGACATCGAGCAGCGCGGGGCCGAGATCCACACGAACCACCAGGTGACCTGGCTGAAGCGCCAGAAGGATGGCTCGTGGCGCCTGCGCGTGCGGCACACGGTCGGCAACACGCCGAAGGCGGTGCGCGCGAAGTTCGTCTTCGTCGGCGCGGGCGGCGGCGCCCTCGCGCTGCTCCAGCACTCCGGCATCCAAGAGATCAAGGGCTTCGGCGGCTTCCCGATCTCCGGGCAGTTCCTGCGCACCACCAACCCCAAGCTCGTCGCGCAGCACAACGCGAAGGTCTACGGCAAGGCGGCCGTCGGCGCCCCGCCCATGTCGGTGCCGCACCTCGACACGCGCGTCGTCGACGGCGAGACGTCGCTGCTGTTCGGGCCGTACGCCGGCTTCACGCCCAAGTTCCTCAAGAGCAGCACGTGGTTCGACCTGCCGTTCTCGATCCGGCTGCACAACATCATCCCGATGATCCAGGTCGGGCTCCGGAACTTCAGCCTCGTCCGCTACCTCGTCTCCGAGCTGCTCGCCGGGCGCGACAAGAAGATGGCCGCGCTGCGCGCGTTCATGCCCACCGCGAAGAACGAGGACTGGGAACTCATCACCGCCGGCCAGCGCGTGCAGGTCATGAAGAAGGACCCGAAGCAGGGCGGCGTGCTGCAGTTCGGCACCGAGGTCATCGCCGGTGCGGATGGCACGATCGCCGGCCTGCTCGGCGCCTCGCCAGGTGCGTCGACCGCGGTGCCGATCATGCTCGAGGTGCTCAAGCGCTGCTTCCCCGACCGCGTCGCCGAGTGGGAGCCGCGCCTGCGGCAGATGATCCCGTCGTACGGCACGACGCTCTCCGACGACCCGGCGCGAGCCGCGGCGTCGCTCGCGAGCACCGCTGCCGCGCTGCAGCTCGCGGGCGAGCCGCAGGTTGCCGCCGTCTCGACGCGCGAGAAGGTGCCGGCGCTCGCCTCCGCCTGATCTCCGGGTGGTACTCGACCGACGACCGTGGTGTCTGCTACAGTCGACCCCGCTATGAAGTGAGCACATCCCATCGTCCCGCGCCTGAGGCGCCGTTGACATCCGGGGTGTGCTCTTTCTGCTGATCGCGACAGTGTTCGCGCGCACCCTGGCGACGGCAGATGCCCGGCGGGATCCATCCTCCGCTCCCGGGCCGTCGCCGCCGCCGTCGCGTGGTGCGCGACCGGTTCGACGCGTCGTCCGCGTCCGCCGTCACGGTGGGCGTCCGGCGACGGCTCGGGGGCATTCTCGCGAAGGGGATCCTTCCTCATGCCAGTCATTTATTCCTCCTCATCACACCTGCGCGTCGACGGGTTGTCCGTCGCCTTCGGCGATCGGCGCGTGCTCTCCGACCTCGGGTTCGCCGTCTCGCCGGGCCAGCGCCTTGGGCTCATCGGCGAGAACGGCGCGGGCAAGTCCACGCTGCTGCGGCTCATCGCGGCGCGCACGGATGTCGCGGGCTCGCCGCCCGGTGACGACGATCCGCTGCCCGGCGCCGCCGTGGACGGTCGCATCGCGCGCCCGGCCCGCACGGGCATCCTGTTCCAGGAGCTGCCGTTCGCGCCCGACGATCGCGTCGACGCCGTGCTCGAGTCGGCGGTGGCCGAGGTGCGATCGATCGAGCGCGAGCTCGATGCGGCCGCCCTGGCGCTCGCCGATCCGGAGCTCGGTTCCGACGCCGCCGAGCGGTACGCCGCCGCGCTCGAGGCGGCCGAGCGGGCCGAGGTGTGGTCGGTGGACCGTCGTCGCGACGAGCTGCTCGACGGCCTCGGCCTGTCGGGTCTCGCGCGCGATCGGCGCGTCGACGAGCTCTCGGGCGGCCAGCGCAGCCGGTTCGCGCTGGCCGCGCTGCTGCTCTCCTCGCCCGATGCGCTGCTGCTCGACGAGCCCACGAACCACCTCGACGACGACGCGGCCGCGTTCCTCGAGGAGCGCCTGCGCGCGTGGCGCGGGCCGGTCGTGTTCGCGAGCCACGATCGCGAGTTCCTCGATCGTGCGGCGACGGGGCTGCTCGACCTCGACCCGGGGCGGGCGGGCGCGACGGCGCTCGCGCAGGCGGCGTCGGGTCGGCCGTCGGGGGCGGGGTCGCGCGATGCGGTGCTCGCGGCATCCGTGGGCACGGTCTTCGGCGGTTCGTTCAGCGAGTACCTCGCGGTGCGCGTCGACGAGCGGGCTCGCTGGCAGCGGCAGTACGACGACGAGCAGGCTGAGCTGCGGAGGCTGCGGCTCGCCGTGGCCGAGTCGGCGCGTTCGGTCGCGCACGGCCGCGCGCCCACCGACAACGACAAGTTCCTCAAGCACTTCAAGCGCGAGGGCGTCGAGCAGGCGGTGTCGCGTCGGGTCCGCAATGCCGAGGTGCGCCTGGCCGAGCTGGAGCGGTCGCAGGTGGCGAAGCCGCCGGCGCCGCTGTCGTTCGCGGGCATCCCGTCGGGGTCGCACGTCCTCGACGACGAGTCGGGGCTGCTGCTGCAGGCGGCCGAGGTCGCGGTCGACGGCCGTCTCGAGCTCGAGTCGCTGCGCATCGCGCCCGCGACGCGGCTGCTCGTGACAGGGGCGAACGGCGCGGGCAAGTCGACGCTGCTGGCGCTCCTCGCGGGGCGCCTCGCACCCGAGCGGGGCGTGCTGCACCGCCGGCGCGGGCTGCGCGTGGGGCTGCTCGAGCAGGACGTGCGCTTTGCCGATCCGGATGCCACGCCGCGCGCGATCTACGCCCGGACGCTGGGGGAGCGGCGCGCCGAGCGCGTGCCGCTCGCCGGCCTCGGCCTCGTCGCACCGCGCGACCTGGACCGCCCGGTCGGGCGCCTCTCGGTCGGACAGCAGCGCCGCCTCGCGCTCGCGCTGGTGATCGCGTCGCCGCCGCACGTGTTCCTGCTCGACGAGCCGACGAACCACCTCTCGCTGGCCCTCGCGGGTGAGCTCGAGGAGGCGCTGGGCGGCTACCCGGGCGCGGTCGTGATCGCCAGCCACGACCGCTGGCTGCGCCGGCGATGGGCTGGCGAGACCCTCGCCCTCGACGGCCGGGCGGCGGCGCGAGCCGCAGCGTAGTCGACCTGCTGCGTCGTCGGGGTGAGTCGGCGGCTGCGACGGCGGGCCGAGTCGCCCGGACTCGTCGTGCGGAGACCCGCCGCAGGACCGTTTCGAAATACCTCGTGTGAAGGCCGCCTCGATTGAGGCTGCCTTCACACGAGCCGAGCGAACGGCTTCCGGCGGCGCTCGCGCTCGCCGTGAGCAACCGGACTCGTGCCTCCTCTTCCCCCGCGGGTCGCGCGTGGCTAGGTTCGGAGACAGCGCGACGGCATGGGGGCCGTCGCGCGGGAGGAGATGTCATGTCGTCCACCAGCCGTCGGGCACTCGCCGCCGTCGCGGCGAGCGCCCTGGCCGTATCCGTCGCATATGCCGTACCCGCGTACGCGGCACCGAGTGGCAACCCGAACTCGGTCGGCAAGATCACGAAGGCCGTCACCCTCGACGGGGTGATGTCGCACCTCGAGGCGTTCCAGGAGATCGCCGACCAGTACGGCGACCGCGCAGCGGGCCGCGAGGGGTACGAGGCATCCGTCGACTACGTCGTCGACCAGCTCGAGGCCGCGGGATACACGCCCGTCGTGCAGGAGTTCCCGTTCCCGTACACCGAGGAGAACTCCGAACTGATCCGCGTCAGCCCGAACCCGCGGGCCTTCGTCAACGAGGTGGACTTCCTGCGCGCGCGGTGGGACACCGGCGTGCCCGAGGGCACGGCGACGGGGGCCCTGGTGCCGGTCGACCTGGTCCTCCCGCCCGGCCCGGTCGCGAACTCGAACACGAGCGGGTGCGAGGCCGCTGACTTCGCCGGATTCCCGGTGGGCGGCATCGCGCTCATGCAGCGCGGCACGTGCGGCTTCGCGGTGAAGGCGCTCCACGCGCAGGCGGCGGGAGCTGCGGGGGTCATCATCATGAACGAGGGGCAGGCCGGGCGCACGGGCCTGCTGAACATGATCGGCGACGCGACGGGACTCAGGATCCCGGCGGTCTTCACGACCTTCGCCGCGGGCTCCGACCTCGCGTCGACGCCGGGCGCGACGGTCACGGTGACGGTCGACTACGAGGCCGAGACCCGCACGACCTGGAACGTCTTCGCCGAGACCGCGACCGGCAACGATGCGAACGTCGTCATGGCGGGCGCGCACCTCGACAGCGTGCAGGACGGCGCGGGCATCAACGACAACGGCTCCGGATCGGCGGCCCTGCTCGAGACGGCGATCCAGATGAGCAAGGTCAAGCCGAACAACACCGTCCGGTTCGCCTGGTGGGGTGCGGAGGAGGAGGGTCTCCTCGGCTCCGAGTACTACGTCGACCAGTTGACCGACGAGGAGATCGCGAACATCGCGCTCTACCTCAACTTCGACATGGTCGCCTCGCCGAACTACACGTTCGGCATCTACGACGGCGACAACTCGAGCGGCACCGCCGCGCCGGGCTTCATCCCCGAGGGGTCGGCCGAGATCGAGGACGTGTTCGAGCAGTTCTACACGAGCCGCGGCGAGCCGTACGTCGACACCGAGTTCTCGGGCCGTTCCGACTACGGTCCGTTCATCGCGGTGGGAGTCCCGGCCGGGGGCCTGTTCACCGGCGCCGAGGTGCCGAAGACGGCTGCCGAGGCCGCCACGTTCGGCGGCGTCGCCGGGGCGGCGCTCGATCCGTGCTACCACCGTCCGTGCGACAACCTCACCGGTGAGGGGCAGGATGCGGCCCTCTACGCGGCGCTCGCCGAGGACTACGCGCTCGTGGGCAACGTCAACCTCGACGCCCTCGACGTCAACGCCGATGCGATCGCGGCGGCGATCATCACGTTCGCGTTCGACGCGTCGACCGTGAACGCCGTCGCACCGGTGCCCGGCAAGTCCCACGGCGCCGGGAAGAGCACCGACGCGTTCAAGAACCGGTTCGAGGAGTAGCCGAACCAGTCTGAGCGGCATGAGCGGAGCGGTCGTCCTGCGGGGCGGCCGCTTCGCTTCGTGCTGATCCGCACTCTCTGAGGGTGTGAGGAGGGCGCTCCGCACCCGTGTCGAAACCCTGCTCCCGCTGCGGATCGAGGAGGGTCGCTTCGCGCCCGTCTCGAACCTCGCCGCCCCTCCTCAATCCGGCGACGGTTTCGAAATCGCTCGTGTGAACGCGCCCTCATGTGAGGGCGCGCTCACATGGCACTCTGGGCGAGCGAGCGAGCGAGCGGGCGAATGATCGCGGGGACGGTCTCCAAGCTGCTCGCATCGGCCCGCCCTGATGTGAGGGCGCGCTCACATGGCACTCTGAGCGAGCGAGCGAGCGGGCGAATGATCGCGGGGGTGGTCTCCAAGCTGTTCGTGTCGGCCCGCCCTCATGTGAGGGCGCGCTCACACGAGCCGATTGCAAACACTCTCCCGCCGCGACTGGCGGTCACCAGCGCGGGGGATCTCGAGGATGCGGCGCGCCGCGACATCCGCTTGCCCTGCATTCGAACATGTGTTCGAATGTTCGTGTGCGATGGAACGGTCAGGAGCTTGGTGTCGATCAGCAGGATGCATTGCCCGGGCTCGCGCGTCTGAACAACCTCGTGCGATCGGTGCAGACGCCCGAGTTCGCGGGCGTGACGTTCCACGAGGTGCTCGCCAAATCCGCGCTCAACAAGGTGCCGGGCCAGTCCTACGTCCCGTTCGGCTGGACCATCAACCCGTACCGGGGCTGCACCCATGCATGCGCATACTGTTTTGCCCGGCCGACGCACAACTACCTCGACCTCGATGCGGGGGAGGACTTCGATCGGCAGATCATCGTGAAGGTGAACGTGGCCGACGTGCTGCGGCGCGAGCTGGCGCGGCCCGCGTGGCGGCATGAGCCCGTCGCGCTCGGCACGAACACCGACCCGTACCAGCGGGCCGAAGGGCGGTACTCGCTCATGCCCGGCATCATCGAGGCGCTCGCCGAGAGCGGAACGCCGTTCAGCGTGCTCACCAAGGGCACGCTGCTGCGGCGCGACCTTCCCCTGCTCGTCGCGGCGCGCGAGCACGTGCCCGTCGACCTGGCGATGTCGATCGCGGTGTACGACGACGAACTGCAGCGCTCCATCGAACCGGGAACGCCCACGACCGCCGCGCGGCTCGCGACGGTCACCGCCGTGCGCGACGCAGGGTTCGACTGCTCGGTGTTCCTGATGCCGATCCTCCCGTACCTCACCGACACGCGCGCGCACCTCGACGAGGCGCTGCGCAGCGCCAAGGCCGCCGGCGCGACGAGCGTCATCTACTCCGCGCTGCACCTGCGCGGCGCCGTGAAGCCGTGGTTCTTCCAGTGGCTCGCCCGCGAGCACCCCGAGCTCGTGCCCAAGTACCGCGCGATGTACCCGGGCGCCAGCGCATACGCGCCCGGCGAGTACCGCGACTGGCTCGCCGCACGCATCCGCCCGCTCATCCGCTCGCACCGGCTCGAGCGGGGCCGTGAAGACGTCGTCACCGGGGGAGTGCGATCCTCGGCGCTCGGGCGAGGCCCCCGCACGACCACCGTGGGCGAGCGCGCCGCGCGCGCCGCGGCGTCCGAACTCGGCCAGGTCGACCTCGGCGCCGCGGCCCCCGCGATGCTGTTCTGACCCGCGCCGCCGCGTCCGACCGCGACCGGTCGCAACTCGCCGCGGCGGCGGGCGACCGCGCGAGCGCGAGGGGCCGCCGGCGTTGGGCCGCGCGCCCGCAGCCTGCGATAATCCCGCGCAGGGCCGTGCGCGTCGCGGCCGGATCGGAGCACACATGACGCTGGGTCTGCCCGAGCACCTGGCGCGCGAGTCCCTCAGCCGTGCGCTGTCGCGCGCCGGGCAATGGGCCGCCGCCGTCTGCCTGGGCTCGGCACTGCTGCTCACGATCGCGTCGGTGATCGCCGCCGCGACCCCCGCCGGCGAGGGCCCCGACCGTCAGCGCGCCGCATTCGCCGCGACCGCGTTGCTCGCGCTCCAAGCGCTCCTGCTGTTCCTCGTCGCCCGCTACGGCACCGTCACGCTCACCGTCCTCTCGCTCATCGCCGGAACCGCCGCCGTCTACGGCCTGACGGCGCTCGTCTTCGGCTCGGGCGAGGTCGACAACGCCGCCGACACCGCGCTCGTCGCCCTCTCCCGCGCCGCGCTCGTGCTCGTCGGCGGCGCCGGCGTCGGATCGGGCATCGCGATCACGTGGGCCGTGCTCGGCTGGGGCCTCGGGGAGGCCGCCGCGTTCCTCGGCGCCGCCACCGCCGGTGCCGACTGGGAGCCCGGCCTCGCGGCGACCGCGACCCTCGGCATCGTCGTGATCGCCCGCACCTTCGACGCCGTCTCGCGCCGCGTGGTCGACCGCCGCGAGACCGCCCTGCACCGGGCCAGCCAGCAGACGCGAGAGCTCACCATCCGCCACGACTACGAGCTCCGCGCCATCGCCCGACTGCACGACACCGCGCTCAGCCATCTCGTCGCCATCGCGACCGCCGGATCCGGCCCGGTCGACGACCGCCTGCGCACCGCCATCCGCAACGACCTCACCCTCATCGTCGGCCGCGACTGGGCTGCCGACGCCGTCGAGCACGCCGACGCGCACGCCGCGGCCGCTGCAGACCAGCGGTCCGCGCCATCCGGCACCGCCGACGCCGGCGGCCGCAGCAGGTCGGGCCGGCTCGGATGGCGCGGCGCCGGCGCCCGCGCCGACGCATCCGGCACCCGACCGGGCGCACCGGGCGCGCCCACCGGCCCGACCGCGACCGCGGACGCCCGCGTCGGCATCGACACGAGCACGAGCGCCACCGCCCCACCCCTCTCCGAGGCCCTCGGCATCGCCCGCGACGCGGGCATCACCGTGCACCTCGCCGGCGACCCCGACGCCCTCGAACGCCTCGGCCCCCGCCGCCGCGACGCGCTCGAGGCCGCCGTCGGCCAGTGCCTCGTCAACGTCATCCGCCACGCTGGCGTCGACGAGGCCGAGGTCGCGGTCGGCCCCGGCGACGGCGAGGTCACGGTCGTCGTCGTCGACAGCGGCGCCGGCTTCGACGTCGACGCCGTGCCCGACGACCGCATCGGCCTGCGCACGTCGATCAAGGGGCGCATCGAGCAGGAGGGTGGCACCGTCCGCGTCTGGTCGCGGCCCGGCGTCGGCACCACCGTCGTGCTCTCGGTTCCGGAGGGCGGCGCATGAGCGGCGCGATGCGGCTCACCCAGCAGGAGGTCGACCCGATCGGCGGGGTCGCCGCCGCCCCGCTCGTCGTGGTGGGCTCCGCGCTCGCGGTGGGCGTCGCGGTCGGCGTGACCGCGGCGCAGTGGAACGAGGTGACCGCGCCCACGTTCTCGTTGCTCGCGATCGCCCTGGTCGCGGCGGCCGCGCTCGTCGCGTCGGTGTCGGCGATGCCGGGCCGCGCGCCGTTCACGGTCGACCGGCTGTGGATGACCGTGAGCCTCGCGGTCGGCGGCGCCATCGCCGAGTTCGTCGGCACCATCGGCGTCGATCGCGCCGACTACGCGCGGTTCGGCCCGATCGTCGTCGGCGCGCTGATCCTCGCGGTCGCCCCGTTCTGCACGTGGGTGTCGCTGCTCATCGCCGGCGGCATCGCGACGGCGGTGCTCAGCATCCTCGAGATCGGGTCGGTGGATGACTCGCTCCCGCGCGTCGCGGCGGCCTCGGTCATCATCCTCGACGGCGTGACGGTGCTCGCGTTCGCGGCGGCCGCAGCCGGCTATTCGTCGATGATCGTGCGCGAGACCCTCGCGTGGCAGCGCAAGGCGAACACGGCCGCACTCGAACGCGACGCGGGCATCCGAACGGGCATCGCCCGGTCGGTGCAGCAGAGTCGGGTATCGGTGCTGGGCCGCGAGGTGCTGCCGTTCCTCGCGCACGTCATGGCGGCCGAGCGCGTGAGCGTCGCCGACGCCGACCGGGCGCGAGCGCTCGCCGAGGCGCTGCGGCGCGCGCTGAAGGCCGGCATCGAGTCGACGTGGCTCGACGACCTCGCGTCATCCGTCACCGCGGTGCGCGACGTGACCGTCACGGTCGACGATCCCGGCGGCGTGGCCGGGCGGCTGCCCGGCGACCAGCGCCCGGCGATCACGGCGCTCGTGTCGTGGCTGTCGACCGCGGCGCGGGCGCGCGCCATCCGCTTGTCTGCCTCGTCGTCGGGGCCGTCGGGGCACATCGTGCTCGAGGCCGATCCCGGCGAGAACCCGCCCACCCGCCGCGAGCTCGAACGCTTCGTCGCCGTCGCGCGCACGGTCGGACTGCGCAGCGACCTGTCCGTGACGCGAGAGAATGTCCGCGTGGAGTTCCGCTATGACGCCGGCTGAGCCCGACCCCCGCCCCGCGTCCGCCCCCGATCCCGACCCCGCTGCTCCCCGCCGGGTCCGCGTCGGCATCCTCGACGACCACGCGATCATCGTCGACGGCCTCGCGTACTGGATCGACGAGCACGCCGACGACCTCGAGGTCGTGATCCGCACGACGCGGTGGCTCGACCTGGTGCGCCATCCCGAGTTCCCGGTCGACCTGGTGCTCATGGACCTGCAGCTCGACGAGAGCATCTCGATCGAGTCGCGCATCCGCGCCTGCCGGGCCGCGGGCGCGGCGGTCGTCGTGGTGACGGCGCTCGACGACGAGGCGTCGCGGGCGAGGTCGCTCGACGCGGGCGCCGGCGCGTTCGTGTCGAAGACGCTGCCGGTGGCCGAGCTCGTCGCGATCGCGCGGCGCGTCGCGAGCGGCGAGCGCGCCGAACGCGACCGGCGGGGCCAGCGGGGCGAGCGGATGGCGGGCGCCGGCGCCGCGACATCCGACGACCACGACCCCGGCGCTCCGGCCGACGCGGGCCTCAGCGACGCCGAGCGCCGCGCGCTCGTGCTGTACGCGCAGGGCCTGTCGACGGCCGAGGTCGCGCGTCGCATGTCGGTCGGATACGAGAGCGCGAAGACCTACCTGCGTCGCGCGCGCGACAAGTACGCCAGGGTCGGCCGCCCCGCGGGCCGCCGCGCCGAACTGATCCGCCGCGCGGCGGAGGACGGACTGCTCGAGTAGATGGCCAAGCTGTACTTCCGTTACGGGGCGATGAACTCCGGCAAGTCGACGGCGCTGCTGCAGGCCGCGTTCAACTACGAGGAGCGCGGCCACGAGGTGCTGCTCGCGAAGCCCGCGATCGACACGAAGGGCGATCGCGGCATCGTGTCGCGGCTCGGGATGGTGCGCGACGTCGACTTCACGATCACGCCCGACGACCAGGTGCTCGAGCTGTTCGAGCGCCAGCGCACGCCGGTGATCGAGCAGACGGGTCGCGACGTGAGCTGCCTGCTGGTCGACGAGGCGCAGTTCCTCTCGAGCGAGCAGGTCGACGACCTGCTGCGGATCGCGCTGCTCGACGACATCCCGGTGCTGGCCTACGGCATCCGCACCGACTTCCAGACGGTCGCGTTCGCGGGCAGCCGTCGCCTGCTCGAGGTGGCGCACAGCCTGGAGGAGCTGAAGACGATCTGCCGCTGCGGCCGCAAGGCGATCTTCAACGGGCGGCTGATCGACGGCCGGTACGTGTTCGACGGCGACCAGGTCGCGATCGACGGGGTCGACGTCACCTACCAATCGCTGTGCGGTGTCTGCTACCTGCAGGAGAGCGGCGGGGTGCTGCACGGCCGAAAGGTGTGAGGCGTGCTCAGTTCTCCCCAATTCGGGGGTGACTTCCGATCGCCCCTCCCGCATGGCGTCGCGTCGGGGTAGCCTGACGATGCCCACCGCGCCCGAACGGTGGGCTTACGCCGGGCACCGTACCCGAGGCAGTGCCGGCGTTCGGAGGTGATGCATGTCGCTCACTCGGCAGTCCCAGACCGTTACCCCTGCCGAGGTGGTCGCCGAGTGGCAGCGTGCCTACGCGAAGCGCTTGCGCATCACCGACCTGATCGTCATCGCCGTCGCGGTGTTCGGTTCGCAGTTCATCCGCTTCGGCACGTCGGGCGAGCAGCTGCTGATCCCGCAGACCGGCGCGGAGGACGACCCCGGCCTGCTGCTCAGCTACTCGCTGGTGTCGGCGCTCATCGTGATCGGATGGTTCGCAGCGCTGTCGTTCTTCGCGACCCGCGACCGCACGATCATCGGCGCGGGCACGAACGAGTACCGGCGCATCGCCGACGCGACGATCCGCGTGTTCGCGGTGCTCGCGATCGGCGCGTTCCTGCTGCGGTCCGAGCTGGGTCGCGCGTACGTGCTCGTGGCGTTCCCGCTGGGGCTGGCGCTCCTGCTCGCGGGGCGGTGGCTGTGGCGCAAGTGGCTGATCAACGAGCGCGAGGCGGGCCGGTTCCTGCACCGCGCCATCCTGATGGGCGAGCGCCAGAAGTCGGCGCACGTGGCCGCGCAGATCGCGCGCGACGGCGTCGCGGGGCTGCGCATCGTGGGTGCGGTGACCGAGCACGGCGAGTCGTCGCGTGAGCTCGCGCCCGGCATCCCCGTGCTCGGCGACTACTCGAGCCTCGATCGAGCGCTCGAGGAGGCGCGCGCCGACACGGTGGTGTTCACGGGCGCCGACACGATCGATCCGCGCGGCATGCGCGAGCTCGGCTGGCAGCTCGAGCGCACGTCGACGAACCTCGTGGTGGCTCCGGCGCTGACCGATGTCGCGGGCCCGCGCATCCACGCGCGACCCGTCGCCGGGCTGCCGCTCATCCAGGTCGACTACCCGGTGTTCACGGGTCGCAAGTACGCGGCGAAGCGCGCGTTCGACCTCGTGGTCGCGTCGCTCGCGCTGGTGATCCTGAGCCCGGTGCTCCTGCTGATCGCGATGCTCGTGCGGCGCGACAGCCCGGGGCCCGCGATCTATGCGCAGGAGCGCGTGGGCCTGAACGGCGAGCGGTTCCGCATGCTGAAGTTCCGGTCGATGGTGGTGGACGCCGAGGCGCAGCTGCCGACGCTGCTCGACCGCACCGACGGCAACGGCGTGCTGTTCAAGATGCGTGCCGACCCGCGGGTGACGCGCATCGGCGCGTTCCTGCGCCGGTACAGCCTCGACGAGCTGCCGCAGCTGTTCAACGTGCTGAACGGCGACATGTCGCTGGTCGGGCCGCGCCCGCCGCTCGCGACCGAGGTCGAGCGGTACGACGACTGGGCGCTCCGCCGCCTGCTGGTGCGTCCGGGCATCACGGGCCTGTGGCAGACGCAGGGCCGTTCCGATCTCTCATGGGACGACAGCGTGCGCCTCGACCTGTACTACGTCGAGAACTGGTCGCTGACCGGCGACGTGATCCTGCTGTACCGCACGGCGCGTGCGGTGATGAGCGCACAGGGCGCCTACTGATGCGAGCGGATGTCGCGGGGGTCGCGCATGGCGATCTCCGGGGTTCCGCCGTCTACGATGGGGCCTCGTGACGATCGACGAGCTGGTCCGCGTCCCCGACGACCAGTATGAGGACTCAGGCCGCCCTCGCCGCAGGATGCGGAAGGGCTGGCGGATCTTCCACGCGATCTTCTGGCCGCTGCTCCTGCTGCTGATCGTGGGCGGCGGGCTCGCCGCGTGGTGGCTCGGCACGAACGCCCTCGCCGTGCGCGACGACCTCGAGGAGGCCCGCTCGACGGTCTCCGAGTTCCAGTCGGTGGCCGCCGAGCGCCGGTTCGCCGAGCTGCCGCCGATCGCGGAGCGGCTCGCCGCGTCGACGGCGTCGGCGGTCGAGCCGACGACGAACCCCATCTGGCGCCTGGGCGAGGCGGTACCTGGCGTGGGCGAGAACTTCCGCGCCGTGCGCATCATCGCGGAGGGCGTCGACGACGTCTCCGCAGAGGTCGTGACGCCGGCGTCGGCGCTGCTGGGCACGTTTACGCTTGGGCGCGACCCGGCGACGGGCGGGTTCGACGTCGCGCCGCTGCGCGAGGCGACCGAGATCTCGGGCGCGGCCGAGGCGGTCGTGACCGAACTGCACGACGAGATCCGCTCGATCGACACGAGTGCGACGATCCCGCCGGTCGCGCAGGCGGTCGAGGAGTTCGACGGCCAGCTGACCACCGCGGCCGAGTCGATCCCGCAGTTAAACGGCGCGCTCAGCGCGGTGGCCGAGCTGCTCGGCGTGAACGGCCCGCGCAACGTGGTGCTCGCGTTCCTGAACAACGCCGAGGCGGCCGCGCTCGGCGGCGGCCCGGCGGCGCAGACGCTGCTGAGCGTCGACAACGGCACGGTGAACGTGGCGCGCCAGGTGAACAGCGCCGACTTCCCGAAGGTCGCCGTTCCGGTCGAGGTCGACCCGAACGCGGCGGCCCTGTACGACGACATCTTCCTCAATCAGGTCAACGCGACGACGAGTCGTCCCGACTTCCCGACGGCCGCGCAGCTGATCTCGGCGTACTGGCAGCGCGACCAGGGCCTGACGCCCGACGTGGTCGTCTCGATCGACCCGATCGCGCTGTCGCGACTGCTGCAGGTCACGGGTCCGGTGACGCTGCCCGACGGCGAGCAGCTGACCAGCGAGAACGTGGTCTCGAAGCTCCTCAACGAGGCGTACTTCCGCTTCCCCGACGGCGAGGGTTCCGACGCCTACTTCGCCGGCGCGGCATCCGCGGTGTTCGCCCGCATCATGAGCGTCGACTACGACGTGTGGGCCATGGCCCAGGCGGTGACGGATGCCGCGAACAACGGCTCGCTCATGATGTGGAGCAACAGCCCCGAGGCGCAGGCGCTGTACGACGGCACCCGGCTGCAGGGCGTGCTGCCCGAGACGAACGAGGGCGCGACGGTCGTCGGCGTGTACTTCCGCGACCGTTCGTCGTCGAAGATCGACTACTACCTGCGCACCGAGGCGACCGTCACGACCAACGCGTGCACGCCCGACGCGCCGACCTACACGGTCGAGACGCGGCTGCGGTTCGACATCCCCGCCGACATCGAGCTGCCGGCGTACGTCGATAGCGGCCTGTACGACTTCTACCGCACCGAGGTGTTCCTGTACGGCCCGGTCGGCGCGACGACCACCTCGATCGAGGTGCCCGAGGCCGGCCTCGATACGGTCACCGGCCCGTCGGTGACCGACCTCAACCGCCCCGCCGAGAAGTTCACGATCGACCTGCAGAACCAGCAGACCGCGGTCGTGCGAGCGACCTTCGCGGGCGCGCCGGGCGGCGTGTTCGGCCCCACCGAGGTGCGGGTGACGCCGATGATCAACCCGACGACGGTGACCCTGGCCGACGCGCCCTGCTGAGGCCGGCGGCGATCTCTCAGCCCAGGCCGATCGATTCGGGCGGCCGCAGAATCAGATATCAGAGAACGGCGTGTCCGAAAGTCGTCCGAGAGTAAGCATGACCGCGGTGCTGCCGTATTCCACTCCTGCGGCGACGGTATTGCCGTCGGGTGCAGCAATCATGTAGGGAAGGCTCACTGACGCGACCGCATCGATCTTGTCGTCCCCGATCTTTTCCATGAGATCGCTCGTTACGTCGGCCGTCGGCGTCCCGATGTAGATAAGAACGCATCCTTGCGATCCGCTCGTGCCATCCGGCGATGGAATTGCGGCATACGACTCGTGTGCCAGGGCGCGGCTGAGCAAGCTGGAGCCTGAATCGGGCGACGGCGTAGCCACGGTGCGAAGGAACAGTGCGATCGCCTCTATTAGAGCCGCGTTCGAAATCTTCGCCGTCGCTCGCTTGGCCTTGGTCGCATCGTCGTCACCGGCTACCGGTTCAAGGAAGGGGACCGCCTCGCCAGCCGCACGAAGGTTGGACTGAAGATCAAGATACTTCTTCACCAACCCGTTCGGAGCGGGTCGCGCGAAGTGTTCAGTCGACGCTGTAACCTGACGCGCCTTGAGTGCGGAGACCATCGCGATCTGGGCCGTCGTGCTGTCAACCGTGACATCCGCAGTCTCCACCGTGTGGTTGACCGTGAACAGCTTGGGAAGGGAGGAAAGCAGGGCAACGCCGGCGGTGATGGCCACGGACAAGGGATCGAGCGTCGTGATGGGGTCAGTGAACTGGCTTCTTGATTGCTGAACCTTCTCGGACGTGGCTTGCAGTGCCTCCATCTCTGCCGCGACCGCGGCGTAGTCGATTGCCTGGTGGAGCAAATCAGCGTTGAGCGTCACAACGACGCGGCGGCCGGACACGTAGTCGAAGTTGTCGCTAACAATGTTGGTACAGGCCTTCATCAGCGCGCGCGAGACCAAGCGGGACTTGTACGGAGCGCCCCCAGACGCCTTGGATGTCCCGCCGTTCAGGCCCGCGGCGAGGCTCGCAGCCAGCTCGCTCTGGGATTTGAGACCTGCCATGCCTTTTTCGTCGGCTGCTGCTTCGGCCGTACGTCTCCGGTTCGCCCGAGCCCACGGCGATTTCCACTCCTCAAGCTCAGCCTCGATCTTGGCTCGCTCTGCGTCTTCCTTTGCGGTCATCATCGCCCCCCAGCCTCGTGACCTGGCCGAATGCTACTCCCTGAGAAATGCTCGGCGATAGTCCGATTTCAGGCCCCGTTGTCTGGCGCGATGCCGGTGTCAAACTCAAGACGCTGACCATCTTCAGCCATGACGTGCCGGTGCTTTCCACCGGCAGCCGAGGAAGGCATGTGCGCGCCGTCGTGACGCCGCGATCGACCTCACGCTCTGTGATCAGATCGACGCGAATCATTCATGAAGTCGAAATCGCCCGCATGGTGATGCGACTCACTGGTCTCCTACAGTGAGACTGTGCCGTCGCGACGGGGGTGGGCGGCCCGATGTTCTGTGCGGCGACCTCGGTCACCGGCGCCTCGCCGAGGCGACCCCGAAGCACAACCGAAGCGGGTCGGAGTCGCAGCGTCCACGGCGCGATGACTTTGGCCCAGCTGCAACCCAGGAGGTTCCGACCACACATGACACAGCAGATCACCAAAGCCGTCATTCCCGCCGCGGGCCTCGGCACCCGCTTCCTGCCCGCCACCAAGGCGATGCCGAAGGAGATGCTGCCGGTCGTCGACAAGCCGGCCATCCAGTACGTCGTCGAAGAGGCGGTCGGCGCGGGGCTCGACGACATCCTGGTCATCATCGGGCGCAACAAGAACGCGCTCGCCAACCACTTCGACCGAGTCACCGAGCTCGAGCACACGCTCGAGCAGAAGGGCGACCAGTCGAAGCTCGAGCGGGTCATGCACTCGTCGAGCCTCGCCGACATCCACTTCGTCCGGCAGGGCGATCCGAAGGGACTCGGGCACGCCGTGCTCCGCGCGCGCCGGCACATCGGTGACGAGCCGTTCGCGGTGCTGCTCGGCGACGACCTCATCGACGAGCGCGATGCGCTGCTCACGCCGATGCTGCAGCAGTGCAGCGCCAGCGGCCTCACGGTGATCGCGCTCATGGAGGTCGACCCGTCGCAGATCCACCTCTACGGCTGCGCCGCGGTCGAGCCGACCGAGCACCCCGACGTGGTCAAGGTCACCGAACTCGTCGAGAAGCCGTCGGCCGACGTCGCGCCATCCAACCTCGCGATCATCGGCCGCTACGTGCTGCAGCCCGAGATCTTCGACATCCTCGAGCGCACGCCGCCGGGTAAGGGTGGCGAGATCCAGCTCACCGACGCCCTGCAGGAGCTCGCCGCCGAAGGTAAGGTCGTGGGGATCGTGTTCCGCGGCCGCCGGTACGACACCGGCGATCGGCTCGACTACATCAAGTCGACCATCCAGCTCGCGCTCGACCGCGACGACCTCGGCATCGAACTGCGCCCCTGGATCAAGCAGCTCGCCGCCACCATCGACGACTGACCCCGGAGGACCGGCATGCCCATCCCAGCCCTCATCGCCTTCGACCTCGACGACACGCTCGCGCCCTCGAAGTCGGCGCTCGACCCCGCCATGGTCGACGCGCTGCTGCGCCTGCTCGAGCGCACCGAGGTGTGCATCATCTCGGGCGGCGCCTACACGCAGTTCCAGAACCAGGTGCTCGCACCGCTCGCGGCTCGCGCCGAGACGGATGCCGCGGCATCCGCTGCCCGTCTCGACCGGCTGCACCTCATGCCCACCTGCGGCACCCAGTACTACCGCTACGAGGCCGGGGAGTGGCGCCGCCATTACGCCGAGACGCTGACCGAGCATGAGGTGAGCCGCGCGATCGAGGCCCTCGAGGCGCACGCGCGCCGGCTCGGGTTCTGGGCGACCCAGACGTGGGGGCCCGTGATCGAGAACCGGCACTCGCAGGTCACGTTCTCGGCGCTCGGCCAGGCGGCGCCGGTGAACGTCAAGACCGCCTGGGACCCGGATGGCACGAAGAAGTCGACGCTGCGCGCCGCCGTGGCCGTCGACCTGCCCGACCTCGAGGTGCGCTCGGGCGGCAGCACGTCGATCGACATCACCCGCCGCGGCATCGACAAGGCGTACGGCATGCGCAAGCTCCGCGACGCCACCGGCATCGAGTTCGATGACATGCTGTTCGTGGGCGATCGCCTCGACGAGGGCGGCAACGACTTCCCGGTGATCGCCCTCGGCGTGCCCACCAAGGCCGTCGAGGGATGGCACGACACGGTCGCGTTCCTCGAGGAACTGCTCGCGGTAGACACGGTCGACAGGAAGGCACCCATGAAGATCTCGGTCATCGGATGCGGCTACCTCGGCGCCGTGCACGCCTCGGCCATGGCCGAACTCGGCCACGAGGTCGTCGGTATCGACGTCGACGAACGCAAGATCGCCGAACTCACCGCCGGGCGCCCGCCGTTCTTCGAACCCGGACTCGCCGACATCCTCACCTCGGCCACCGCGTCGGGCCGGCTGCGGTTCAGCACCGATATGGCGGATGCCGTTGGCGCCGAGATCCACTTCATCGCCGTGGGCACCCCGCAGGCGCCGGGCTCCGACGCCGCCGACATGCGCTTTGTCGACGCGGCGTTCGACGGGCTCGCGCCGCACCTCGCCGAGGGCGCGCTGGTCGTGGGCAAGAGCACGGTGCCGGTCGGCACGGCGGCGCGGCTCGCTTCGCGGCTGGCGTCCATCGCACCCCACGCCCGGCTCGCCTGGAACCCCGAGTTCCTCCGTGAGGGCTTCGCGGTGAAGGACACGGTCGCGCCCGACCGGCTCGTCTACGGTGTCGCCGACGGCGACGAGCAGGCCGTCGAGCAGCTCGACGCCGTCTACCGCACCGCGATCGAGGCCGGCACGCCGCGCATCGTCACCGACTTCGCCACGGCCGAGCTCGTGAAGGTCGCCGCGAACGCGTTCCTCGCCACCAAGATCAGCTTCATCAACGCGATGGCCGAGATCGCCGAGGTCACCGGTGCGGATGTCACGCAGCTCGCCGACGCGATCGGCCACGACGCCCGCATCGGCCGCCGCTTCCTCAACGCCGGCGTCGGTTTCGGCGGCGGCTGCCTGCCGAAGGACATCCGCGCCTTCGCGGCTCGCGCCGAGGAGCTCGGCCGCGGCGACTCCGTCGGCTTCCTCCGCGAGGTCGACGAGATCAACATGCGCCGTCGTCAGCGCGTCGTCGACCTCGCGATCGAGGCGCTCGGCGGTTCCGTCTACCAGAAGCGCATCGCGGTGCTCGGCGTCACGTTCAAGCCCGACTCCGACGACGTGCGCGACTCGCCCGCGCTCGACGTCGCCGTGCAGCTCAAGGGTCTCGGCGCTGAAGTGATCGCGACCGACCCGGAGGGCATCGACAACGCGCGAGGGCGCCATCCGCAGCTCGACTACATCGCCTCGACGACGGACGCGCTGCAGGGCGCCGACCTCGTCGTGCTCGTCACCGAATGGCGCGAGTACCGCGGCCTCGACCCCGTCGCGACCGCCTCGCTCGTCGGCACCCCGACGATCATCGACGGACGCAACGTGCTCGACCCGGTCGCTTGGCGCGCCGCCGGCTGGACCTACTACGGCCTCGGCCGCCCCTGAGGTGATGAGCGCGCCGACCCGAGGGCTCGACATCGCGGATGCCACGCCCCTCGCGCACGCGTACGTGCAAGCGGCCCCCTTTTTTGCCTGCTGACGTGCCATCATCGTGACCATTGAGCGAGGGGCAGCGAGTATCGGTGCGGCCTCCGTCTTCGGTTGAGGGGGCATCGTGCACTGGAGGATTCCACCGCCGGCGGTCACAATTGTCGCGCTGGGCGGCCTCCTGGGGGCTGCCGCGCTTCTCGGTCTCAACGCCTCCACCGGCACGAAGGCCAGCGATGAACTCACCAGCAGCGCCGCCTGGTTCGCATGGACGGTAGTGGGCGCCCTGGCGATCGTGGTCTTCGTCGCGGTGCTCTTCAGCGCGGTGCGGATCCTCCTCAACCGGCGCGACTGGGGCCTCGAGTCGCCCACATGGCGCGTGTGGACGTACGTGATCGTCGCGGCCGTCATCGTGGGCTTGATCGCGTTCTTCATCCTGCAGATGCGCAACACTGTGGAGTGGCCGATTCAGGATCTTCCGACGAGGACCCGGACGGTCCTGATCTTCGGGCTCGTATCGAGCATCCCCTGGCTGGCGCTCGTCTGGCTCGCGCACGTCGAGTGCCATCAGTTGGAGGATGCGATCAAGCGGAAGACCGATGAGGATCCGACCGATTCGGGTGAACCGGCGATCGAAGACGGACAGGTCGCTCGACTCCTGCTGCTCTGGAAATTGCTCGTTGCGTGTGTGACCGCATTCGCGATTGCCGTCGTCGCGGCGATCACCACCTCAGGTGCGCTGCGGGCGGTGTTCCTCCGCGCCTTTCCCGACGACACCACGACGTTTCCGGCGTCGAGCGTGCTGCTCTACGGTGCGTTCTTCGCGACGATCCTCGCCGTGATCTCGCTCCCGCTCGTCGCGTCGTGGCGGGCATGTGCCTTCGCGGTCCTGGAGAGGGCCTATCCCCTCCCGCCGAACGGGCTTCCACCGGAGTCGTGGGTCAACGACCGCGCGAGGCTACAGAAGCTGCTTCACCTCGACGTTTCACTGCTTCGGAACCCGCTGACCGCATTGAGCCTGTTCGTGCCATTGATCACTGCGACGCTCGCCGCGTTCATTCCGCAACTCGGCGCCGGCTCATAGGCGACTCTGTTCAGGCCTCCATTGCTCAGTCCGCCGGTAGAGCGCGCACCTCGCCGGTGACGTCGATCACCACGGGGAGGCCGGCGATCTCGAACGGCAGTCGGGCCGCGACGCCTTCATCCACCACGCCGATCACGACCGCCTCGCCGCCCGTCGGGCCGTGCCCGAGGCCGACAGAGGTGACGCCGGGAGTCGCAAGCAGCCGTGCCTCTTCGCCCCCGAGCACCTGCTCGAGCGCCCCGGGCATCGCACCGTCGTCAGGACGGTACTCGACGGGGCCGGAACCGGAGAAGTCGGGTCCTGGCTGCTCAGCATCGCTCATGACGCCACCTCCTCAGCCTTCTCGGAATCTCTCCAATTCTCCCTCCTGATGGAAGTCCCTCTGCGTTGCGATCAGGGCAGCAGCCGGATGTTCAGCGCGGCGAGCGCAGCGCCGATCGGGTTGGCGAAGGTAGTGCCACCACCACCGGCGAACAGGAGACCGACCGGCCTGAGCCCGGTCGCCCACTGCCAGATGACCGAGCCGGAATCCCCGCCGGCGGAGAACGGGTTCGCGTTGACCGACTGGATCGCGATCTGGTTGCGGAACAGCGCGACGCGACCGGATCCATAGTTGACGTTGACGGACACGCCGATCTGCGTCACGCGGCCTTGCGTGAGGCCGGTGGTTCGACCGCTCTTGCCGACGACCATACCGAGCGACGCGGCGAGCGGCGCCGTGCCCGTTCGGTAGTACGCGGCCGCGCCTCCGGAGAGGAAGTACTGCTCGCCGCGGACCCGGTCGGCCCACGCCCAGCCGAAGGCGGCGTCCACGAAGTTGGCCGCGCCGCCGTACGTGATCGGCACCCAGCGCGCCAACACGGCGATCTGGTCGCCCGGGTGGCGTCCTCCATCGGTCGGCCCGGGTTGAACGATGCTGTCGTTCACCGCGGCATCATTCGAGTTCGCCAGCACGTGATTGTTGCTGAGGATGAGGTGGCGATTCGACCACGGGGCCGTCAGACCTATCGCGCGGCTGCCGAGCGTGCCCGCGGTGATTCTGGTGTGCCCGACCGAGACGCCGCCCGGCGCCGGACGGTGCCGCCCGCGGAACGAGTACGCGTCGACCGAGCCGACCGGGACCTGCTCGACCGGCACGGTGGAGAGCGCACGCGTGCCCGCGCTCTCGGCGACCTGGCTCAACAGCTCTTCTTGCGGCAGCGGAGCTTCGGTGAACAGGGTCAACGACGGCTCGCCTGGCACGCCGCCGATGGAGAGACTGGTCGGATCGGGCAGACCGATGCCGACGCCGAGGATGCCATGAGAGGGCGATTCCTCGGCCAGGGATTCCAGTTCGCCGGAGGCTGCCAGCAGCGTCGCCTCGACCGCATCGCGGAGCGCGACCAGGTCGCTCGGCACGCCCGCCTCCTCGAATGCGGACTGTTGTTCTTCGTTGCTCAGCGCCTCGAGGTCGGCCTCGGCAGCGCCGCGCTCCGGGCCGGGCGCGCCCTCCATCTGCGCATCGCCGCCCCCTGCGTCCGGGTCCTCGATCGGTGTGGCATTGGCTTCGTCACTCATGATGCTCCCCCTAAAACGAAGTAATCCTCGGGTCTGGTGTCATCGTGGCAGGAAGCGAACGCCTTCCGCCATAGGACCTTTGGGGGACACGGTTACCACCCGCCGTCGTCTCCACACCTCGGGCGTAACGGAACATGGAGCACGTCCGGACCCATCCCCGAACTGGGGGCAATACGTACCTCGTGCGGAACCCGGCGTGCGAGAGTGGCAGGCATGAGCGAGAGCGTCGGACGCCCTCTCCAAGCGGCCGCCCGCCCGGCGCAGCGTGTCACGGGCGTCGACGCGGCGCGAGGCCTCGCGCTCATCGGCATGTTCGTGGCCCACGTGGCGCCGACGGTGTCGGAGCAACCTGGGCAGTTCCTCCTCGCGATCGCCGACGAACGCCCGCGTTTGCTGTTCGCGCTGACTGCGGGCATCGGGCTCGGTCTGCTGACGGGCGCGACGCGTCCGGTCACGGAGGGGCGCGGGATCCTGCGCGGACAGATCGCGATCCGCGCGATCATCCTCATTGCGCTGGGTGTGCTGATCGTCGCGATGTTCAATCCGCTCGTGGTCGTGATCCTCGAGGAGTACGGGATCGCGTTCCTCGTGCTCCTGCCGTTGCTGTTCATTCCCGCGTGGGCCGCCATCGCCATCGGCGCCGTGCTGCTCGCCGTCATGCCGGCCGTGACCGCGCTGGCGGCGCGCGACCCGGCGATCATCGCAGCATCCGACGGCGACTTCGGCATTGTCGTCGACTGGATAATCACGGGCTCCTACCCGGTGGTCATCTGGGTTCCGGTCATGCTCATCGGGCTCGGCCTGGCGCGGCTGGATGTCGCGTCACCCCGCGTGCTGCCCTGGTACGGCCTCGTCGGCGTCACCGCGGCCGCCGTCTGCCTGCCGATCGTGCGCGAAATGCCGGCGACCCAGGTGCTCGGAGCCGACCCCGGTGCCGACTGGATGATCCCGGTCCGCGCCTCCCTCATGACGATCGGCAACGTCGGCTTCTGCCTCGGCGTCGTCGCGATCGTCGTCGCCCTCACTGCTCTGGTGTGGTCGGGCCTCCGCCGTGTCGTGACCGCACTGCTGTCGCCGATCACCGCCATGGGCGCGATGCCGCTCACGATCTACACCGCGCACCTGATCGTGATCTCCTTCTTCAAGCGCCCCGAGAACGGCGTGCTCACGGATGACTCGTGGCCGCTCCTGATCGGCCTGGTCGTGGGGTCGATGCTCTTCGCCTGGCTGTGGCAGCGCTACGTGGGGCGCGGGCCGCTCGAGATGCTGCTGCGGTGGGCCAGCGGGCGGGCGACGTTTCCGACGAATGCGGCGTAGACCGCACCTGATAGCCCGCATCACGTCCTCACAAGTGAGGACTTAACAGGGTGCAAGGCGGACGAGTATCACGGAACGTAACAGCGAGTGCGGTCACAACGAATCGTGAACTCCTCGGCAAAGTCATCAGGGGCGACGACGTTCTTCGCATGGAGGGAACGGTGAGGGACCCAAAGCTCGAGAAGATACCGCCCGCGGCGGAGGAAGCCGAATCGCCGGCCAGTCCTCGAACCGAGCTGCGGTCGAAACCTGTGTTCCAGGCGCTGGTGACGTTCCTGATTGTCATCATCGCGATCGCCCTCGTCGCCATAGTCGGAGTGGTGATCGCGGCCACGTTCGGTGATATCGAATCTCTCGATGCGGAGATCGCGAAAGCCGCACTTCAGGTCGGAGTAGTCGCTACTGCCGGAGCCATCATCGGTATCGGAGCCTTCATCTTCCAGCAGCGGTATCTGACTGAGAAGGACCGGCTGCGGGCGGTAGACGAAGAAGACCGGAAGGGCCGTGAACGGCGCATCGAGGAGCGACGAAGGGAGGACGGCATTCTTCGGACGGTTCTCGACCAGGCTCTCGACGCCTACAATCTTCTGAAGAAGAAGCGCAGATCAGTGCGGGCTGCGGTTCGAGACATGATCACTCTTGCTACCTACGACGATGCCTGTCTCACAATCAGTGATATCCAGCTCACCTTCGAGCAGCTCCATCGGCTTTCACCACTCATCGAACCTCTCGTTGAGGGAGTCAAGCCGCCTGCTTGGAAGGATGGCTATGATGACGAGCGGCCCGAGTTCGAGAGCCTCGCAAGAAGCTTCCGGGAGATCGAGCGATACTTGTCGCGAATCGTAGCTGAGTACGAGAAGAGTCGGACAATCTTCAGTGGTGCTCGCGATTCCAAGACTCGAATCAGCAGGGTTCCCCAGCTTCTCGCATTCATAAAGCCCGGTGGTGGTGAGTTCCGGTCGGGCGTGTCGTTTCACATGGATAACATCGTCGCAGTGATCATCTCGTCGTTGCTCGACGGTTCGTCCAAGCGCGCCCAAGTCTAACCTCTGGTCCGGCCAGCCAATTGCTGGATCGATCCGAGGCATCTAGTTGACGGAGAAGGCGCTCGTCGCCAGTACGCGGCCGCGGACCGTCTCGACCGACACCACGATGTACGGGCCCTTGAGCCAGCGTCGGGTGCAATGCTGGACGATCCGGTACCGGCGCGACTGGACCTCGACTTCGACCGAGTCCGACTGCGTACCCCGGAGCAGGTTCCCTCTCTTGAGCAGTTTGCCGTCGCGGAAATACGTGATCGGTTCGCCCATTGCTGCGCGAAGCGTGTACCAGTCGCCGTGATCATCACCGAACCGGACGTTCGCGCGCCATTTCGGGCTGTTTACGACATGGGTGATTCTCACCTTCGGTTCAGGCTTTCGCGTCGCCTTCGTCTTTGCTTCAGCGCCCGTCCCCTTGCCGGCCACAGGCGTTTCCAAGCTGGCACCAAAGTTTGGAAGTTCGGTCAGTCCGCCCGCGGCGATGGACAGCGGAACCGGATATGCAGCGCGCAGGTATGGTCCTGGCTTCTCAGAGATCGGCGGAAGCGTCGACGCGGCGGTCTCTGCCTCGATGAGCCGCTCCCTCGCCGAACGTAGATCGGCCGCGGCATGAATGAACGCCTCGAAGGCTGAGCGCATCTCTTCGAGGTCTGCGGTGCGCCTAATTGGGCCCACGTCCTTGACGTCGAGTGCCTCGTAGATTTTGGCGCGTTGTTGTATCCGCTCCGCGGCTTCGACCTCGGCGGCACCGTCCGCGGACGCACCCGTGTACGCCGCGAGGACCTGCCCGGTGGATGGAGTCCCCCGGTGTGATAGTCGAACGCCGTCGACGGCGGTCAGAAATGCGAGGAATCGCTGATCCTTCGGCAGACTGCGAGCTCCGGCCTGGTCGAGCCTCGCCTCGGCATCGTCGACGTCCCGACGCGCCCGCTCCAAGTCGGCGGCACATCGTGAACGCGATTCGAAGAAGGCATCGAGTTGTCGGGTGATCCCGCGGATCCGGTCACTCGGGTGGTTCGGATCAACTCCCATGCCCACGAGGGTGCCGATGAGAGCGGTCAGGACGTCCTCGTCGTCTGGGATCCGCAGGTGCAAAGCCATCAGAATCTCCGGGAACCGATCGCCCGACTTCTCGCGAAACTCGCGTAGACCGTCGATGGCCGCATCTGGCGCGTTGGACGCGTCCGCGAGATTCGCGGCGATCAGCGCCGCGGTGCATCCAACGGGGAGTTCCTCATCGACGGAGTATCGGACGGTATCCGAGAGGGCATCGACAGTCGCTTGCGCGTCTCCGACGGCGAGCGAGGAGATCGCCCTCAGCAGCTGCGCCGCTGGTCGGAATGGAAAGAGCCGTACGCTTTCGCTCGCATCCCGTTGCGCTTCCTCATACCATCCGCGCTTGAATGCATAGTTTGCGCGATCGAGCATCTCGTCTCCCGCCGTGCGGGTCGGATGCTTGAGGACGTCCACGATCTCATCGGTCGACGTTTGCAATGCGTCGAGGGACGTGAGCAGCGGAGCGATGTTCAGGGTCGGTGCGGCGGCACCTGTCTTCCGTTCGGCTTCCTCACGCGAGCGTCCATACTCCTGGAGAAGGAGCGTTCCGACTTCCAAAAGGAAGCCGATCGTCAGTTCCATCATCTCAAGAGCCTCTCGTCGAAGCCGCCTGCGGAAGCCCCAGCCGACACGACGATGAGCCGAATCACCCCCGCCGTCCAGTATGGGGGCGGACTTCCCGTCACGCCACAGGCGGGGTCCTATGGCTAGCGAGTTCGAGTTCCGCCCGCGACGCCGAGTTGAGTTTTTTCCAGCCGTCGATGAATCGCATCGAGATGTGTCGAACGAAATGCACCAAAATCCGAGGACGTGAGAAACGAACCAACCGAGTAAACCCACTTTCCGTCCTCAGCGTTGAGCAATTGCGCGGCGTCTCTAGCGCGCACGCGCGCATGACCCTATAGTTCGTCTTGGTTGCGCCTGTCAGCGACGAGAGGTGGCGTCATGCCGGAGAAACGCAACACCGGAACGGGTGACGGGGCGCGCAGTATCGGCGCCGAGGCGGTATGGGTTGCGATCATCGCGGTACTCGTCTTGGGCATCGTATTCGTGATAATGATGTGGGGCGGGGTAGCCGATGACCAGATTGCTGGTGCTTTCGGCGTCTTCGCCACGCCGGTCGTCTCGATTGTTACGGCGTACTTTGGCATTCGTGCGACTTCACAGGCGAATCAGGCGCTTGCAAAGCGAACGGCGGAAGTCGATGACGTGATCGCGAGCTTGGAGTCAAGGCCCCGACTTCGAGCGCAGGACACGCGGGAATCGCATGCACCGTCCAGGGGCACGCAGGCTGAACCACCCCAGGAGGCTGAGGCTGAACCACGGATAGCTGCTCAGCCCGATCAACCGAGGAGTGCGCAGCCTGAACCACCCAGGGATGATGCTCAGGCAGGGTGATCCGATCACGAGCATGGCTCGGGAAGCGATATTGGAGGTCACGATGAATTCGTCCGATGCAGCAGATCTCGTTGAGAAGCTCTCCAAGGCCAAACCTTTCGCGGAGCCGCTAGGGCGTGGAGCAGAATCGGACTTCGCCGAGAGCGCGGTCGGCGCGGTCGAAGACGACATGCAGCAACGCATCATCGATGAGCTCGTATTTCTTCGCGAGAGCCTCGAGACGTTGGCGAGGATTGTCCGTGATGGGTTCGAGGAGCTGAAGCAATAGCTTGACCAATGCGATGATCTGTGGCCGGTTGATCGGCCGCTGCACTGCGCCGGCTGTTGCCTAACTCGGGGGCCGAAAGGGCAAGTGCAGTTCGGGATCGGCCAGCCGATACCAAGATCTCACCGCGACCAAAGCGATGGCCGCGCCGATGCCGGCGCCGAGCGTGTTCGCGATCATGTCGCGCGGGTCGAAGGTGCGATCGGGCAGGTAGCGCGCCTGTACGTACTCGGCGGCCACACTGACCACGACGGCTATCAGCATCGCCGTGACCACGCTCCACCACCGCGGCCGGCGCACCCACGCGATCCACAGCGCCCCGAGCGGCACGAACATCAGCGCGTTGCCCGCCATCTCCACCAGGGGGTAGCGGACCTCCGGCGACATGCCCCAGTAGCCGAGCACGCCGAGCAGCCAGCCGGGGTCGATGAGGCCGCCTTCGCCGTCGACGTGCACCGGCCAGAACAGCATCAGGCCGAGGCCGACCGAATACAGCAGGGTCACGAGGAAGACCCAGCCGCGTCCGATCCCGACCCGCGGAGTGGGCGCCGGCGAGAGGGCATCCAGTCGAGCGGATGCCGCGAGCCGACGATCCGAGCGGTTCGAGGTCATCGATTCAGCGTAACCCTGGAAAGTTCCGCCGACGTTTCCGTCGGGTGTCGGAGGTTTCGGGTCTCGATATCGCCTTCGTCCTTACTCGACCACAACAGGAAATACGGGGTTTGCGCATTCTCGATCGCGCCGAACCTTCGAGATCGTGTTGAGACTTGTCGCGAGTCTGTAATGCCGGGTTAATCATCCCGGGTTACCGTGGGACGGTCGCACGGGGGGAATTCGTGCGACGGTCGCACAGGGGGCCTTCGTGCATCGACGCTCGGTGGACCCGCGTCTGCCGCGAAAAGGGGACGCGCAACGGAACCGTCCACGGATCCACGGAGGACCCGAACATGTCCAGTCCCATCTCCCGACGAACGCTGCTCACCGCCGCCGTCGCCACCGCGCCGCTCCTGCTCAGCGACACGCTCGATCCGTTGTACCCCGTCTTCCGACGCGGGGCCGCGCCGGCACCCGCGGCCGCGGCAACGACCACGAGCACCGCCACGACGAGCGGCGCGTACGGGCCCGACGGTACGCACTGGCCGGCCAACACGCCCAAGCTCGGCTCGACGTTCGGCAGGGTGATCGACGTCCCCTGCGACTGGGCCGCGATCGGCAAGGCCATCGCCGCCGTCTCAGACGCCGACATCGGCAGGGGCGTGCACATCCGCATCGCACCAGGGCAGCTCCCGGGCTTCGGCGCCTCCTCGGGCTCGCAGGCCGTGCTCAAGAACGTCGGCCGCGGTACGGCGACGAAGAACGTCCTCGTCTCGCCGAAGAACGGATGGGGGTCTGTCACGATCGCCGACTCCGCCCGCATCACCAACGTCAAGGGCGTGACGTTCGCACGCATCAACGGGCGCACCGTGATGCTCACCGACTGCTCCCGCACCACGTGGGCGCACTCGAAGGTCTCCAACGGATTCCGGATGACGTCGTCCAACGGCGTCACTCGGGAATGCAACGCGTACGAGGTCGTAATGGCCGACGCGAAGGTCGACATCAACGACCCCATGGGCTTCGCCGCCGGCACCAATTCGATGATCACCGACTCGATCTGGGAAGGATGCTACATCGCACCCGTGTTCCGCCCGAGCGGCGCCGAGGACCACATCGACGCCCTGCAGATGTACGGCAACGGCGCCTACCGCGGCCTCACCGTCCGGGACACCACCATCTTCGGCGGCATCAACAGCGCCCTCCAGCTCGGCGGACCCAAGTCGCAGGACCCCGAGATCGGTACCCCCTTCGCCACGATCGAGCACTCCATCCTCGCGGCGCAGGTCTTCGCCATCCGCGTGCGATACCCGCTGCCGGATGGCGCCTACGAACCCAAGATGGGCCAGGCGATCAACGGCGCCGGTGAGGCAGGGCAGCTGTTCGCGCGCGACTCCTACGTGTTCGGCTCGATGTACACCACCAAGTGGGGCGAGGTGACGAACAGCTTCACGTCGTACAACAAGGCGACGACGACGAACACATCGCTCGCCGGAGCGTGGCAGTACGACGCCGGAATGTCGAGCCTCGGCGCCGCGTGGTTCGACGAGCGGACCCCCATTCCGACGGACGCTTACCTTGCGGGGATCTGGAAGTAGATCTCTATATGCCGATTACGACGGCGACTCACCACGGGGGCCGGAGCTAGCCACGCCAGTAGATCCTGTAACGAATGTCGTAGGCGTCAGTCCGCGGGCGGCGGCACCATCCGGCTCGCTCGAATCGGTTGATCGAGGTGCTCCACAGGAAATACCAGTTCGTGCGGGCGCAGTCAGGCCCGAGCCATTTCCAGAGGACGGCACTGCCGTTAAACCCGGCCTGCTGCTCGCTCCTCTGACCGAATACGTTCGGGGCCGAGTGCAGTGGCTATTTCATACACCCCCGACGAACCGCCCGGCAAGAATTCCCTGAGATGCACCTCACGTTTGTTCTACTGACGCCCGTCCCCTGAACTGAGGACTGGTCAGTTTCCGGCGATGGGAGTAGGACGGGGGTGACGATTGTTCGGTTGCGCCCCGGGACCCTCGTCGAGGGATGGGTGGATGCCGAGGCTCCTCCATAGGGGCGCACGTGATTCGAGGGGGAGTCATGGATTTCTTCAGCCAGCTGCAGGACGGCGACATCCTCTTCGACGATCTCCCCGACGATGTGGCCGCCACGGTCGAGATTCGGAATGCGAAGCTGCAAGAGCTCTCGTACAGCGGCGACCTCGGGCTCGAGTTCGTCGTCTCCGACCTCCGGCGATGGCTGCCCGGCAAGGTCATCAAGGTGGCCTTCCTCGACGGCGACAGCGACCTGCACCTCGACATCGCGACCACGCTGCAGAAGGTCACCGATGCCTGCGGTGTCGTCTTCGACTTCGGTGAGACCGCGGAGGGCGACTTCCGGAGGTGGACCGAGTCCGACACCGAGCACGCCGCCGACATCCGCGTGAGCTTCGACAAAAAGGGGTACTTCTCGCTCGTCGGGATCGACAGCGTCGACACCGGCATCGGCCCGCCCACTTCCCGAGTCGGCGGGCGGCCGCACCAGGCCAGCCTGAACCTGGGCGGGTTCGCCGTCCAGCGTCCGGCGACGTGGCGCGGCACGACGCTGCACGAGTTCCTGCACGCCTTGGGATTCCACCATTCGCACCAGAACATGCGCGGCCCCTGCCAGGTGTCCTTCAGGTGGGACGACGATCCCGGATACCAGCCGACGCAGGACAACCGCGGCGCCTTCATCGCGGACAGCAACGGTCGACGGCCGGGGATCTACACATATCTCGCCGGCTTCCCGAACTTCTGGAATCGGGCCAAGGTCGACCACAACCTCAAGACGGAAGAAGACCCCAGCCTGGTCATCGGGCCCTTCGACCCCGCTTCCGTGATGCTGTACCGGTTCCCGTCGCTGTTCTACAAGACCGAGCCCAGTCCGTGCGCGCCGAACGGTGACGGCCAGGCGCTGTCCGAGGGCGATGTCCGGGGCCTCCGACTGCTGTACCCCGACGAACAGGGTGAGCGCGAGAGCATCGCCACGATGCAGGACGAGATCCTCTCGGCGCTCGAGAATGCGGCACCGACGCGGTCGGAGGGCGGCGAGGAATCCGTCGGAGGGGCCGACGGCACCTCGATCGTCGAGAGCGCCGCCGCCGCGATGCGGGCCAGTCGTAGCGGCTGACGACGATGGCGCTGATCCTCCGGCCCGCTGAACGACCGGTCCTGCCCATCGACGACGGGAACCGTGTCACGTGGGATCAGCGCGGGAACGAGCTGACCTCGGCGGTCGAGACCGGGTGGCCAGAGATCGAGGCTGCCGTCGCGGCGACGGGGCGAATCGAACTCGACGACCACCCCAGCATGCAGTGGGTGGGAACCGGATTCCTCGCGGGCCCCGGTCTGGTCATCACCGCCGGATTCATCGCCGATCTCATCGTGCCGTCGGGCGCCGGCGGAATCGTGCGCCACCGCCCGGCCCTGCGGATGGGAGCGCTGCTCGGCGAGGGACCGGAGTATCGGATCGTCGGATGTCTCCTGCGGCATCCGGTGCTCAATTTCGCCGTGCTCGAGCTCGACAGTGTGCCGGTGATCGAGCCGCTCAGTCTCGATGCGACCGCCGTAGTCTCGGCCGGCGATGAGGTGGCGGTCGCCTGGTTCTACGCGTATGACCAGCGGAACGACCCCGAGTGGCAGAAGGACATCGGCCCCTTCGAGACCGGACAGAAGGTCGTCTCACCCGGCCGAGTGCTGGGGCACTCGGCTGATCGGTTCGGCGAGCGCGGCAACTGGTCGATCGCCCATGACTGTTCGACGCTCGGCGGCGCTGCCGGGGCGGCCCTCGTCAGCCTGTCGAGCGGCGCCGTGTGGGGCTGCCACTTCGCCGGTCAGTTCGGGAAGGAGAACTGGGCGGTTCCGGTCTCGGAGCTCGCACTCGACCCGAGGGTCGTCTCGCTCGGCCTCCGCTTCGCCGGTCAGCTTCCCGATCCGGATCCACTGGCCTTCGAAGGTGAATACCCCGACTCGTCGTTCACCGCCCCTGGGGACGACATCGGAGCGATGCAACGCCAGTCGAAGTCGTTCACGCCGGGCCTCGAAGCCACCGGGGTGAAGAGCGTCACACGGCAGCTGCTCGCGCGATTCCCCGATGTCGATGCCGCTCTCGACTTCCTACGTGCACATGGTCCGGCCTACGCCGAGGCGATCGACGCGCAGCCGGGGCGGAACCGCGTTTCCGATGAGGAGTACCTCGGTGCCGTCATCGACTCGCTCAACCGGCGTGGCCTCCTGGATGCGGACCTCGTCGGCGTGATCATGCCGGTGGATGTCCCGACATCCGACGCCACATCGGAGGCCAGGACCGCGCCCGTGCGATCGGGTTCCGCACTTTCCGATGAGACACTCGAATCCGTCGTCGCCGTACTCCCGAAGGACGCGGACAGGTACGTGATGGGATCCCCCTTCGCCCACCAGTTGTCGCGGTCGGACGGCACCATCGAACCGCTTCCCGACCTGGTGCGGCGGCTCGCTCGCGACGACGCCGACGACCACTCCGAAGCGCTCGGATGGCTGCTGCGCATGATCGTCGAGCGTGGGGACGTGGACGACACCGAGCCGATCTCCACCGCCCTCGCCGAACTGGGGCAGCCGCTTCCCGGCGTGCTGCAGCATCTCCCCGAACCCGACGCGTTGCAGATGGTGGGGATCTCATTCCTCTCCTCCGGACTGGAGGCGGCCCGCTCGGTCGCGCGAGTGCGCTTCAGCCGTTCGGCCAGCACCGGATGGCTCATCGCGCCGGACCTCGTGGTCGCGCCTGCGCACCTGGCGACGTTCGGAGATCGAGGCGAGGAGGCGAAGAAGCTGCTCGCACTCGAGGAGGTCGATCTCTCGGAATGCTCGGTGGAGTTCGATGGCGATCGCGATGGCGACACCGCCACCGTGGTCGGCGCCGCCGAGATCGCGCTCCTGGACTACACGATCGACCTCATGATCCTGCGGCTCGCCAAGAGGATGGACGACCGCGAACCCCTTCAGATCGAGCTGGGCCGGCCGGCCGCGGGACCCATCGCGGCCATCCACTATCCCTACCTCGGACCCAAGTCGTTGTCCTACGTCGGCGGCCAGCTGCTTTCGAACGACGGACACGACGTCCGCTACATCCTCGCCACCTCCGCGGGTAGCGCTGGTGCTCCGGTGCTCAACCAGGGTTGGAAAGTGGTCGCGACGCATCGAGCGGCCATCAGGAGCACGGATGCCTCGGGGAAGACGATGGCGACGAAGCTGGGAACGTCGGTCGAAGCACTTGTCGTGGCCTTGCGCGGTGCCGCGCAGACCCAGGAGCTGTGGCGTCGGATCTGCGGCGCGCAGGAGGCGCTCCGCACCATCGATCCGGTCCTCCTCTCCGCAGACTCGGCTCCCCAGCCGGCCCTGCTTGTCCTTGTCGATGCCGCCACCGAGATCCCCTCGATCGCGGGTATGTCAGTGATCTCCCGCGATGGAGACGTGGTGAGCGTCCTCGTGGACCCGTCGGCCGCGCGGGAGCTCGCGCGGACCCGCGACGTCGTCTCACTCTCGGCGAGCGGGACGGCACTTCAGACGGAGTGCCGCGTGAGCCTTCCGTTCGTCGGCGTGCCGCTGGACCGTGCTGGCATCGATGAGCGTGGTGAGCACGCGCTGATCGCCCTGATCGATGACGGCATCGACCCCTACCATCGGGCCTTCCGCGATGGTGCCGGGAACAGCCGGATCGACCTGTACTGGGACCAGCGCGACACCGAAGTACCCGCCGACGCCCCGGCACGGACGTTTTCCGCGGAGGGTGCGGACCTCGTGACGCGGCTCGGCGTGAAAGGCGGCGCCGTGTATCTCGGAACCGACTTCGACGCGCTCGCCGACGGCGACCGGGCCGCGCTTCGGACGGGGGTCGAGCACGGCACCGGCGTCGCCAGCATCGCCGCGGGGCGGGCCCTCGGCGACCAGCCGAAGTTCGGCGGCGGGATCGCGCCCGATGCGCGGCTGATCGTCGTTCGCTTCGACCGGCGCGGCCAATCGATCGGCGCGTCCGCGGGACACCTGAACGCGCTCCAGCTCATCGAGGATCGCGCCGAAGAACTCGGATTGCCGGTCGTGGTCAACATCTCGAACGGCATGAACGCAGGTGCGCATGACGGAAGCGCAGTCGTCGAGCGGCGGTGCGCACGATTCGTGGACCGACCGAATCGGGTCATCGTGAAGTCCGCCGGCAACGAAGGCGGACTCGGACGACACGCACGCTTCGAGATCGCCGACCAGAGCAGGAAGTCGCTCCGCTGGGACTCCACGCCGGTGAACGCCCCGCGCGAGGGCGCATCCGACGAGATCGAGCTGTGGTTCGGTACGCACAATCTCTACGACTTCCAGATCGAAGATCCCGACAAGAATCTCAGCGGCATGCTGACCGTCGGCACGCCGATCTCCGAGAACCTGTCGACGCAGAACACGCTGAACGCCAGCTATGAGCAGTACGCCACCACGAACCCTCGAAAGGCGCGCCTGTCGATCACCGTCGCGCCGGGAAAGAAGAAGGCCGTCCAGCCCGGCGAATGGAAGCTGCTCATCACCGCCAGGAGCTTCCGCGGCCGGGATGTCTTCCATGCCTGGCTCGAGGATCAACGCGACCGTCGCCTCGCGTTCAAGGCCGACAGTTTCGAGGAGTGCACGATCACCATCCCCGGTACCGGTTCTGAGGTGATCACCGTCGGCGCCATCACGCCCCGGGAGGGGAAGGAACTGTACGACCGCAGCTCTCGCGGACCCAACGCGAACGGTGTCATCAAACCCGATCTCGTCGCGCCCGGTGTGCAGATCGCCGCAGCGCGCGCGGGCACCGACGACGGCACGATGCCCGACGCCCGCGACGGAACCAGCTTCGCAGCGCCGCACGTCACCGGCGCGGTCGCGCTCGCGCTCTCGATGGGGCAGAAGGCGGCGTTGGGAGGCGGACAGCACGCCGCCTTCACCCACGACGAGATTAGGCAGCTGCTGATCGATCATTCTCAGGATTTCAACGTCTTCGGCAGTGCCGACCGCGGGTACGGCAGCTTGGATGTTCGCGCGTTCCTCGACGCGGTGCGAGCCCGGCTCGGCCTCGTCTGAAGCGCCTGCGACGCTCCGCTCAACGCGGCAGCGGGTTCGGCCCGGTCGCCGTGACCAGCCGCTGCGGCACCCAGCCGTCGACGTGCTGGATTCCGTCGAACGTCCCGCCCTGCAACTCGATCACCTCACGCAGCGCGCGGCGATGGAACTTCACGTGGGTGAAGTCCTCGAACAGGATGTAGTACGGCTCGTTCCACTGGTTCTGGAACTGCTGGCCCGTCAGCACCTCCCGGTGCCGGCGGGAGAACTCGTCGACCTCGTCGCCGACGACGACGCCGAAGTGCTCCATGCCCATCTTGTACACGCGCTGGTGCACAGGCGGGATGAGCTCGATGAGCGGGATCACCTTGCCGTCGAGAACGCGGAGCGGCTCGGCGAGAAGGAGCATGGACATCGGACGGCCGTTCCAGACGCCCTCCGTGTTGGCGATCGCGTGCCGCTCCAGCAGGGTCCGAACGTGCACGTACTGGTCCCACTCCGGCACGCGGAAGGCGAGGTGCCCCAGCTCGTACGGTGCGATGTCGATGCCTCGGGTGAGCAGGCGGTCACGCTGCTGCGCCGTGAACGCCCGATAGTCCCCGATGATGTCGCCCACAGGATCGGCCATCGTCCGCCTCCCCTCAGGCGCCATGGTACGGCGGGGAAGCCGCGGACGTCGAACATCGCGGGCTCGGTGCCATCCGTCGGCGTGATGACCCGTTGTACGGTGAGTTCGATTGCCGAACGCTCGACGTGCGGTAGGGGGACGTATGGGCACGATCATCCACCAGCCTGCCGCTCAGATGATGGGCGGGCACGCCGTCGGGATCCTGCTACTGAACACCGGGTACCCGATCATCCCCGGAAACGTCGCGAACGCGTCGACGTACAGCTACCCGGTCCGGTACAAGGTGGTCGAGGGCGCCGACAGCCCGCGACTCATCGGCGGCGATCCGACGCTGCTCGAACCCATCCTTGCCGCCGCCCGAGAGCTCGTGCACGACGGGTGCCGCGCGATCATCGGCGCCTGCGGCTACTTCGCCCGCTTCCAGCGTGAGCTCGCCGAGGCGCTGCCGGTTCCCGTGTTCCTCTCCAGCCTGTGCCAGGTGCCGATGCTGCTGGGTGCGCTGCAGCCGCAGCAGCGGCTCGGCATCCTCTGTGCCAAGGAGAGCAGCCTCGACCAGCGGATGCTGGAAGCCGTCGGAATCCGTGAGGAGGCGCCCATCGTGGTGGCGGGGATGGAGCACAGCCCCGGGTTCCGCGCGGCAATCCTTGAAGATCAGGGCTGGATGGACCTCGAGCAGGTGCGCGACGAGGTCGTGGGCGCGGCCGTGCAGCTCGTGAAGGAGCATCCCGAGATCGGCGCCCTGCTGCTCGAGTGCAGCGACATGCCGCCCTACGCCAAGCAAATTCAGGATGCGACGGGGCTGCCGGTGTGGGACTACATCACGCTCATCGACTGGGTGTACTCGAGCGTCGTCCGCCGCACCTACGACGGCTTCATCTAGGCAGCCATTCCAAGCTTCGCCCAAAGGTCTCGATACGGCCCTTCGCGAGTACTGGTCTTCCCCTAGAACAAGTGGCACAAGATCCCGGCTTCCAATCAGTGGGTCTTCTCCAACGTGCCCGTGTCGAAGTTGTATCTCTGCCCTCCGAGTTTCAAGACGGCTACGCCCATCACGATGGAGACCCACGCAAACAAGATGAACCAGACGATCACGGCAACCACCCAAAGGACACCCGGGAAGCTCCATCCCAAGTCGCCCGCGTAAGACCAGTACCAGACCATTGCGAAGATGAGCGATGCCACAAATGAGCCACCGAACATCAACGCCGTTCCCACATACGGGGCAAGCCGTTTACGGCCCTGGCCTTGCGAACCAGCAAGAAATGTCTCCCAGTGCAGCGGTGCCAATCCCTCGTTAGTGGCGTGGGGTTGCCCATGGTCGCGCAGTTTGTTTTCGAGTCCACGCAGGAACACCCCCGTTCGCTCCATCCGCGTAATCTCGCCTAGCCACTGCCACGTGGCGGCGGCGACTAGACCAGGCAGGAGGAGCGTGAATATCAACAGAGCGGAATACACGACGAAGGGTTCAGATGGGCCCGCGATGTCACCTCCAAGAGCGACGAGACCGGCACCAAATAGCACGCCGTAGGTTGCAAGACTCCATTGGATTATCGACTGCGCGTTCTGGAAGGACTGGACCGCTTCCGCACGCACGCTCGTGTACTCTTCGACGAGAAGTTGGCCGGCAAGCTCGCCCGGGGTTGTGTCGCGGCGCCGGGAGCGTCGTTCCCAGAAGCCGAGCACCTTCTTCACGTTTCCTCCAGCGATGTCATTGCTTCGAGCCTCGCGAACTGTTCGAACTCGAACAACGGAAGCACCGTACTACGGGATCGAAGCAACCTGCTTTCGGCCTTCCGCGGGTTTGCCCGATGCACGGTGCTTCTGGGACGGCGGTCACTGGTTGATGCGGTCCTCGCAGGCGATCGAGGAAAGAGTCCACTGCGGGCCTTGATCTCGTGGCCCAGCGTGCCCTGCCCTTCCCAGTCGGGTCAAGCGAAGGAGTCACGAGGTACCGGCGAAGTTCTCTCGCGGAGGTCTACTCACAGCGCACATCGAAGGCATGCTTCAGGTGCTCCTCTACTTCCCGGGCAGCGCGTGGGGGTCGGGTACGCGCGCTTCGCGTCCTACCGGACTAACGGCAATATCCCGATCAGTTGCGGACGGTGAGGGTCACCGTTGAACTCGTGCCGGTGTTACCGGCGACGTCGGTCGCGCGGGCGACGACGGGGTAGGTGCCGTTGGGGTAGTCGCGCGAGTCGAAGACCGCACGCCACGAGCCATCCGCCTGCTTCCCCGCGTTGCCCAGGCGGGTCGTGCCTGACCAGATCGCGACCGAGCTCACGCCGACGTTGTCGGTCGCGCTCACGAGCACGACGACCGAGGCACCCGAGACCGTGCTGCCCGACGCCGGCGACGTGATCGCGACCGTCGGAGCGGTCGTGTCGGGGGTGGGCGTGGGAGTGGGAGTGGGGGTCGGCGTCGGCGTGGGAGTGGGCGTCGGCGTAGGAGTAGGCGTCGGAGTGGGCGTCGGCGTCGGCGTCGAACCCGTCGGCACCGTCGAGACCAGGTAGCCGAAGTACCGTCCGGGGACCGGCTTCGTCGGGTCGCCAGCGAAGACGTGGCCGCGCGCGGCCGCCGCCTGCGCCTGGGCGCGCACGGTCGACCGGACGTCGGCGGCCGGCTTGCCGGTGCACGGCCCGTAGCGGTGGCAGTTCAGCACCACGCCCGTCGCGACGGGGGTCGCCATGCTCGTGCCGGTCGCGACGTAGCCGTACCGGTTGCCGAGCTTCGTCGTGTACGGGCAGACGCCCGGCGCCGCGACGGTGTGCGCCTGGTCGGCGGCGCTCACCGCGAAGTTCGATGAGACGGCGTACGCGTCATCCTTCGTCGTCACGCTGCAGGGCGCCGTCCCGAGGCCGCCGGGGCGACCGTCGAAGTCGGCCATGTTGGTCACCGCGATGACCTCGTCGTAGTTCGCGGGCGAGGTGGTCGCGAGGTCCTTCGCCGAGTTCCCGGCACCGCCCACCACCGTGACGCCGTCGCGCGTGAGCGAGCAGATCGCCTGGTGCACGGTGTCGTTGTTCGACAGGCCGCAGTTGCCGTCGTCGGCGCCGGTGTACGAGATGCTCATGTTGACCGCCGCGATGTCGTAGCGGTCGGCGTTCTCCGAGATCCATTCGAGGCCGCACAGCAGCGTCTGCACGGTGCCGCGCAGGCTGCCGTCGAGCACGCGCACCGAGTGGATGGGCACGCCCGGCGCGATACCGAGGATGCCGCTGCCGTTGTCGATCGCGCCGAGCACGCCGGCCACGCCCGTGCCGTGCCCGTCGACGTCGGCGCCGTCGCCGGTCGGGAAGCAGTTGACGGCCGACCTGAGGTTGAGGTCGGTGTGCGTGCTCACGCCCGAGTCGAGGATGCCGACCGACGGGCCGCTCCACGCCTTGCCCGAGCCCGCGTTCACGGGCGCCTCGTCGGCCTCGGCCGTTCCGACCGCGGGCGGCACGGTCTGCGCGAGCGCCTGCACGACGCGGTCGGCCGTGATGCCCAGCACGGCCGGGTCGGCAGCGAGGGCGGTCGCCTGCTCGGCGGTCAGCTTCGCCGTGAACCCGGTGATCACCGAGTCGTACTGTCGCGTCGGTTCGAGGTCGTACGCCTCGATCGCGGCGGCGCTCGCCGTGGCATCCGTGAGGCTCAGGTTGTACGTGCCGGCGGGCAGCGAGACGGATGCCGCGGCCGGCGCCGCGGCGAGGGCGGACGTGCCGAGCACCGCGATCGCGGCTGCCGCGACGGCGATTCGCAGGTGGTGACGGGTGGGGCGGCGACCTTCGGTTCGGGCGATGGTCATGGCGGCTCCTCGAGGTTAGTAGGGTGCGGGCTCCTGGAGGGGGATGGCGGCGCGCTCCGACGACGTGGCGGGCGACTTGGCGCGCAGGAGGTCGTAGAACGCGATGGTCGAACGGGCGATGTCGCCCCAGTCGAGCCGGTCGAGCGGGGCGCGCTCGGGGCGGGGCTCGCGCGCCCAGGCGACGGCGCGCGTGAGTACGTCGGCGTCGAACTCGCCGTCGTAGCAGCGCACCCAGTCGGAGCCGACGAGCTCCTGCAGCTCGCGCATCGCGCCGAGCGCCGGCACCACGACCGGGCGGTCGGCGGAGAGGGCGAGGATCGCCGAGCCCGAGTTCTGGATCGCGCGGTACGGCAGCGCGACGACGTCGGCTGCCCGTAGCCACGATGCGATCGCCGCGTCGGACTGGAACGCCAGGTCGAGCACGATGCGCGGGTCGCCCGCGGCCGCCGCGCGGATCTCCTCAGCCAGTGCCGCCGACGCGGGCTTGCCGGCGACCACCAGCCGCAGCGACGGGTCACCAGAGGCCGCGACCGTGCGCACGAGGCCCGGCACGTTCTTGTACGCGCGGATCAGGCCGACCGAAGCGATCACCGTCGCGTCGGGGTCGAGGCCGCGCTCGACCCGCGCCTCGGCGCGCGACGTCGAGAAGTCGTAGTCGCCCCGGTAGTCACCGTGCGGCGTCACCGCGCCAGGCGTCGCGGCGAGCTCGGGGTACGCGGCCCGCGCGGCGTCGAGCCCGCCCTCGGTGAGCGAGAGCAGGCCGTCGACCTCCTCGACGAGCAGGCGCCGCAGCCGCGCCCGGAGCGCCGGCGTGGAGCGCTGCTCGTGGGAGGCGACGTTGTGCACCGTCCACACGAGCTTCGTGCGGTGGCGGAGTCGTGCCATCCGCAGCGCCGCACTGAAGAGCAGCAGCCGCGCGGTCACTCGCCATCGGCGGCCCGTGAGGAAGGTCAGCTCGGGCCAGTGCAGGTGCACGACGTCGACGCGGCGCGTGAACAGCCGCAGGTAGCTGAGGTCGCGCACGGTGCAGCCCTCGGCGATCAGGCTCGTCGCGAGCCGCGCGTTGTAGGGGTTCGCGTGCGCCGTGCGGAACGCGGGTTCGGCCTCGACGACGAGGGGGTGGGTGCTCATGCGGCCTCCGCGGTCGAGTCGGGGGCGTCGGCCGCCGCATGGTCGTCGGATGCCTCGGCGCTCGCCGTCGGGCGCTCGCCGATGACCCTCGCCGGCACGCCGCCGACGATCGCCTGCGGCGGCACGTCCTTCGTGACGACCGCGCCCGCCGCCACGACCGCGCCCTCGCCGACCGTCACGCCCGCGAGCACGACGACGTTCGCGCCGAGCCATGCTCCGTCGCCGATCACGATGTCGCGTTCGTCCTTCGGCTGGTCCATGATCGCCACGTCGCCCTGCACGATGCCGTAGTTCGACGCGGTCAGCGTCACGTTCGGGGCGAAGAGGCACTTCTCGCCGATCACGATGCGACCGGTCGAGTTGCCCGCCCAGATCACCGAGTGCTCGCCGACGTGCGTGCCCGCGCCGATCCGGATTCGCTCCGCGTTGCGGAACGACACGTTCGGCGCCATCGACACGCCCTCGCCGAGGTCGAGCCGGCGCACCTGCCGCACGTGCGAGTAGCTCGAGAAGTGCGCGAGGCGCAGCGCGTGGAGGTAGGTGCGGAGGTCGAGCATCGACTGCGCGACGCTGGGGAGCCGTGGCATCCGGATCACCCCGCCGCCGCCGCGACGGGCGCCGACGTCGCGACCGGCGCCGCCGTGAACGCCTCGGCGATCGCCGCCATCACGAGGTCGATGTCGGTCGTCGCGCGCGTGGTCACCGCCAGGGTCAGACGATCGGCGTACGCGCACGACAGGCACGCGAGGTCGTCGCGCGGGTCGCCGGCGGGCCATCCGGTGACGGTCTCGATGCGCGCCGGCCCGAAGAACCGTGGCTGGCGGCCCCACGTCATGAAGGTCGCGTAGCCGCTCCAGTCGCGCTCGCCGAGGTCGCGCCGGTCGCGGTCCTCGACCGCCGCCTGCACCTGCGCGCGCACGAGCGGAACGAGTTCCTCAATGGGCGCCGCCGACGGCACCGTCACCTTCACCATGCTGATGTGGTTGCGCACGTTCGCGTCGTCGCGCCCCCGCCGCGAGATCGGCACGAGCAGCGACACCGTCTCGCGGTCGGGCTCGACGGCGGCGGCCGCGCGCAGGGTCGCCGCGACCGTCAGGTCGTGCACCGTGCCGCCCAGCCGATACGCGAGCTTGGTGGCCGGCACCAGCTCGAGGTCGAGGTAGCGCGAGTGCCGCGGCACGAGCACGCGCTCGGCCTCGCCGGTGCGGGCGATCACCGCATTCTTCAGCGGGCGGATGACGCGACCGCCCCAGCGGCGCAGCCGCCGGGTGAACGGCTTGCGCCAGTACTCGCGCCATGCGGCCGCGGGCCCGTCGCGCTCGGCCCACCAGGCGCGCCACGCGATCGCGAGGATGCCGAACCCGGTGCGCGGCGCGACGCCCACCGCCGCGCGGTCGGCCTCGGTCACCGCGGGCAGCTCGGGCGCGGGTTCGGCGCCCGCGACGACCTCGCCGATCCGGATCCCGAACAGCGCGTCGCCGATCACGTGGTGGTACCGCGCCACGATCGCGACGCGACCCGAGTCGAGCTCGACGACATGGAGGTCCCAGAGCGGCGCGGCCGGGTCCATCGGCCCGCCGAGGCGACCCGTGAGCAGCTCGACGTGCGCGGGGTCGTCGGGCTCGATCGTGGGGTGCAGGTGCACGTGCCGGGCGATGTCGAGCTCGTCGACGGGCACCCACGCGGGCGTCGTCAGGCGCAGCGGCGTCGGCACGAGCCGCTGCCGCATCGCCGGCACGAGCCAGGTCACGGCCTCCATACGGTCGCGGATGCCGGTGAGGTCGATGGCGCCGTCGGCGCCCCGCAGCGGCGCACCCTCGACGATGAGCGTCGCCGCGGCGACCATCGCCTCGAAGGCGATCGCGTTCGCCACGTACTTCTCGTCGAGCGTGCGGATCAGCTCGGCCGTCGGCGTCGGTCGGGTCATCGCGTCCTCCCGGTGTCGCGACCGGCGGGATCGCCGATCGGGGTCGGTGCGGGCGGATGCTCGTCGATGAACGTCGTTCCCTGCAGTCGTATGCGGGCCCCGGCGAGGAAGCCCTCGGCGATGCCGCGCAGCATCGCCCGGTCGGCCCGGCCCTTGCGCGGGTCGCGGCGGTGCCGCACCGCGCGCCCGATCGTGCGCTTGACCAGCACGGCGAGCATCGCGATGCCGACCCCGAGCCGCAGGCGCACCATCTTGACCGCCATGGCGCCGAGGCCGAGCCCGTAGCCGAGGTGCAGCGCGGTGTAATCGTCGCCGACGCGCGTGTTCATGTGGTGGATGACGCAGGCCGGGTCGTGCACGATCGCGTGCCCCGCGTCGAGCACGCGGCAGAACATGTCGAGGTCCTCGGCGCCCGCGAGCCGCCGCCCCGCGCCGAGCACCGGGTCGAAGCCGCCGAGCTCGAGGACGAGGTCGCGGCGGAACGCCATCACGGCGCCGTGCCCGGCGTCGAGGCCCTCGAGCGTGCGCGCGTACCGGCGCGCCGGCGCGGGCGTCGCATCGCCGCCGACGAGCGTGTGGTCGAGCATCCGGCCCGTGACGGCACCCACGTCGGGGTCGTCGAAGCCGGCCAGCACGGGCGTGATCCAGCCCTCGACCGCGACGCAGTCGTCGTCGGTGTAGAGCACGATCGGGCGGGTGCTCGTCTCCAAGCCGAGGTTCCGCGCGATCGAGAGCCCCTTCACGTCGCTGCGCACGTAGCCTACGCCGGCCGCTTCGGCGACCTCGCGGGTCTCACCGGTGTCGGATGCGGAGTCGACCACGAGCACCTCGACGCCCTCGGGCACCGCGGCCGTGATCGACTCGAGCGCGTCCGCCAGCATCCGCGCGCGGTTGCGCGTGCAGACGATCACCGTGAGCTCATGCGGCGTCGGCACGCACCGCTCCGTCTCCTTCGTCGACCGAGGTGGTCGCCGCGGCCGCGGGCGCCGCCCGGGTGTACGCATCGACCAGGCTGCGCGCGGCGGCCGCCCAGCTCAGCTCGGGCGCGTGCGCGAGCGCCGCCGCCCGGAGCCGCTCGAGCGTCGCGGCATCCGATGCCAGCAGGTCGAGTTGCGCCGTGAGCGTCGCCACGTCGCCGGGCTCGTGAACCAGCCCGTGCACGTCGTGCTCGAGCAGCGCGCCCGCCGCGGTCGACACCAGCGGCACGCATCCGGCGACCTGCGCCTCGTACGTGACGAGCGCACTGCCCTCCTCGAGGCTCGGCAGCAGCAGCACGTCGGCGCTCGCGAGCTCGGCCATCGGCGACGCCGTGACGCCGCGCAGCTCGACGCTCGGGTGCGCCAGACAATCGGCGAGCACGGCCCGGTAGTCCTCGTCGATCGCGCCGAACACGAGCAGGCGCCCCGAGTCGCTCGCGGTCGAGGCCAGCCACGCGTCGAGCGCGTGGTGCAGGCCCTTGCGCGGCTCGACCCGGCCGAGGAACACGGCCGTGAGCCCCGCGCCCCGCTCGCGCGGCGGGCGCTCGACGGCCGAATCGGGCGTGCACCCGTAGCGGTGGCGACGCAGCCGGGCCGGGTCGAACCCGCGCTCGAGGAACGTCGCCGCGACCGCATCGGACGGCACGAGCAGCGCCGTCGCGGTCGCCCACTCGCGTTCCTCGGTGGCGAGCCGCACCGGATCGGCGGCGTGCGACGCGCCGGCGCGCGGCGTCAGCCCGAGCCGCGCGCTCTCACGCGCGACGACCTCGTAGGCGTTGGCCGTGTGCGTGTTCGGCACCTCGCGATACGAGCGGATGCCGCGTCGGCTCGCCTCGGCGATCGTGCGCGTCGCCGCCAGCGGCCACACGTGCACCACCTCGGGGGAACGGCGCACCACCGCGCGAGCCGCACGGCTGTCGTGCCACGCGAGCGCGCGATCGCGGCCGAGCGCGCGGTGCGGAACCCGGCGGCCGGCGACCGTGAGCGTGGTCTCGAGGGAGGCGAGGCCCTCGACCGGGCGTGCGACGCTCGTCGTCACGAGGTGCACGTCGTGCCCCGCGCGGACGAGCTCGTTCACCTGGTTCCACGCCGTCCAGCCGATCCCGGGCGCGCCGAACACGTGCGGGAAGCTGTACAGGATCGAGATCCGCTCGCCGTCCCTCGTCGGTGCCATCGAAGCCATGCGACCCCCAGACGCAGGATGTGTCCTCTCCACCTTCGAGCGACCGGGTCGGCCGATACAACTTGCGGCGGCCTTTGACGCGCAGAGTTAACAGTCACGCAACATCCGCCGGGGCCGGAGTTAACACGACGGTCCCACGATGGGGTTCGACGGAGCTTCTCCTTCTCGTGATGTCGACGGCGCACCGGGACCGAGCGATCGGAACGGGGGCGCTCACCGATGCCCGGCTCGCACCACAGCCGGCCGATGGGAATCCAGGGGGACGACATGGAGACTCCGAAGTACCTGCAGGTGTTGTGGAACTACAAGTGGCTGCTCGCCTTCGGGCTGCTGGTCGCGATCGTCGCCGGCTTCTTCGCCGGCTTCGCGGTCGTGAACGGGCAGGTCGAGTCGCGCGCGGTGCGATCGTTCTCCGCGGGCACGACGGTGCTCGTCACCAGCCCGAGCGACACGCTCTACCAGTCGCAGGTGCCGGGCCGCGAGATCCAGGAGGGCGTCACGGCGCCCGAACCGCTCGACCTGTCGCAGTCGGCGCAGATCTACGCCTACATCGTCACGGGCGCCCGCATCCGCGACGCCGTCGAAACCGAGGTCGGCGCGCTCGACGACGACACCGAGTCGATCACCGCCATCCGCCGCACCACGCAGCCTGCGGGCGACGAGCGGTTCCCCGGATCGCTCAAGCTCCCCGTGCTCGAGATCGTCGGCACCGGTGCGACCGAGGCGCGCGCCGAGCAGATCTCGGCCGCCGCCACCGCCGCATTCCTCACCTACGTCACCGATGAGCAGGCCGCCAAGCAGATCGCCGAGGAGAACCGCGTGATGCTCGAGGTGCTCAAGGAGGGCAAGGCCGTCGAGGCGGAGACGAGCAACCCGGCGATCCCCGTGGTCGTCACGGGCGTGGCCGTGTTCCTGTCCTTCGTCGCGCTCGCGTTCATCATCGCCGGCATCCGCGCCGACCGTGCCAAGCGCAAGGCCAGGAAGCAGACGGATGGCACGCCGCGACGCGGCCGGCGGGAGGCCGAGTCGGCCGACACCGTGCCGGACGACCAGCCCGCGGCATCCGCCGTGCCCGACGCCGACGACACCACCGACGCCGACGACCATCGGCTCGTGGGCGCCGGCCGCAGGGACTGAGCCCGCGCCATGACCCGCGCCGACGCCGTGATCGACGTCGCCGCCGACCGCTCCGCCCCCACCGGCGGTCCGTCCGTCGCACCCGGCACCGACCGGGGCGACGGGCGGGCCGACGGGGTGAGCCGTCGCCGGATCGTCATCGCCGCACTCGTGCTCGCGGCCGCCGCCGTCACGGCGGTCGCGCTGCTCCCGCCGCTCATCGCCGCGGCCGTGCTCGCCACGATCGCGCTCCTCGTGATCTTCCGACGCGTCGTGTTCACCTGGAGCGCGATGATCATCGGCCTCGCCGCCGTGATCATGTTCGTGCCCGCCCGGCGGTACGCCATCCCGATCCCGCTGCCGTTCCAGCTCGAGCCCTACCGGCTCGTGCTGGCCATCGTGATCGTCTCGCTCGTGGTCGCGCTGCTGCTCAAGCCCGAGGTGCGCTGGCGGCCGATCGCGTTCGGCTGGCCGATCGGCATCTTCGTGGCGACCGTGCTCGTCTCGTTCGTGGTCAACTCCACGCAGCTCGCCAACGACGCGCTCATCGAGACCTCGGTCGGCGGCATCACGCAGCTGCTGCTCATGCTCACGGTGTTCCTCTGCTTCCGGCAGCTGTTCCGCTCCGAACGCGACGTCATGCTGCTGCTCACCTTCATCACCTGGGCGGGCGCGGTCGTCTCGGTGTTCGCCGTGTACGAGCGGTTCACGCGCATGAACGTGTTCCTCATGCTCGCCAATTTCCTGCCGTTCCAGCTGCTGCGCGAGGCGGGCGACGTCAGCCGTGCGGGCGTCGCCCGCGCGTTCGGCTCGGCGCAGCATCCGATCGCCCTCGCGGTCGCGCTGTGCCTGCTGATCCCCATCGCGATCTACCTGGCCAAGTACGCCGGATGGCCGAGGAACCCGTACAACCGCACCATCGTGTACGCGGGCGCGACCGTGCTGCTGTTCGGCGGCATCCTCTCGGCGATCTCGCGGACGGCCGTCGTCGTGCTCGGCGTCATGTTCCTCGTCGCGCTGATCTTCACCCCGCGGGTCGCGGGCGCGCTGTTCGCGCTCGCGTTCCCGGTGGTGATGCTCGCGGCCGTGGTCGTGCCGAAGGTGTTCGAGGAGATGGTGCTCTCGTTCCTCGACCTCGATTCGCTCATCGAATCGCAGTACTCCTCGGCCGGGTTCACGGGCGCCGGACGATTGGCCGACCTCGGGCCCGCGATGGAGGAGGTCGAGCAGTCGCCGTTCTTCGGCCAGGGCTACGGCAGCCGCATCGTGATCGGCGAGGAGCGCAATGCGTTCATCCTCGACAACCAGTTCCTCGGCACGCTCATGGAGACCGGCGCGCTCGGCGTCATCGGGCTTGCCGCGTTCCTGCTCGTCCCGCCGATCATGCTGCTGCACTTCGCGTTCGCGCGCGCGGCCGAGCGTCGTCACGCGAACCTCGCCATCGCGCTCGCGGTGTCGATCGCGGGCTACATCGCCGCGATCTTCTTCTACGACGCGTTCGGGTTCTTCCAGACGTTCTTCATCCACGGCATGCTGCTCGCGGCGGGGGCGTGGCTGCTCACCGAGGCGCCGCGGCGCGAGCGGGTGACCGGCGAGGCCGTCGCCGAGCGCGAGCCCGAACCGGAGGCCGTGACGTGACCGCCCGGCTCTCGGTGGTGATCCCGGCGCACGACGAGGCGGCGGTGATCGGCGGGCTGCTCTCCGACCTCGTGGGCGACGCACGCTCGGCCGGGCTCGAGATCGTGGTGGTGGCCAACGGATGTCGCGACGCGACGGCCGCGGTCGCCCGCGGGTTCGGCCGCCGCGTGCGAGTCATCGAGATCCCCGAGGCCTCGAAGATCGCCGCGCTCCGGGCCGGCGACCGCGCGGCGTCCGCGTTCCCGCGCGCCTACGTCGACGCCGACGTGCGGATCTCGGCCGACGCGCTGCTCGCGCTCGCCGACCTGCTCGAGACGCCCGGCGGACCGCTCGTCGCCTCGCCGCGGCTGGAGGTCGACACGTCGCGCGCGTCGTGGCCGGTCCGCGCGCACTACCGGATCTGGGAGCTCACCGACTACCGCCAGCAGGGCCACATCGGCTCGGGCGTCGTCGCGCTCTCGGCCGAGGGACGGTCGCGGTTCCGCGAGTGGCCCGACGTGATCGCCGACGACCGGTTCGTGCAGCTGTTGTTCGAGCCGGGGGAGCGGGCCACGCTCGACGGGCACGCGTTCACGGTGCCGAGCGCCCGCACCATCGGCGCGCACCTGCGGCGCACGACGCGGATCGCGCGCGGCAACCTCGAGCTGGCCGGTGCCGACGAGCGCGCGCCCGACCTCGCCCCGTCGGGCGACCGCGCGTCGAACCTCGTCGAGCGCGTCGCCCGACGCCCCGCGCTGTGGCCCGCGTTCGCCGTGTACTGCGTCACCTCGACGATCCCGAAGCTCCGCGCCATCCGCCAGATCGACGAACGGAAGGAGGCGGTATGGGCACGCGACGACGCCAGGACGACGGCGTGAACCACGCCGCGCCCGACCGCCTCGCGCACACCTCGTCGCGAGGCGTGTTCGTCACCATGGGCGGGTTCGGCGGCAAGACGCTCATCCAGGTCGCCTCGACGGTGGTGCTCGCCCGACTGCTCTCGCCGGCCGACTTCGGCCTCGTCGCGATGGTCACCGCGATCGTCGGCGTCGCCGACCTCGTGCGCGACTTCGGGCTCACGGGCGCGATCATCCAGGCGAAGAAGCTCAGCGAGCGGATGTGGATGAGCGTCATGTGGCTCTCCGTCGCCCTCGGCCTCGGGCTCATGGGCCTGATCGCCGCGAGCGCGCCGCTGATCGCCTGGATCTACGACGAGGAACGCCTCGTCGTGCTGACCCTCGCGATCGCGCCGATCCTCCTGATCAACGGGCTCGCGATGCCCATGCAGGCCCGCGTGCAGCGCGACCTGCGGTTCGGCACGCTCGCGAGCATCGACGTCGTGTCGATGCTCTGCGGCGTCGCCGTCGGCATCGGCACCGCACTCCTCGGATGGGGCGTCTGGTCGCTCGTGGCCATGAACGCCGCCGGGCAGCTCTACCGGCTCGTCGCTCTCTGGGTGGCGTCCCGCCCCCGCTTCGGCCGCCCGCACATCGCGAAGGAGGTGCTCCCGCTCGTCACCACCGGCGGCAGCATCTTCGGCGTCCAGCTCCTGAACTACGCCGCGAAGAACGCCGACAACGTCATCATCGGCGCGCAGCTCGGTCCGGCGACGCTCGGCCAGTACTCGCGCGCGTACGCGCTCTACCTGCTGCCCATGCAGCAGCTGAACGGCACGCTCGGCCGGGTCGCGCTGCCCGTGCTCAGCAAGCTGCAGGACGACGGCGAACGGTACCGGCGCTACGTGAGCGGCGCCCTCATGGTCATCGGGTACCTCACGATCCCGGTGTATGCGGTCGCCGCTGCGGTGTCGGCGCCGCTCATCGCCATCCTGCTCGGACCGGGGTGGGAGCAGGCGGCGACGCTCTTCAGCCTGCTCGCCATCGCGGGCGTCGCACAGTCGATCGGCAGCGTGCTCGGCTGGCTGTACATCACGCTCGGCCGCGCGCATCGGCAGCTCGTGTACTACCTCGTGACGCGCCCAATGGTGATCGGCGGCTACGTGCTCGGCATCTGGTGGGCCGGAGTGGAAGGGCTCGCGCTCGTCTACGGCGTGCTCACGCTGCTGCTGCTCATCCCCGGCTTCTACTTCGCCACGGTCGGCACCTTCGTGCGCGTCGGCGACATCATCCGGCCCATCGCACGGCCCGTCGTGCTCGCGCCGCTGTGCTTCGGCGCCGCGTACGGCGTGCAGCTCGCGACCGCCGGGCTGCCCGCGATCGTGCAGCTGTCGCTCGGGGTGGTCGCGGGGGTCGTGCCGCTCGCCGCCTGCCTCGCCATCCCCGCCTACCGGCGCGACCTGGCGCAGATCGTCGGGTTCGTCAAGCAGGTGCGCAAGCCCGCGGGCTCCCCGGCCGCCACGGGCGCGCCCTCCGATGCCGCCGACCCCGCCCCCGCCGACACCACCGAACCGGCACCCGAACGGACGAAGGGACCCTGACATGCGGATGCGCCACCGGATCCTCGGAACGGCGGCCGGCCTCGCGGCCGCCGCGATCCTGGCCGGGTGCGCGCCATCCGCCGCCGCCCCGCCCGACCTCACCGAGCTCGAGCCGCCGGCCGCCGCCGCCGAGGTCGACACGATCGGCATCCTCGGCGACTCCATCTCGCTCGGCGTCAACGCCTGCGAGTCCCAGGGCCAGTGCGCCGCCGCGTCGTGGGCGGGCGGCACCGAGGCCGCCGTCGGATCCGTCGCGGCCCGGCTCGCCGCGGCATCCGGAACCGAGCCCGCGGTCGTCAACGCCGCGAAGGACGGCGGCGACGTCGAGGACGCCCTCGGCCTGGTCGACGAGGTGATCGCCGCGCAGCCGCAGCTCGTGACCGTGCTGCTCGGCGGCAACGACGCATGCGCGCCCACGCTCGACGAGATGACCTCGGCCGCCGACTTCGAGGACCGGCTCAGCCGGCTCTACGCGCGCCTCACCGCCGAGGCGCCCGACGCCGTCATCCTCACCATGTCGGTGCCCGACCTCCACCGGCTCTGGGAGCTCGGCCGCGCCGACGCGCGCACCGTGCAGGTCTGGAACAGCAGCCCCTCATGCACCAACCTGCTCGGCTCGGCCGACGACGACTCCGCCGAGGCCGCCGCCCGGCGCGACGCGGTCGCCGCCCGGGTGGTCGAGTACAACGCCGCGATCGCGCGCGTGTGCGACGCGACCGAGGGGTGCATCCACGACGACGGCGCGGTGTATGCGTACGCCTTCAGCGCCGACGAGATCTCGGCGATCGACCGGTTCCACCCGTCGGTCGCAGGGCAGCGCGCGATCGCCGCGATCGCGTGGGACGCATTGGAAAGGGGAACACCATGACGACCATGCTCGTGGCCATCTCCGGGGGCCATCTCGCACAACTGCACCTGCTCGCGCCGCGCATCGCCGACGGCGACGACGTCGTCTGGATGACCGACAACACCGCCCAGAGCAGATCGCTGCTCGACGGCGAACGCGTCTACCACGTGCCCACGCGGCCCCCGCGCGACCTCGTGGGGGTGCTGCGCGACACCGGCGTGGCGCGCCGCGCCTTCGCCGAGCACCCCGTGACACGCGTCATCAGCTCGGGGGCCCAGATCGCGCTGTCGGCGCTCATCCCCGCGTACTTCAAGCGCGTGCCGTTCAGCTACGTCGAGTCGGCGACGCGCGTGACCGGCCTCTCCACCACCGGCAAGCTCATCGATCACATCCCGTCGGTGCGCCGGTACGTGCAGTACCCCATGCGCACGTCCTCGCGCTGGGGCTACGCGCTGTCGGTGTTCGACGGGTTCCGGGTGGAACCGGCCGAGGAGCGCCCGATCGGCCGCGCGGTCGTCACGGTCGGCGGCAACGGGGACTACGGCTTCCGGAGACTGCTCGAATCCGCGCGCCGAGCGATCCCCCGCGACGCCGAGGTGCTCTGGCAGTCGGGGTCGACGGATGTCGCGGGGCTCGACATCCGGGCCGAGCCGTCCGTGCCGTCGGCCCGCCTGTCGGCCGAGCTCGAAGCCGCCGACGTGGTCATCGGCCACGCCGGCACCGGAACGGCGCTGGCCGCGCTCGCCGCGGGCAAGGTGCCCGTGCTCGCGCCGCGCTCGGTCGAGCACGGCGAGCACGTCGACTCGCACCAGGACGACCTCGCCGCGTTCCTCGCCGACCGCGGACTCGCGGTGATCCGCCCCGCCGACGAGATCACCGAGGACGACCTGCGGGAGGCGTCGCGCTGGCGCGTCACCCGCCGCGACGACCTCGAACCGGTCGCGATCTGACCGCGGCGAACCATCCGATCGTGCCCGAACTCAGCATCGTCGTCGTCAACTACGGCACCCGCGAGGCGACCTCCGCCTGCCTCCGCTCGGTGTTCGACACCGCGGGCGGACTCGACCTCGAGGTCGTCGTGGTCGACAACGGCTCGGCCGACGGGAGCGCCGCGGCGTTCCGCGAGCGGTTCCCGGCCGCGGTGACCATCGAGGCGGGGGAGAACCTCGGCTTCGCGCGCGCCGTGAACCGCGGCGCGCGCGAGGCCACGGGCACCTGGCTGCTGCTCCTCAACCCCGACACCGTCGTGCTGCCCGGCTCGCTGCGCGCGCTCGTCGACTTCGCCGAGCGGCACCCCGAGTTCGGCGTCTTCGGAGGGCGCACGCTGCGACCCGACGGCACCGTCGACCCGAGCTCCTGCTGGGGCGCGCCGAGCCTCTGGTCGCTGGCCATGTTCGCGAGCATGCTCTCGACCGCGTTCAAGCGCTCGCGCGTGTTCGACCCCGAGTCGCTCGGCGGCTGGCAGCGCGACAGCGTGCGCGAGGTGCCCATCGTCACCGGATGCCTCCTGCTCATGCGGCGCGCGGAATGGGACGCGCTCGGCGGCATGGACGAGGACTACTTCCTCTACGGCGAGGACGCGGAGTTCAGCCTGCGTGCCGGCCGCGCCGGGCTCCGCCGCGTCGTCGTGCCCGACGCCGTCATCGTGCACGAGGTCGGCGGCTCGAGCGACGCCGGCGGCGCGAAGGGCTGCATGGTGATGGCGGGCAAGGTCACCCTGCTGCGCAAGACGTGGACGCCGGTTCGCGCGCGCCTCGGCGTCGGGCTGCTGGTCGCGGGCGTCGGGGTGCGCGCTGCGCTCGAGATCGCGACCCGGCGCACGCGCGCGCCCTGGCGCACCGTGTGGCGGCGCCGGGTCGACTGGATGGACGGCTACCCGAAGGCCGAGGAGACGCTGTTCGGCAGGGTGCTCGCCGACGCCTGAGGCTCGCCCAGAACCCACTCCCGGATCCGCGACGTGAACCGGGCGACGTCGAATTCGAGCGAGCGCGCCCGCGCCGCGTCGCGGTCGACCGTGTCGGCCCGCTCGACGGCCGCGGCGAAGCCCGACGCGTCGTCGGGGTCGTAGTGCGCGCCCGTGACGCCGTCGACGACCGACTCCGCGGCTCCGCCGACCCGGTTCACGATCACCGGGCAGCCGGCCGCCATCGCCTCGACGGGGATGATCCCGAAGTCCTCGATCGGCGGGAACACGAACGCCAGCGCGCGCTGGAACAGCGCTCGCATGAGCTCGTCGGAGACGCGACCGAGCAGGTGCACGGGCACCGGCGAGGCCGCCGCGAGCGCCGCGAGCCGGTCGTGTTCGGGGCCCGAGCCCACGAGCGCGACGGGAAGGCCGAGCGCGGCACCCATGCGGACGACTGCCTCGTGGCGCTTGTACGGCACGAGGCGCGACGCGGCCATGAGGAACCCGCGGTCGGGGAGCCGCTCGAGCACCTCGCGCTCCTCGGGCGTGAGCCGCTCGGCCCAGTCGTCGACGCCCGCGATGGCCCGCGACGCGACGGGCGGATGGATCACGATCGCCTCGCGATCCCACGCGCGGCCGATGCGCTGCCGCACGAAGTCGCTGTTCGCCGCGAGCGACCCCGATCCCGCTGACGCGGCACGGTCGACGCCCCGGAGGTAGCTCCGTGCCAGCCCCGCGAGCGGGTTCGACGTGCGGCGGTCCAGGCCCGGCTCCCACAGGTACCGCGCCGGCGTATGGATGTAGGAGAACTTCGGGACCCCTCGCTGCGAGCCGAACCCCGCGTGGTGCGCGAAGACGTAGCTGCTCGTGACGATCCACTCGGGCTCGATCGTGCGCCAGCCCCGCCGCCACGTCTGCGACATCAGCGGCAGCGACAGCGCCTTGCGGCCGCGCAGCGGCGTGCGCGCGATCCACGACTCGTCGACGCCCTCGCGCGGGAAGCGGCGGGGATCGTCGTTCCAGAGGCACGCGAGGCGCGAGTCGGGCAGCGCGACGCGCATGGCGTCGAGCACCTGCTCGGCGCCGCCCGACTCCTCGATCCACTCCTGCACGATCAGACCGGTCATGTGCGGCTCCTCGAGGTCGGGTCGGCGTCAGTACGCGCCGTGGCTGCCGATGACGGCGCGGACGGTCTTCAGGAGGATCACGAGGTCGCCCGTGATCGACCAGTTCTCGACGTAGTAGAGGTCGATCTTCACGCTCTCGTCCCACGACAGGTCGGACCGTCCGCTCACCTGCCACAGCCCGGTGATGCCGGGCTTCGTGAGCAGGCGCCGGTTCACGTCCTCCTCGTACCGCTCGACCTCCGACGGGAGGGGCGGGCGCGGGCCGACGAGGCTCATGTCGCCGACGAGCACGTTCCACAGCTGCGGCAGCTCGTCGAGCGAGTACCGGCGGAGCGTGCGACCCACCGGCGTGATCCGCGGATCCTCGCGCATCTTGAACAGCACGCCGTCGCCGTCGTTGGCGGTGCGCAGCTCCCGCAGCCGAGCCTCCGCGTCGACGACCATCGACCGGAACTTCAGCATCGTGAACCGCGTGCCGTGCACGCCGACGCGCTCCTGGCGGAACAGCACCGGCCCGTCACTGGTCAGCCGCACGGTCATCGCGATGGCGGTGAGCAGCGGGAGCAGGAGGGTGAGGGCGATGCCCGACACCAGGATGTCGAAGCCGCGCTTCACGACATGGTTGAACCCCGTGTACTGCGGCAGGTCGACGTGCACCATCGGCAGCCCGTTGATGGGCCGCAGGTGGATGCGCGGGCCCGCGACATCCGTCAGCCGCGACACGAGGATGAGCTCGGTGTTCGAGTTCTCGAGCTCCCACCCGAGGCGCCGGATGGTGCTGTTCCCGCCGGGCAGGTCGCCGGCGACGATCACCGCACGCGTGCGCGTGCGCTTCGACGTCTCGGCCAGGCGTGCGAAGTCGACGATGGGCAGGTCGAGCTCCCTCGCCTGCGCGGTGCGCGCCGAGCCCGCGTACGCGGCCCCGATCGCGCGGTACCCCACCCGGAACTGCCGCCGGAGCTCATCGACCACGCGGGCGACGTCGTCGGGCCGGCCCACGACGATCGACCCGGTCGTGCAGCGGCCGCGCCGCCGCATCGCGTGCAGCACCCAGCGCCACGCGACCCGCCCCGCGAGGAGCAGCACGAGGCCCAATGGCAGCGCGACGGCGATGAACCCGCGAGCGATGTCGATGCCCGACAGGTAGGCGACGACCGCGAGCAGGCCGAACGTGATGAGGGTCGCGTTGACGACCCGCTGGTACTCGACGGTGCCCGTGCCGATGTTGCGCAGCATCCGCGACCGCGTCGCCGACAGCGCGACCAGCCAGGCCGCGGCGATCGCCGCGCTGAGCGACAGGTAGGCCACCTCGCCCGCCGGAGTCGACGCTCGCAGGCCGTCGGTCTGGAAGCGCACCAGCTGCGCGACGAGCAGCGCGACGACGATGGCGGCCGCATCGGTGACCGTCAGCGCGGCCACGAGCCGGTTGCGCCAGCCGAGCCGCCTCGGCTGCGCCACGACCCGCTGGCCCACGGCGGCCGCCCGATCTCGCAGGCGCTCGGCCGGACTCGGAACCAGCAGCATCGTGTCGACTTCGCCGGACATCAAGCCCCCTCGTGCGTCGGCGATCGGCGAGTGCCGACGAGCACGCGGGTTCCGCGGTCGCCCCCACCCGCCTTGGACGGGTACATCGCAGGCGGCGTCGCCCTGGTGGAACGTGAGGAGCGCGGCCGGCGACGTGGCCCCTCCGTCATGGGGGGCCGTGGCGTTCAGGGCCTCGTCGTCGATCGCGCTCCTTGCAGCGATGCTATGCAGGCGCCGGAGGCGGTGGAAGGCACCGAGGGCGAAGTTCACACGGGCTTCAGAAGGTCGATACACCGCCGACACACAGCGATGCGGAACCCCTCCGTTCGGGGGTCGCGGCCGGATGGCGCCGCTCAGGCTCGCGCGAGCGCGAACACCTGCTCGTGGCGGGCCGCCCACGAGTTCGCCGCGATGAAGGCCCGGCGGTCGGCCTCGACGGCCGGGCCGAGCGCGAGCGCGCGCGGCAGCTCGTCGGCGAAGTCGGAGACCGAGTCGACGAGCAGCACGCGCTCATCGATGCCGCGCACCGGCGCCAGGTCGATCGAGACGACCGGCGCACCCGCGGCCAGGTACTCGTAGATCTTCAGCGGGCTCATCGCCTCGGTCAGCGGCGTGCGCCGGTGCGCCAGCAGGCACACCTCGGCGTTGCGCAGCACGGCCACGAGCTCGGGCCGGGCGACGCTCGGGTGCACGTGCACGTTCGAGAACCGGCGCAGCGCGGCGACGTACTCGGGGTCGGGCAGGGGGCCGAGCAGCACGACCTGCAGGTGGGGCATGCGGGTCGCGAGGTCGGCGATGCCGGGCACGTCGAGCCGGGAGTCGAGCGTGCCCACGTACACCGCGCGAGGCCCCGGGATCGCCGCGAACCATGGCGGGGACTGCGGGGGGTCGCCGAGCCACTCCGACGGTTCGACGCCGTTCGGCACGACGAGCGCGGGCCCCGTCGGCTCGATGCGCTCGAGGATCTCGGCCGAGACCGCCGCCACCGCACGGCCCGAGCGCGCGATGCGCCGGTACGCCTCGCGGTACGCCGGCCAGTACGCCTCGCGGGCCGGCGAGCTCGACCAGTCGTCGCGGGCGAAGAACGTCACGCCCGACGCCCAGTCGAACGGCGCGAACCCGGCGACGAGCGGGTTGGTCGTGAGCACGAGCGGCCGGTCCAGCCCGAGACGTCGCGCGGCGCGGCGGAGCGAGCGGTCGTAGAGCTCGTACTCGGCGTCGATCCGCGACACGTCGGTCGGATCGTCGCGACGCGCGCGCACGGGGCGGTGCAGCGACATCCGCTCGCTCGACGGGAAGCGCACGTCGCGATCGAGCACCGGGGTCGCGGCGACGCGCGGGCCCCACCGGAACGGGTTCGCCACGAGGAGCCGTCGCACCTCGGGGCTCGCCATCAGGCTCGCGAGGATCCGGTCGGGCGGGCGCATCATGCCGCGCCGCACCGCGTCGGAGTAGGTCTCGTAGCTGAACGTGAAGACGAAGTCGGCAGGCGTGCGTGACGCGCTCGCCGGCTCGAGCGGCGCCACGACGGGATCGGTGTGCTCGATCATGCGGCCAGCTGCCGGATCATGCGTGCCGGGGCGCCCGCCACGATCGACCGGGGAGGCACGTCCTCCCGGACGACCGAGTTCGCCCCGACGACCGCGCCCGCACCGACCGTCACTCCCGGCATGATGACCGCGTTCTGCCCGAGCCACGCGCCGCGGCAGATCCGCACCGGCGCGACCCGCTGCAGCGGCTGGTCGCGGATGAACACGTCGGGCTGGTCGAAGCCGTGCGTGTGGTCGGAGATGTAGACGCCGCGCGCGATGGCCACGCCGTCCTCGATCACGACGCTCTCGATCGCCGAGATCGAGGTCTGGTTCATGCGCACCCGGTCGCCGATGCGGATGACGGGTGCCGGATGGTCCAGGCGCGGCACGATCAGCCACGACCCCGGGCCGATCAGCACGTCGGAGCCGATCGCGATGCGGTCGGCGTTGCCCACCCGGAACGGCAGCAGGATCCGCGACCGCGCGCCGAAGCCGTGGAAGCCGGTCGCCGCGATGCGCGAGAAGACCGCGTCGCGTGCTCGCTGCAGGAGCAGGATCACATCCAGACCGTTCACGTTCCGCCCCTCCGCGTGAGTTCCGTCCTCCGCGCCACGCGAGTCGGCCCGGCGGGGGCCACCGTGGTCGTCATCGGCCGACTCGCCCGCTCGCCCACTGTACCCAGCCGTTCCCGCGGTCGAGCCGCCCGTTCGCCATTGTTTACCCGGAGGTAACAGGGCGGACGACCGGCAGGCCGTCGAGGTTGCGTGCCGCGAGCTCGAGCACGCGGGGGAGCGCGGCGTCGATTCGCTCGCGCAGGGACTCCGCGGCGTCGGCTGCCTCGCGCGCCGCGCGGGGCAGGGTGCTCGCGAGCTCGTCGGTCGGCACGCACAGCTCGGATGCGCCCACGAGCTCCATCAGCCCTTCGACCTTGCCCTGCGTCGCCACGGTGACCGCCGGCACGCCGTGCATGAGGCTCATGACCGCGAGGTGCATCCGCCCCGTCACCGTGATTCGGGCTCGCTGCGCGAGCCCGCGGATCGTCGCGGGGGAGACGAGCCGGTCGACCAGCAGCACGTCGGGGTCGCCGGCGAAGCGCTCGGCGACCGCGCGGCAGATCGGCAGGTCGTCGGCCCCCGCGCGAGAGACGTGCGGCACGAGCAGCACGCCGTGGCCGCGCTCGCGCAGCGCCTGCACGACCTCGACGTACGGGTCGAGGTCGCCGCCCGACGGCACCAGCCCGGAGAAGTTCACGAGCGCGAGGGGCCCGCGCACGCGATCGGCCCACGCCGCCGCGCCATCCGCGTCGACCGTGCGCGCCAGGAACACGATGTCGGCGCCCTCGATGATCGGCTCGATGCCGTCGCGCCGGGCCCGCTCGGCCGACCGCGGGTCGCGGAGCACGGTCGTCACGCCCGCGCGGGCCGCCGCCCGGAGTGCCGCGAGCGCACGGGCGTCGGGCGCGGCATTCCAGCTGAAGCCGAGGATTCGGGTGTCGATGCCCAGCTCGGCGAGGCGCCGTGCGAGGTTCGCCCGGTTCGTGGAGGCGCGGTACCCGTAACCGCCGTCCATCACGTCGGCGCCGATGACCGAGAACGACGTGGCATCCGCCAGCACCTCGCGGAGCGCCCGCACGTCGCGAACGTGCCCGAGCAGGTCGCCGTAGACGAGCGAGAACAGCGGCACGAGCCGCACGCGGGGATCGTCGGGCAGCGTGAAGTCGGTCGGGCGGCGGGCGATGACGCTCACCCGGCCGTCGACGTTCTCGAGGAACGCCTCGACGAGCGCCTGGTCGCCGATGTTGCCGCCGCCGGCTGGGGCGAGCAGCACGTGGTGCGGCTCGGTGCTTCCGGCGTCGTCGGCGCCCGTGCCCGCCGGGCGGACGGTGCGGCGCGTGAGCAGCACCCGGTCGGCCGCCGCGAGCAGTGCGGGCGAGCGCAGCGGCTGGGAGAGGCGCTGACGTGCACGGCCGAGCAACGAAGCCATCGGAGATCCTCTCGTGGGCGTGGGGGCCATGATAGCCAGCCGTTCCCCGCCGGATGTCCCGCCCCCAGAAGTGGGGCCGAGACGTTGCCGGACGTTAACGTCGGCGCAACACGGCGAGGAGTCGGGGGTCGGTAACGTGGCCCGCACTCGACGGGGTTCGCCGATGAACCGTCAAGCCGGAACACCGACTGGAAGGGGGCCGGCATGTCGATCATCGGCACGTTCGTGGAGGCGATGCGCACCGCCGCGGAGGTCGCAGGCGCGGATCGCGGGTTCCGGTTCTACACGAGCCCGCGCGACTCCGAGTTCCGCTCGTACGCCGAGCTCGACCGCCGGGCGCGGGCCGACGCCATCAGCCTCATCGACCGGGGGCACCGGCCGGGTGAGGTCGTGATCCTCGCGTTCGATGCGGGGCTCCCGTTCATCCGCGCGCTGTACGCGACGTTCTACGCCGGGCTCGTCGCCGCGCCGGTCGCCGTGGGCGCCGTGCGGCACCCCGAGCTCGCGCTGCGGCGCCTCGAGGCGATCGTCGCCGACTCGGGCAGCCGGCTCGTGCTCACCGACGGCTCGGCGCTCGCGGGCGTCGGCATCACCGCGGGCGACCGCATCGGCCCGGCGCACGTGGCCGAGCTCGATCCGGTGTCGGATGCCGAGGCCGACGCGCCCGCGCACGCGGATGCGTGGACCGAGCCCGCCATCGGCCCCTCCTCGCTCGCGGTGCTGCAGTACACGTCGGGCTCGACCGGCACGCCGAAGGGCGTGATGGTGGCCCACGCCAACCTCGTCGCCAACCAGGTCGCGATCACGCGCGCCGCCGGGATCGGTCCAGAGTCGCGCACCATGGGCTGGCTTCCGCACTACCACGACATGGGACTCGTCGGGCAGCTCCTGCAGCCGATCTCGGCCGTCGCGGACAGCGTCCTCACCTCGCCCTCCCAGTTCCTCCGCCGGCCCGCGCTCTGGCCGTCGCTGCTCAGCGAGCACCGCTCGACGCACACGGTTGGCCCCGACTTCGCCTACGCGCTGTGCACGCGGCTGGTCACCGACGAGCAGCTCGCCGCGCTCGACCTCTCAGCGCTCGAGGGCGTGATCACGGGCGCCGAGCCGGTGCGCATGGGAACGCTCCGCGCCTTCGCCGAGCGTTTCGCTCCCGCGGGCTTCCGCGCCGAGGCGTTCATCCCCGCGTACGGCATGGCCGAGACGACGCTGCTCGTGACCGCGAAGCCGGCCGGCCGGGCCGTCACCACGATGCTCGCGGATGCCGCGGCACTCGAGGGCGGCGCCATCCGCCCCGTCGCCGCACCTGCCGAGCCGGGCGCGCGCGTGGCCGAGCTCGTCTCGTGCGGGCCGCCCGCCGACGGCCACCACGTGGTCGTCGTCGATCCGTCGAGCGGTCGGCCGGTCGCCGACGGCGCGATCGGGGAGGTGCTGGTCGCCGGGCCCAGCGTCGCGCAGGGGTACTGGCGGCGACCCGACGAGACCGCCGCCGCCTTCGGGGCGACCGTGCCGGGCGACCCCGCCGGGCGACGGTACCTCCGCACGGGCGACCTCGGCGCGCTCGTCGATGGCGAGCTCGTCGTCACCGGGCGGCTCAAGGACCTCATCATCATCCGCGGCCGCAACATCTACCCGCAGGACCTCGAGACCTCGGCGCAGGCGGTCCTCCCCGACGGATGCCTCAGCGCGGCGTTCGAAGGGCTCGAGAGCCAGCCGGTGGTCGGCCTCGTCGCCGAGGTCGACCCGCGGGTCGGCGACGACGCCGCCGGGGAGCTGGCCGAACGCCTGCGGCGGACGGTCGCCGACGCGCACCTGCTGCCCGAGCTCGGCATCGCGCTGATCCGCAAGGGCACGCTGCCGCGCACCACGAGCGGCAAGGTGCAGCGCGGGCTCACGCGGTCGATGCTCGCCGACCGGCGACTGGCGACCGTGCACACCCTCGGCTTCGGGCAGGCGGTCGCGCCGTGAACGGGCCGGTGGCGGATCCGGTGCTGGGGCCCGCGATCGCCGAGCGCTCCGCCGGGGTCCCGCTCGGTGCCGGCGGCGTGGTGGCCGCGTTCGACGCATTCCTCGGCGACCCGCGCGACCCCGGCTCGGTCGTCCCGGTCGGCCGATCGGTCGAACTCGACGAGCGCCTCGAGTTCCCCGCCGAGTCGATCGCGGCCGTGACCGAGTGGGGACTGCAGCGCTGGTACGTGCCCGAGGCGCACGGTGGCGAACTCAGCGACTTCCTCGTCCCGATGCTCCTGATCCGGCGCATCGCGAGCCGCGACCTCACCGTCGCCGTCGCGCATGGCGTCACCTTCCTCGGCGCGGTGGGCGCGTGGATCGATGGCGGCCCCATCGCCGCGACGATGGCCGACCTGGTACTCGCCGGCGGCCCCGTCTCCTGGGGGCTGACCGAGCGCGGGCGCGGCTCCGACCTCTCGAACACCGCGACCCGGGCGACGCTCGGCGAGCGCATCGTGCTCGAGGGCGAGAAGTGGCCGATCAACAACGCCACGCGCGGCCGCGCGATGACCGTGCTCGCGCGCACCTCCGACCAGCCCGGGCCGCGGTCGCTCTCGCTCGTGCTGCTCGACAAGCACCGCGCCGACCAGTCGACGCTCACGACCCTCCCGAAGGTCGCCACGCACGGCACGCGCGGCGCCGACATCAGCGGGCTCGCGATGCGCGGCACCGCGCTCGATACCGACCAGCTCATCGGCCCGCCCGGCCACGGCCTCGAGACCGTCCTGAAGAGCCTGCAGCTCACGCGCCCGCTCACCACGCCGCTCTCCGTCGGGGCGGCCGACCACGTCGTCGGCGTGGCGCTCGAGTTCGCGTCCCGGCCCGGCGCCGACGGGCGAGCGGGGCCGCGCGCCCTCTCGCGCGCGACCCTCGGCACCGCCGTCGCCGACGCGCTCCTCGCCGAGGCCGTCATGGTCGCCGCCGCCCGCGAGATGCACCTCGCGACCAACGAGATGGCGCTCGTCAGCTCGCTCGCGAAGTTCCTCGTGCCGAGCACCGTCGACCTCCTCGTGCGCGACATCGCCGCCGCGATCGGCCCCTGGGCGCACGTGCTCGGGTTCGGCGGCGCCGGAGGCTTCCAGAAGGTCGCCCGCGACAGCCGCGTGGTCGGCATCTTCGACGGCAACTCGATGGTCAACCTCAACATGATCGCGAACGAGTTCGGCAGCATCGCGCGGCCCGACGAGCCGGTCGACGGTGCCGAGGTCGTCGCGTCGCTGCGCCGCGACATCCGGGCCGACGGATGGCTCGACCCCGCGCGCCTGCGTCTCGTGACGCGTCGCGGCTCGCGGCTCCTTCGCGCCCTGCCGTCGCTCGTCGACCTGCTCGGTCGGCGCGGCTCCGCCGGCCCCGCGCGTCGGATCGAGGCCGAGCTGCGCCGCGTGGTCGCGCTCGCCGCGGAGGCGCCCCGCGAGGCGGCGCCGAGCGCCCGGTCGTTCGACCTCGCCGAGCGGATCGCCCTGTGCTTCGGCGCGGCGTGCGCGATCGCCGTCGAGCTCGCCGGACCCACCGCCGGACAGGCCGAGTCGGAGGCGGGTCTGCTCGCGACCCTCGACCGGCTCGCCGCGCGGCTGGGACTGCAGGCGCACGCAGCCGTGGCCGGTTCCGTCGCGGCCCTCGGCGACCTCGCGCTCCAGGCCGCGCGCGGCGGACGTCGTCTCAGCGTGCTCGACGGATGGACGGAGGCGCTGTGAGCATCGACCCCGCTCTGGCGGCGAGCCCGCCGGTCCACGAGCCCGACGATCTCGAGGCACTGCTCGGCGACCCGCGCGCCGACGGGCCGTACGGGTTCGCGGCGATCCTCGCGGCCGACGCGGCGCGCCGCGCCGACGCATCCCTCGAGGCGCTGCTCGACGAATGGGACGCCACCGCCGACGCCGTGCCCGCGTCCCTCGGCGGACGCTGGCGCTCCACCGAGGATCTCGTGCGCCGCTGGCGGCCGGTCTTCCGACGCGACGCCGCCGCGGGCCTCGGCCACGTCGCCCTGCTCGCCGCCGCGACCGACGTCTGGATCGCCGGCGACGAGGCCCAGCGCGCCGAGGTCGCCGCCCGACTGCGGCAGGGGCAGCGCCTCGCCGGCCCGCTCGGCGACGGCCGCGACGGCGGCGCGATCGTCGAACACTGCACGGCCGAGCCGTTCGACGGCGAGTGGGTGCTGCACGGCGAGCTCGGCCTCGTCGTCGATGCCGACCGGTCCGCGTCGCTGCTCATCCGGGCGCGCACCGGGGGAGTCGACGGGGCGGGGCGCCGTTCGCTGCTGCTCTGGTCGACGGATGACGCGACCGCACCCCTCGTCGAGACCCGGCGCATCCGGACCGGCGGAGCCCGCGGCGCCGACCTCGGCACGGTCGCGTTCCGGGGTCTGCGGCTGCCCGCCGATCGGATGATCGGCGCGCCCGGCTCGGCCGACGAGACGGCACGCGCCGCCGCCGCCGTCGTGCGCGCGGTCGTCCCGGCGCTCGCCGTCGCCGCGGTCGACGCGGCCCTCGACCTCGCCGTGCGCTACGGCGACGAGCGCGTGCTCTACGGCGGCTCGGTGCTCGACCTGCCGCAGTCCCGGGCGCTCCTGGCGGGCGCCGTCGCCGACGTCCGACTGGCCGACGCGCTCGCCTCGGTCGCCGTGCGCGCCCTGCACGTCGATCCCGGGGCGAGCCGGATCCTCTCCGCCGCGGCCGCGAACGCCGTCACGCGCCTGGTCTCGTCCGCCATGCTCGACCTCTCCGTGCTGTTCGGCTCCACCTTCTACGCGCGCGTCGCACCGTACGACGTGTTCGAGAAGCTCCTGCGGGATGTCGCGATGCTCCCGCTCGCGTACGGTGGCGCGGCGTGGCCGCTGCTCGACGTGCTCGACGAGCTGCCCGGCTGGGCGGGTGCCGCCGCGTCGACGTCGGCGGGCGTCGACCCCGCGGTCGTCCGGCTCGCCGCGGCGCTCGACGAGCTCGACTTCGGGCTCCTGGGCGCAACGCCGCCGGCTGCCGGCACTCGCGACCCGATCGGCGGCGCGCTCCGCGACCCGGTCGTGCGCGACGGGATCGCATGGGGCGACGCCGAACGCGGGCTGCTCGATCGGCTGGCCGACGAGCTCGACGCCGTGCGCGGCGCGCTCGCCGGGGCTGCGCCGACGCCCGGCGGCGCGGATGCCGCGCCCAAGGCCGTCGATCTCGCGGAACGGCTCGCACCGCTCCTGGCCGCGGCCGCGTTCACCGGGGTGTGCTCCGAGGGCGGCGGCACCGGCCCGCTCGGTGCCGTCGCAGCCGACCCGACGGCGCGCGAGGCGTGCCTGCGGCGCGCCGAGCTCCGCCTCGGCGGGCGGGTCGCACCGCTCGAGCCGCACCTCGCCGACGCGCTCGTCGCCTCCCTGCGCGAGCGCGCGGCACGCGACATCCGCTCGCCCGACTCGGCCGCCGAGGCCGCAGACCACGCACCGGTCGGCACGACCGGGGAAGGAGAACCACGATGACGGACGCAACGACGGTCCAAGCCTGGCTCGAGGGCCGGGTGGTGGCGTACGGCAAGGTCGAACCGGGATCGTTCACGCCCGACACGCCGCTCGCCGAGCTCGGGCTCGATTCGGTCTACGCGCTCACCCTGTGCGGCGACATCGAGGACGAGTTCGGACTCGAGGTCGATCCGACGATCGTGTGGGATCACCCGACCATCCGCGACCTCGCGCACGGCATCTCGGAGCGGCTGCTCACGGCGGCGTGACCACGGTGACCGGGTTGCGGGGGCTCCCGCTTCCGCCGACCGCCCCAACGACGGGTGCGGCCCGGCTCGAGGGCGTCACGTCGTCCGGGGTCGTCTGGCGGCTCGGGCGGTGGCGGGATGCGCCGGCCGGCGCCGGTGCCGGTGCGGCCGGCGCCGAGGCCCTGCGCCGACGGCGGGAGCTCGGCCGCGAGTGGGCGCGCGAGCTCGTGACGCACGGCCTCGACCTCGACTGGCCGGGCTACGCCCCCGACGTCCCGGGACGCAAGCCACGGCTGCGCGGCGCGCCCGGCATCGACGTGAGTATCTCGCACGGCGACACCGCCCTGCTCGTCGCCGCGATCGGCGGCGAAGGGAAGGTCGGCGTCGACGTCGAGGATGCGCCGTTCGACGCGTTCCGCCGCGACGCGCTCGTGCGGCGCATGTGCTCGTCGGCTGAGCGTGCCGAGTTCGATCGCCTGCCCGAGACCGTCCGACCGCGGGCGCTGGCACGCGCGTGGACCGTCAAGGAGGCCACGCTCAAGGCGCTGGGCGTCGGCCTGGCGCGCGACCCGCGCGACGTGCCCGTCGACCCGAGCGCGCTCGGCGTCACGCGTCTCGACGCCGGACCCGAGTATGCGATCGTGCACCTCACCGGCGACGCCGCCGTGATCCGCCATCGCGGCCGCTGACGCCCGGCCCGCAGACGACGAAACCCCCTCCCGGAGGAGGGGGTTCACGTGGTCGGGGTGACAGGATTTGAACCTGCGACCTCTTCGTCCCGAACGAAGCGCGCTACCAAGCTGCGCCACACCCCGTCTGGCCCGAAGGCCTCAACAAGGATAGCCCACAATCCACCCGCGTTTGACCACGCCCGACGCGCCGACGCGCGCACGCGTCATCCGGCCGGAACCAGCGTGAGCAGGGTCGCTTCGGGAGGGCAGGCGAACCGCACCGGCGCCGTGATCGACGTGCCGAGGCCCGCCGACACGTGCAGGTACGCCGAGCGCAGGCCGTGCCGCCACACGCTCAGCCCGCTGACCTGCGAGCGCGGGATGTCGCAGTTCGTGACCAGCGCGCCGAACCCGGGCAGGCAGACCTGGCCGCCGTGCGTGTGGCCGGCGAGCAGCAGCTGTGCGCCGTGCGTGACGAACGAGTTCAGCACCCGCTGGTAGGGCGCGTGCGTGACGCCGACGGTCACGGTGGGTCGCAGCTCGCGCGGCGTCGGCGCGTCGGGCCACGCGTCGTCGCCGAGCGCGTCGTCGGACCGCAGGTCGTCGATCGCCGCCGTGATGAGGTCGAGCCGGTCGTAGCCCTTGTGCGGGTCGTCGACACCGAACATCTCGAAGTGCGTGCCGCGGAGATCGAGCGCCGCCGCGCGGTTGTCGAGGTCGATCCATCCGAGTTCGTCGAAGAACTCGAGCATCGCCGCCGTATCGAGGCGCTTCGCGCGCGTGAGATGACCCGACGGGCCGCCGAAGTAGCTGAACGGGTTCTTCAGCACGGGCCCGTAGTAGTCGTTCGAGCCGTTGACGAACACGCCGGGCACGCCGCGGAACGGCGCGAACGCACGGCGCAGACCCTCGAGGCCGCGCTCATGACCCAGGTTGTCGCCCGTGTTCACCACGAGGTCGGGCTTCAGCGCGGCGAGCGCCGCGACCCACTCCTGCTTCGAACGCTGCCACGGTGCCATGTGCAGGTCGGACACGTGCAGCACGCGCACCGGCGTGGCGCCCGCGGGCAGCACGGGCACCTGAACGCGCCGCAGCGTCCAGTGCGTCCGCTCGATGAGCGAACCCCAGACCGCTGCGGCGGTCACCGCGACGCCGACCGCCGCGGCGACGCGCGTCGCGGCGGTCGAGCGCGCCGCGGGCACTAGTCGTTCCCGGACGAGTCGTTGTTGCCGGGCGGCGTCACGCCTCCTGCGAGCCTGCCGATCGAGAGCCTGATGGTGTCGCCGGGCTTCGCCGTGGCACCCGCGTCGGGCGACTGCGCGATCACGACGCCGTCCTGGGCGGGATCGGCGACGTTCTCGTCGCGCGTCTGCACCTTGAAGCCCGCCGATTCGAGCGTCGCCTTCGCCTGGTCGGCCGTCTGGCCGCGCACGTCGGGCACGCTCGCCACGTTGCCGTTGCTGATGAGCACCCGGACGACCGAGCCGCGAGCCGCCTGGCCCGACGGATCGGTGCCCGCGACGGTGCCCTTCGGCTGGTCGCTGTCGACCTCGGGGCCCTGCTCGAACACGAACCCGGCGGCCTCGATCGCCTGGCGAGCCTGGTCGACCGAGAGCCCCGCGACCTGCGGGATGTCGACCAGCACCTGCTTGAAGGCGCCCGTCGGGGGCTCGGGGAACGCGGCGCCGCCGTACTTGCCGTCGGCGACCGCCATGATCGCCGGCCAGATGCGGTGACGCGCCGTCGCCGCGGAACCCGAGTCGAAGCTCAGGTCGCGCAGGTTCGCATCACCGGTCACGTTGCCGACCCAGACCGCGGTCGCGACCTCGGTGCTCGAGCCGATCATCCAGGTGTCCTTCGCGCCATCCGTCGTACCGGTCTTGCCGATGTGCGGGACGTCGGAGCCCGTGTTCGACGCGGTGGCGGTGCCGCCGCCCGCGAAGACCTGCTGCATCGCGTACGCCATGGAGTGCGCGACCTCGGGCGTCACCGACTGCACGCAGTTCGACTGCGGCGGCGGAACCTCCTCGCCATCGGCCTTCACGATCCGGTCGATCGCGATCGGGCTGCAGGTCGTGCCGTTGTTGGCCATGCCGGCGAACGCCGCAGCCATCGTGACCGGCGCGATCTCCTGCGTGCCGAGCACGTCGGAGGGGTTCATCTGCAACTCGCCGCCATCGGCGCGATGGATGCCGAACGCTTCGGCCGTCTGCTTGATCTTGCACAGGTCGAGCTGCTGGGCCATCGCCATGAAGCTCGTGTTGACCGACCACTTCGTGGCGTCGACCGCGTTGCTCGCGACGCGACCGTCGTCGTTGCGCGGGTTGTAGCTGCCGCTCCAGTTGCCCGTGCAGCTGTCGGTGAACGACGTGAAGGTGCGCCGCCCGCCGTTGAACGACTCGAGCAGCGAGTGCCCCTGGTTCAGCCACTCGGCCAGCGTGAACGTCTTGTAGGTCGAACCCGGCTGCAGGCCGCTCGAGCCGCCGTACTCGTAGTCGGTGCTGTAGTTCACCGACGTGTACTCGGCGCTCGTCGCGGCGAGCTCGGGGTCGGCGGTGAACTTCTTGTTCTGCGCCATCGCCAGCACCCGGCCCGTGCCGGGCTCGACGCTCACCGCCACCGAACCCACGTCGAAGCGCGGGTCGACGGATGGCACGTTCTCGGCGATCGCGGTCTCGGCCGTGTTCTGCAGGTCGAGGTCGAGGGTCGTGAAGACCTGCAGGCCGCCCTGCTGCAGCAGGCGCGCACCCTCGTTGACATCCTCGGTCGCGGGGTCGTCGTAGTGGTTCTTGATGATCCACGTGACGTAATCGCAGAAGTACGCGCTGCCGCCCGCGGTCTGGCAGCCGGTGCTCGGATCGGTGATCACCGGGGCGACCGGCGTCGCGATCGCGGCGTCGTGCTCCTCCTGCGTGATCTTCCCGTACTTCAGCATCTCGCCGATGATGTAGTCGCGCCGCTGCTTGTTCTCGGCGTAGGGAACGGGCTGCCCGTCGACCACCGTGTTCGCGCCGTTCGTCTCGCTGTCGGGCCGGTCGAGGCGGAACTTCTCGGGGTGGTTCACGATCGCGATGAGGCTCGCGGCCTCGGCGAGCGAGAGGTCGACGGCGTGCTTGCCCCCGAAGTAGTACTGCGAGGCCGACTCGATGCCGTAGACCCGGCCGCCGAACGCGGCGATGTTCAGGTAGCCACGGAGGATCTCGTCCTTCGAGAACTTCTTCTCGAGCGCGATCGCGTACCGCATCTCCTTCAGCTTGCGCTCGGCCGAGACCTCGGTCGCCTCCGCATAGGCGGCGTCCTTCTCCTCCTCGGTCGTCGCCTTGTTCACGCCGTTGTTGATCAGCACGTTCTTGACGTACTGCTGCGTGATCGACGAACCGCCCTGCACGTCCTTGCCCGTGACCGTGCTCAGCGCGCCGCGCACGGTGCCCTGGATGTCGACGCCGCCGTGATCGTAGAACCGGGGGTCCTCACCGGCGATCGCGGCATCCTTCACGTACTGGCTGATCTGCTCCCACGCGACCTCTTCGCGGTTCTCGTCGAAGAACGATGCGAGCGGCACGACCGTGCCGTCGGCCTGCGTCGCGTAGATGTCGGTCTTCTGCGAGAGTTCGCTGATGTCGAGGTAGGCCGGGAGGTTCTCGAACATGCTGATGCTGTTGTTGGCGGCCATGCCCGTGACGGCCAGCGCGGGGGTCACCGCGGCCGTCACGAGGATTCCGGCGAGTGCGCTCATGCCGACGAAGCCGAGGACGCCCGTGGCGGCATCACTCAAGGGTTTTTGGGCAGACATATAGTGGAGCTTAACCGAGAAGGCTGGCAAAAACCCGGTGCGCCCACGCGTGCCCGCGAGCGCGCGCGCCCGCGACCCTGCCGCCGACTCCACACGCAACCGCCGGCTCGAAGGAGCGTCATGCCCGCCTGGGAGTACATCACCACCCCACTGCTCATCCACAACACGGCCGCGATCCTCAACAACTGGGGCGCGCAGGGCTGGGAGCTCGTGCAGGTCGTGCAAGGCCCCGAGGGCGGGCTCGTCGCCTACCTGAAGCGTCCCGCCGGCGGGGAGCCCTCGGCCGCGGCATCCGCCGGTGCGGCCGCGGCCGCGCAGGCCGCGAAGCAGTTCGAGGGCGGCGCCTGATGGGCGCTGGTTCGGGTTCGGGGTCGGGTTCGGGCTCGGGTTCGGGTTCGGGCTCGGGGTCGGGTTCGGGGTCGGTGGAGGCGCGGCTCGCTGAGCTGGGCATCGAGTTGCCGGATGTCGCCGCGCCCGTCGCCGCGTACGTGCCCGCCGTCGCCACGGGGTCGCTCGTCTACACGTCGGGCCAGCTGCCGTTCGTGTCGGGTGCGCTGCCCGCGACGGGCAAGGTCGGCGAAGGCGAGGGACTCGTCTCCGCCGACGACGCCAAGTCGTACGCGCGGCTCTGCGCGCTCAATGCCCTCGCGGCGGTGCGCGCCGAGCTCGGTTCGCTCGATCGCGTGACGCGCGTCGTGAAGCTCGTCGGCTTCGTGGCATCCGATCCCGCCTTCACCGGCCAGCCGGGCGTCGTCAACGGCGCCTCCGAGCTGCTCGGCGAGGTCTTCGGCGACGCCGGTCGCCACGCCCGGTCGGCCGTCGGCGTCGCCGCCCTCCCGCTCGACGCCCCGGTCGAGGTCGAGCTGATCGTCGAGTTCGCGTAGCGCGCGCCGCGCACCGCGCCGCTCCGCGCGCCGCGCACGGACCATCGGTCTACAGGAGATTCCGCGCTCTACATGCCGGATTCCGCAGATCCGTCCTGTGGACCGCGGGCTCTCCTGTATTGACGGCCGCGGCACGTCGGCGAGCCTCCCGCGAAGCCACGCGGCGAGCACGGAACCCCTACCCGACCCGACCCGGCATGCCCCGCCCGGACCACACTCGCTTCCCGCGGTCCACAGGAGATACCGCGCTCTACATGCCGGATTCCGCAGATCGGTCCTGTAAACCGCAGGTTCTCCTGAGTCGCGCCAGTAGTCCGCCGCCGCGCGCCCGTCCTCCACAGGCGCGAGTCGCCGTCCAGCCCGAGCGGATCTTCGATGCGGCCGCATACCGACCCCATCGGTGCGCGACGATCGGACGATGCTGAGCGAGTCTCCGCCCGACCTCGTCCGCCGTCTCGGCGGCATTGCCCACCGCAGCGCGCTGTACGACGCCGGCGCGACGCGTGACACCGTCCGGGCGTCGATCCGGCGCGGTCACGTCGTGCGTGTCCGGCGCGACTGGGTCGCGACTCCGGAGTGCGCACCTCCGCTGCTGCGTGCAGTGAGGATCGGTGGCAGGCTGGCATGCCTCTCCGCTGCCGCCCATCTGGGGCTGTGGACGATCGATGACGGGCGCTTCCACGTCGCGGCGCAGCCGACGGCCAGCCGCCTTCGTCTAACGGAATCTGCTTCCTCAGGGGTCGCGCCGCGCGAGATCGTGCACTGGTCCGAGCCGCCTGTTCACGTCACCACCCGTATCGCGATAGACCCGATCGCGAACGTGCTGGTCGGCGTCGCCCGATGCCAGCCCCATGAGCACGCGGTCGCGATCATCGATTCGGCCCTCAACAAGAAGCTGGTTCGCAGGCCGCAGCTTCTCCGGCTCGCAGTCGAGGTGGGCGGGCGCTTCGCCGACGCGGTCGTCGACTCGGATGGTCGAGCCGACAGCGGCATCGAGACCTTGCCGCGGCTGCGGCTCGCGCGGCGCGGAATCGAGATGATTCCGCAGGTGCAAGTCGACGGGCACAAGGTGGATGGGCTGATCGGCGAACGACTCGTGCTGCAGTTCGATGGAGACACATTCCATTCCACGAAGCAGCATCGGCAGCGCGACAGAGAAGAGGACGCGCGGCTCGTCCTCCAGGGTTTCACCGTGCTGCGCTACGGCTACGCGGACGTGATGGATCGATGGGGTGCGACTGAGGAGCAGATCCTCTTGGCAGTGGCGCAAGGGCTGCATCGTTGGTCAGGATCGCCGGCGCTTCGGCCGATTCAGCAGGAGACGGTCAGAATTGCGGGCGGGCCTGGGTTGCACGTCCGTGGGGATGACTCCAAGCGTTGACAGGTCTGAAGGCGAATGGACGATGCGCAGGACCGATGCAACCGAATCGTCATGCGCATCGTCGATTCTCCTGCGAACCCGAGATGCACATGGAGGCGCCGGCGGACCGCGTGTGGGGCATGGCGCGAGCGGATGCCTCGAGGGAGGTCTCGCGTGTGCGACCGGGGCCCGGGCCGGGGCTGCCATCGAGCGAGCGGATGCCGCCGCCCACGTCTCGCACGTGCGAACCGGGGCGCGGGCATTCAGGGAGCGAACGGATGCCGCGGCGGGACTCGCCCGCCGCGGCATCCGCTCTGCGAAGGGCCTCAGCGCACCTGCGCGCTGATCACCTGCATGATCGACGTGTCGGCGAGGGTCGTGGTGTCGCCGATCTCGCGGCCCTCGGCGAGGTCGCGCAGCAGGCGCCGCATGATCTTGCCCGAGCGCGTCTTCGGCAGCTCGTTGACGATGAACACTTGGCGAGGCCGCGCGATGGCGCCGATCTGCGTGGCGACGTGCTTGCGCAGCTCCTCGCTCGCCTCGAACGGGTCGTTCACGTGCGAGACCTGGCTCGCCTTGAGGATGACGAACGCGACGACCGCCTGGCCCGTGGTCTCGTCGGAGGCGCCGACCACGGCCGCCTCGGCCGTCCACGGGTGGGCGACGAGGGACGACTCGATCTCGGCGGTCGACAGGCGGTGGCCCGAGACGTTCATGACGTCGTCGACGCGGCCGAGCAGCCAGAAGTCGCCGTCCTCGTCGCGCCGGGCACCGTCGCCGGCGAAGTACTTGTCGCCGAACTTCTCCCAGTACGTCTCCTTGAAGCGCTCGGGGTCGCCCCAGATCCCGCGCAGCATCGACGGCCACGGCTCGGTCGCGACGAGCAGCCCGCCGCCCTCGCCGTGGATCTCGGTGCCGTCGTCGTCGAGGATGCTGATCGAGACGCCCGGGATCGGCACCTGCGCGGCGCCGGGCTTGAGGTCGGTGACGCCCGGCAGCGCCGAGATCATGATCGCGCCGGTCTCGGTCTGCCACCACGTGTCGACGACCGGGATCGAGCCGCCGCCGATGACGTGGCGGTACCAGATCCAGGCCTCGGGGTTGATCGGCTCGCCGACCGAGCCGAGCAGGCGCAGCGAGCGCAGGTTGAACTCGTGCGGGATCTGCCGGCCGAGCTTCATGAACGAGCGGATGGCGGTGGGCGCCGTGTACAGGATCGAGACCTTGTACTTCTCGACGATCTCCCACCACCGGCCGGGGTGCGGCGTGTCGGGCGTGCCCTCGTAGATCACCTGGGTGGCGCCGTTGGCGAGCGGCCCGTAGACCACGTAGGAGTGGCCCGTGATCCAGCCCACGTCGGCGGTGCACCAGTAGACGTCGCGCTCGGGGTGCAGGTCGAACACGTTCTTGTGCGTGAACGCGGCCTGCGTGAGGTATCCGCCCGAGGTGTGCAGGATGCCCTTCGGCTTCCCGGTGGTGCCGGACGTGTAGAGGATGAACAGCGGGTGCTCGGCCTCGAACCCCTTCGCCTCGTGCTCGTTCGATGCGGTCGAGACGGTCTCGTGCCACCAGAGGTCGCGGTCGGCGTTCCAGTCGACCTCGTTCTCGCCGCGCTTGACGACGAGGACCTTGCGCACCGTGCCGCCCTCGCTCTTGCCGAGCGCCTCGTCGACCACGGGCTTGAGCGGGAAGACGCGGCCCTTGCGGTAGCCGCCATCGGCTGTGATGACCACGGATGCCTCGGCGTCGTCGATGCGCGAGGCGAGGCTGTCGGCGCTGAACCCGCCGAAGACCACCGAGTGGATGGCGCCGATGCGCGCGCACGCGAGCATGGCCACCACGGCTTCGGGGATCATCGGCAGGTAGATCGCGACGCGATCGTGCTCGCCGACGCCCAGGTCGGTCAGCGTGTTCGCGGCCCGCTTGACCTCATCGGTCAGCTCGGCGTAGGTGATGGCGCGCGAGTCGCCGGGCTCGCCCTCCCAGAGGAGCGCGACGCGGTCGCCGAGTCCGGCCTCGACGTGCCGGTCGAGGCAGTTGACGGCGACGTTGAGCTCGCCGTCGTCGAACCACTTCGCGAACGGAGGGTTCGACCAGTCGAGCGTGCGGGTGAAGGGCTTCTCCCACTGGAGGAGCGTGCGGGCCTGGTCGGCCCAGAAGCCGAGCCGGTCTGCCCGGGCGGCGTCGTAGAGGCCCTCGTCGGCGACGGCCTGGGCGGCGAACTCGGGACTCGGGCGGAAGCGCCGGATCTCCTCGAGCGCGTGATCGATCTGCGCGTTCATAGTGGTGCGATCGCTCCTTCGCGAAATCAACAAACGGTGGGTTCGCCTGCCCCACACAGCAGACTACCGCCCGGCGCAGTGCGTGTCGTTCGTCCGAGGTCGGCGGTGAGGCGTATCCTGAGCGGTATCCACGGCCCGAGGAGGGGTCGTGAGAGGGACCCCGGCGTATCGCGTGCCCCTCTCGAGCGGCATCCGCGCTGGAGCGCCACGGTTTCGGACCTTCGGAATGCGTCGTCTCCTGACGATTTCTCCAACGAATCCGTGGCTGTCGACCTCGGCTATGGAGGAAGTCGAAGAGATTTCTGAGTGTCGGCACAAATGAGGACAAAAAGTGCTTGCGCATGGATCCGTAACCCATACACTGAGTACCGCCCGGACGTTTCGTTTCGAGGCCTGCAACGCTCGTGATTCCCCCCAATCCTTGCGTTGCCGAGGCGGCACCTGTTCCCCCCAATGGGTGCCGCCCCCTTCTGTTAACGGCTCCGACGACCACTCGGCGGATGCCATGGAACGAGCCCTCCTCCACAACGGCGTGGCGGAGGGCTCGTTCCGTCTCCGGCGCCGATCCCGGCGGAGCCGGGCGTGCGGGGGCCTAGCGTCGGCGGCATGCCTCGTCCGTTCGTCCCCGTCCCCTCGTGGGAATCCGCGCTCGTCGAGCCCCCGCTCGTCGAGTCCGCGCTCGTCGAGCCCGCCCTCGCCGAGCGGTCGGCGGCGGTGCCCGGCGACGGTGAGGGTCCAGGCCGACCGCTGCCGTTCGCGGCGTCATCCACCGGGATGTCACCACCATCCGCTCCCACCGGTGGCGTCGCCGCCGATGAGCTCGCGCTGCTCGGTCCGCTCGCTCCGTACGCCGCATCCGGCCCGGTAACCGATCTCTTCGTGAACGGGGAACGCGGCCTGTGGATCGATCGCGGCATCGGACCCGAGCACGAACCGTCGTGGACCGCCGCCGAGCCCGAGGTTCGGGCGCTCGCCGTTCAGCTCATCGCCCGCGGCGGCCGGCACGTCGACGAGGCGACGCCCGCCGTCGACGTCCGCCTGGGTCGGGGCATCCGGGTGCATGCCGTCCTCCCGCCGTTGTCCTCGACGGGCACGCTCGTGTCGGTGCGGGTGCCACGCGTCGCCGACTTCTCCCTCGCCGCGCTCGCCAGGGCGGGCATGCTCGATCGCGAGCAGGAGACCCTGCTGCGGGGTGCGGTCGCCGAGCGCCGGAACATCCTGGTGACCGGCGCGGGCGGATCGGGCAAGACGACGCTGCTGGGTGCGCTGCTCGGCGAGGCGGGGCCGCGTGAGCGCGTCGTCCTGCTCGAGGATGTGGCGGAGCTCCGGATCGGGCACCCGCATGTCGTCGCGCTCGAGGCGCGGCAGGCGAACCTCGAGGGCAGCGGACGCATCGGACTCGACGTGCTGCTCCGTGAGGCGCTCCGCATGCGACCCGACCGGCTCGTCGTGGGGGAGTGCCGCGGGCCCGAGTTGCGCGAACTGCTCGCCGCGCTCAACACCGGGCACGACGGCGGCGCCGGAACGCTGCACGCGAACTCGCTCGACGACGTGCCGGCGCGGCTCGAGGCGCTCGGGTCGACGGCCGGCATGTCGGCCGACGCGGTCGCGCGCCAGGCCGTGAGCGCGTTCGATCTGGTCGTGCACCTCGAGCGCGTGGACGGTCGTCGCCGTGTCGCGCAGGTCGGGCGCTTCCGGCTCGACGACGGTCGCCTCGGGATGGCCCCGTGCTGAGCTCGAGGCGCGATGGGGCTGCGAGGTCGTTCCGGGAGATCCTCGTGCGTCTCCATGGACGGCACGCCGAGCCCCCGGCCGCCATCGACCGCGTGGCGGCCGCTGCCGAACGGCTCGCGGCCCTCCTCGCTGCGGGGCTCGGACCGGCCGCCGCCTGGCGGAACATCGACCCCGAGGGTGCGACCGTCGCGTCGCCGCCGACGCGCACCGCGGCCGGCGCGGGCGTGGCATCGGCCGACACCGCGGTCGCCACGGCGGCGGCGAGCGCGGCCGCCGAGGGGGAGCCGGTCGCGCCGGCAATCGAGCGCGCGCGCAGCGAACACCGCGACGCGTCGCCCGCATGGTCGACACTCGCGGCGGCGTGGGCCGTGGCGGATGCGGCGGGCGCACCGCTCGCGGGAACGCTCGGCGTGCTCGCGGGGGCGTTGCGCGACGAGGCGCAACTGCGCCGTGAGGCGGCGGCCGCCCTCGCCGGGCCTGCAGCCAGTGCGCGACTCGTGGCGGCGCTGCCGGTGATCGCCGTGCTGTTCGGGGTGCTGCTCGGCTTCGACACGTTCGGCGTGCTCGTCGGCAACCCGATCGGACTCGCCTGCCTCGTGGTCGGCTCGGCCCTCCTGTGGGCCGGTGCCCGATGGAGCCGTTCGCTCGTGCGCCGCGCCGCCGACGCCACGCCGTCCGCGGGTCTCGAGCTCGAACTGCTTGCGGTGGCGCTCACGAGCGGTGCCTCGCTCGCGAGGGCGGAGGCGCACGTGGCGCGCGCGCTCGCGTCGCACCTGCCCGAGCTCGCGAGGTCCTCCGAGGCGGCGCCCGTGCTCCGATTGGCCGAAGAGGCCGGTGCCCCCGTCGCCGAGCTGCTCCGTGCCGAAGCGGCCCGCCTCCGCGGCGCGGCCCGCGCCGCCGGTGCCGGGCGGGCGGCGGCGCTCGGCGTGCGCCTCATGATCCCCCTCGGCTGCTGCGTCCTGCCCGCCTTCGTGCTGCTCGGCGTTGCGCCGCTCATTGTCTCCGTCGTCACCGGCACCCTCGGCGGTGCCGCATGAGGGCGGTTCCGACTCGTGCCATCGTCGCCGCTTCCGCGGCCCTGTGAGAGGAACCCCATGTCGAACATCCCATCCACCGGATCCATCGGATCCGCCGAAGGCCCGCGTGCGTCGGCAGGCCGCCTCCGCGCCGGCATCGCGCCGACCCGAGCGCGGCTCCGGCGCCTGGCCCGCCGACTGGCCGGCGAGCGCGGCGCGGCGACGGCGGAGTACGCGGTCGCCACCATGGCGGCTGTCGGGTTCGCGGGCCTGCTCGTCGTGATCCTCCGCGGCGACGAGGTGCGCGGCATCCTCACCGACCTCGTGCGGAATGCGCTCACGGTGGGGTGAGCGCGAGCGCGGCAGCGTGACGGCCGAGTTCGCCGTCGCGCTGCCCGCGATCGCGCTGGTGCTCGCCGCGTGCCTGGCGGCGGTACACGTGGCCGCAGTGCAGGTGCGTCTTGCGGATGCCGCGGCCGACGCTGCGCGTGCGCTCGGGCGCGGCGAGAGCGCGGCGGTCGCTGCAGGCATCGCGGCACGCAACGCGGCCGGGGCCCGGCTGTCGACGAGCACCGACGAGCCGTTCGTCTGCGCGACCCTGACCGGAAGCGCCGGCGGCGTGCTGTCGGCACTCGAGTTGCGTGCCGAGTCGTGCGCCATGCGAGGCGGACTGTGACTGTGTGCGCAGGCGGACGTTCGCGACCCGGGCCGCCCGCGCGGCACGGGCTGCTCGCCTGGAACGGGGCAGCGAGGTATTCGGCCGATGCCGCTCTCCCCGCGTCGCGCAGGCGATGGCGTCTCCGGCAGCAGCACGGACTCGATCCGCTCCCGAGCCCGCCCTCCACTCGGACAGCCCATGAGCGCGGCGCAGCCACGGTGCTCGCGATCGCGATCGCGGGTGCGATCGTCGCGCTCGCGGCGGGACTGGTCGCGGTCCTCGCCGCGTCCGTCGCCTCACAGGAAGCCGCCAACGCGGCGGATGCGGCGGCGCTCGCCGCGGCCGATGCGGTGTCCGGTGCGGTGGCGGGGGAGCCGTGCGGTCTCGCCGGGCGGCTCGCTGCGCGGAACGGCGGGCGGCTCGTCGGCTGCGAGGTTTCGGGCGCGGAGGCGACGGTCTCGGTCGTCGTCGAGCGGGGCGTGTTCTCGGCATCGGCGTCGTCGCGCGCCGGGCCGCCCGAGTGAACCTCCCCGTCGCGGGGTCGCGGCGCCAGGTGAGGGAAACGCCGCGACCCCCGAGGACAGTACGGTGGTTAGTCCGCGCTCATCATCCTGAGCAACCCTCACTCCGGGCAAGGGGCGGCGTCACACGGCGACACCGTTCGAGCGGGCTCGATGGGCGTCACTACCCGGTGCGGTCAGCCACGCGCGGCGACCTGGTCGACGAGGGCCTGAACGGGTCGTCAGCCTGAGCTATCGGGCGAGCGCCGCCTCGAGCGCCGTGAGCACGGTCGGATCCTCGATGGTGGCGGGTACCTTGTACGGCTCGCCGTCGGCGATCTGCCGCATGGTCTTGCGAAGGATCTTGCCCGAGCGGGTCTTGGGCAGCCGCTCGAGCACCGTCACGTCGCGGAACGCCGCGACCGGACCGACCGTCTCGCGCACGAGCGCGACGAGCTCCTTCACGAGCACGTCGTGGTCGACGACCGTGCCGTGCTTGAGCGTCACGAAGCCGGCGGCGCGCTGGCCCTTGAGCTCGTCCTTGACGCCGATCACGGCGACCTCGGCGATCGCCGGATGGTGGTTCAGCGCCTCCTCGAGCCCGCCGGTCGAGAGCCGGTGCCCGGCGACGTTGATGACGTCATCCGTTCGCCCCATCACGTAGACGTACCCGTCGTCGTCGAGGTAGCCCGAGTCGCCGGTCGCGTAGTGGCCGGGGAACGCGGTGAGGTACGACGAGACGTACTTCTCGTCGCCGCCCCAGAGCGTCGGCAGGCTTCCCGGCGGCAGGGGCAGCTCGAGCACGATGTTGCCCTCCCTGCCGGTCGCGACCGGTCGACCTCTGCCATCCACGATCGCGACGCGGTAGCCGGGCACGGGCACGGTGGGGGAGCCGGGCTTCACCGGCAGCGGCTCGATGCCGCGCGGGTACGCGGCGATCGCCCAGCCGGTCTCGGTCTGCCACCAGTGGTCGACCACCGGGCAGTGCAGCGCGTCGTTGATCCAGTGGTAGGTCTCGGTGTCGAGGCGTTCGCCGGCGAGGAACAGCGCCTCGAGGCTCGACGTGTCGTACCGCTTCAGATGCTCGAGACCGGGATCCTCACGACGGATGGCGCGCACCGCCGTCGGCGCCGAGAACAGCACCTTCACGCGGTACTCCTCGACCATGCGCCAGAACGCGCCCGCGTCGGGCGTGCCGACCGGCTTGCCCTCGTAGAGCACGGTCGTGGCGCCCGCGAGCAGCGGCCCGTAGACGATGTAGCTGTGGCCGACGACCCAGCCGACGTCGGACGCCGTCCACATCACGTCGCCGGGGTGGATGTCGTAGATGTTCCGCATCGACCAGGCGAGCGCCACGGCGTACCCGCCGTGGTCGCGCACGACGCCCTTGGGCGTGCCTGTCGTGCCCGACGTGTAGAGGATGTAGAGCGGATCGGTCGCCGTCACCTCGACGGGAGCGACCGGCGACGCCGTGGCGAGCTCGGTCGCCCAGTCCACCCAGCGCACGCCGACCCGCCCGTCGAACTCCGCAGCATCGCCGGGCACCGCCTCGCGGTTCCGCACGATCACGGTCTCGACGCTGAGCTCGTCCTCGGAGATCACGGAGATCGACGAGGTCACCGCCTCCGTCACCGACCGGTCTCCGACGATCATCGCCAGCGCCTTCTCGACGATCGGCAGGTACTCGACCGTGCGGCCCGGCTCCAGTCCGCCCGACGAGGTCACGATGACCTTCGGCTCGGCGTCCTGGATGCGCACCGCGAGCTCGTTCGCCGCGAAGCCGCCGAAGATGACCGAGTGCACGGCGCCGATGCGCGCGCACGCGAGCATCGCGATGACCGCCTCGGGCGTCATCGGCAGGTAGATCGCCACGCGGTCGCCGCGCTCCACGCCGCGACCCCGCAGCACGCCGGCGAACAGCGAGACCTCGTGCAGCAGCTCGGCGTAGGTGAACGTGCGCTTCGACCCCGTCATGGCGGAGTCGTACGCGAGCGCGACCTGGTCGCCGCGGCCGGCGGCCACCCAGCGGTCGAGCGCGTTCGCGCTGACGTTGAGCGTGCCGTCCGGGAACCACCGGTAGATCGGTGCGGCCGACTCGTCGAGGGCGCGGGCGGGCGGCGTGACCCAGTCGACGAGAGCGGATGCCTCGAGCCAGAACTCGCCCGGATGCTCGACGCTCCGCCGGTACTCGTCCGCGTGCGTGCGCGTCTCGGTCGTGCCCATCGCCGTTCCTCCCCACCGAGGAAGGGCGACGGTGCCACTGCCTCGGGACGTGCTGTCGGTTCGCGCCGGCTCTGGCGCGAGTCCATCCAATGTATACACACATGCGCTGGCGCGCCAACTCAGAGGACGAATTTCCGCGAGAATTGCGGATTACGTGCCGCGCGTGTATACATTGAGGCCAGACGTCGATGTCGAAGGGAGACTGATGCGAGCCGGTGATCGTGCCTACCGCACCCTCCGCAGCGAGATCCTCGACGGCGCGCTCGAGCCGGGCACCGTGCTGCAGGAGGTCGAGCAGTCGACCCGGCTCGGCGTGAGCCGCACCCCGGTCCGCGAGGCGCTCCGGCAGCTCGCCGCCGACGGGCTCGTCGAGGCATCCGGTCGCGGCACCGTCGTCACGGGCGTCGACCGCGACGACATCGTCTCGCTCTACGAACTGCGCGAGGCGCTCGAGGCGAAGGCCGCCGGCCTCGCCGCGCAGCGACACGACGACGCGCCGTTCGAACGCATCCGCGACCGCCTCCGCGATACGCCGCAGCTGCTGACCCAGGGCGAGGCGGGCCTGGCCGCCTACTTCGCGATCGTCGACGACCTCGACGATGCGATCGAGGCCGCGGTCGCCAACCCGTTCCTCGCGACGGCACTGCGCAGCGTGCAGCTGCACTCGGCGCGCATCCGGCGGCTGTCGCGACACAACCCCGAGCGGCTCCGCGCCGCCGCCGGCGAGCACCTGCTCATCGTCGACGCGATCCTCGCGCGCGACGCCGAGCTCGCCTCCCACGCCACGCATGTGCACCTGCACATGAGCCTGACCAACGCGCTGGCCACCTCGGCCGACGCCGCATAGAACGGAAGGTCCCATCGTGCAGCTGCACCACGTCCGCGTCCATCGCAGCGACGAGAACCTGGCCCGCGAGGGCCAGCTCGCCTGGAAGATCGCCGAGGTCGCCGCCGACCCGGTCGAGGTGACCGACGAGGTGACCGAGATGGTCGTCAACCGCGTCATCGACAATGCGTCGGTCGCCGCGGCATCCCTCACCCGCCGGCCCGTGGTCGCCGCGCGCTCGCAGGCGCTCTCGCACCCGGTCTCGGTCGGCGGCGACGGAGCGACCGTGTTCGGCGTCGCTCCGGCACGCCGCACGAGCCCCGAGTGGGCCGCATGGGCGAACGGCGTCGCCGTGCGCGAGCTCGACTTCCACGACACGTTCCTCGCGGCCGAGTACTCGCATCCGGGCGACAACATCCCGCCGATCGTCGCGGTTGCCCAGCACCTCGCGGCCGCCCGGGGCCTCACGGGTCGCGACCTCGTGCGCGGCATCGCAACCGGCTACGAGATCCAGGTCGACCTCGTGAAGGCGATCTCGCTGCACAAGCACAAGATCGACCACGTCGCCCATCTCGGCCCGTCGGCCGCTGCCGGCATCGGAACGCTCCTGGGCCTCGACCCCGAGACGATCTTCCAGTCCGTCGGCCAGGCCCTGCACACCACCACCGCGACCCGCCAGTCGCGCAAGGGCGAGATCTCGACGTGGAAGGCGCACGCCCCCGCGTTCGCGGGCAAGATGGCCGTCGAGGCGGTCGACCGCGCGATGCGCGGCGAGACCAGCCCGACCCCGATCTACGAGGGCGAGGACGGCGTGATCGCGTGGCTGCTCGACGGGCCGGATGGCGCGTACGACGTGCCGTTGCCCGAGCGCGGCGAGGCCAAGCGCGCCATCCTCGACACCTACACCAAGGAGCACTCGGCCGAGTACCAGGCGCAGGCCTGGATCGACCTCGCCCGCAAGCTCCACCACGAGCACCCCGAGCTCGTCGCCGACCCGTCGCGGATCGAGAGCGTCGTCATCCACACCTCGCACCACACGCACGTCGTCATCGGCTCGGGCGCGAACGACCCGCAGAAGTACGACCCGACGGCGTCGCGCGAGACGCTCGACCACTCCATTCCGTACATCTTCACCGTCGCGTTCCTCGACGGCGCCTGGCATCACGTCGACTCGTACGCACCCGAGCGCGCCGGACGCCCCGACACGGTCGAGCTGTGGCGCAAGGTCACCACGGTCGAGGACGAGGAGTGGACCCGCCGCTACCATTCGCTCGACATCGCCGAGAAGGCGTTCGGCGGCCGAGTGGTGATCACGTTGGCCGATGGCACGACGATCGCCGACGATATCGCGGTCGCCGACGCGCACCCCCTCGGCGCACGGCCCTTCGGGCGCGAGCAGTACGTGCAGAAGTTCCGCACGCTGGCCGCCGACGTCCTCGAGCCGGCCGAGATCGAGCGGTTCCTGGATGTCGCGCAGCGCCTGCCACTGCTGACCGCCGAGGAGCTCGGGCAGCTGACCATCATCGCCGCACCCGGCGTGCTCGCCTCGGTCGAGACGCCCCACGGCCTCTTCTAGCCCGGACCCTCAGGAGGACCCATGCTGTACGCACAGACGCCCGCGCACGAGAAGCGCCGGCTCTTCCGCGAGCGCCTCGCGACCGGCGAGCTGCTTCGCTTCCCGGGCGCGTTCAACCCACTCTCGGCCCGGCTCATCGAACGCAAGGGCTTCGAGGGCGTGTACATCTCAGGCGCCGTGCTCTCGGCCGACCTCGGCCTGCCCGACATCGGGCTCACGACGCTCTCCGAGGTCGCCGGTCGCGGCAGGCAAATCGCCCGGATGACCGAGCTGCCCGCGATCATCGACGCCGACACGGGCTTCGGCGAGCCCATGAACGTGGCCCGCACCATCCAGGAGATGGAGGACGCCGGCCTCGCCGGCCTGCACATCGAGGACCAGGTCAACCCCAAACGGTGCGGCCACCTCGACGGCAAGCAGGTGGTCGACGAGCACACGGCCCTGCAGCGGATCGCCGCGGCGGTCGATGCGCGCCGCGACGAGAACTTCCTGATCATGGCGCGCACCGACATCCGCGCCGTCGACGGGCTCGATGCCGCTGTCGACCGGGCCAAGCGCCTCGTCGACGCCGGAGCCGACGCGATCTTCCCAGAGGCGATGGCCTCGCTAGAGGAGTTCGCTGCGATCCGCGCCGCGGTCGACGTGCCGCTGCTGGCCAACATGACCGAGTTCGGCAAGAGCGACCTCTTCACCGCGCAGCAGCTCGCCGACGTCGGCATGAACATCGTGATCTGGCCGGTCTCGCTCCTCCGCATCGCGATGGGCGCCGCCGGCCGCGGGCTCGACGAGCTGACGGATGCCGGTGCGCTCACGCGCCTCCTGCCCGAGATGCAGCACCGCGCCGACCTGTACGAGCTCATCGACTACGAGGGCTACAACCACTTCGACACCTCGATCTTCAACTTCACCGTCGCACGCTGACGCGCGCCGGCCGGAACGAAAGCGAGCCATCATGACCGACACCCTGACGACGGCGCCGGCCGCGGCGCCCGACATCCGCAAGGGCCTCGCGGGGGTCGTCGTCGACACGACCGCCATCTCCAAGGTGAACCCGGAGACCAACTCGCTGCTGTACCGCGGCTACCCGGTGCAGGAGCTCGCCGCCGCCAAGCGCTTCGAGGAGGTCGCGTACCTGCTCTGGCACGGCGAGTTGCCGGATGCCGCGGAGCTGGCCGAGTTCCGCGCCGCCGAGCGCGCGGAGCGCGCGCTGCGGCCGAACGTGAGGGCCGCCATCGATCTGCTGCCCACCACATGCCATCCGATGGACGTCGTGCGCACCGCCGTCAGCGTCATCGGCGCGTCCGACCCGGCGGCCGACGACCCGAGCCCCGAGGCGAACCTCGCGAAGGCGACGCGGCTCTTCGCGGCACTGCCCGCGGTCGTGGCCTACGACCAGCGCCGCCGCCGCGGCCACGAGATCGTGCCGCCGCGCGACGACCTCGACTACTCGGCGAACTTCCTCCACATGGCGTTCGGCGAGGTGCCCGACCCGCTCGTCGTCGACGCGTTCGACGTGTCGATGATCCTGTACGCCGAGCACTCGTTCAACGCGTCGACGTTCACGGCGCGCGTGATCACCTCGACGCTCTCCGACCTGTACTCGGCGGTCGTCGGCGCGATCGGCGCGCTGAAGGGCCCGCTGCACGGCGGCGCCAACGAGGCCGTCATGCACGTCTTCGACGAGATCGGCTCAGCCGAGAACGTCGTGGCGTGGCTCGATGCGGCGCTCGCCGAGAAGCGCAAGATCATAGGCTTCGGGCACCGCGTGTACAAGAACGGCGACTCGCGCGTACCGACCATGACCGCCGCGCTCGACACGCTCATCGAGTACTACGGCCGGCCGGATGTCGCTGCGCTCTCCGACGCGCTCGAGCGCGAGTTCGTCGCGCGCAAGGGCATCCACCCCAACCTCGACTACCCGTCGGGGCCCGCGTACCACCTGATGGGCTTCGACACCGAGATGTTCACGCCGCTGTTCGTGGCGTCGCGGGTCACCGGGTGGACGGCGCACGTCATCGAGCAGGCGGCGTCCAACGCCCTCATCCGTCCGCTCTCCGCCTACGACGGCGTCGACGAGCGGCACCTGTAGGCCGAGGGGAGCAGCCTACGGGCGCGGGGGGGGGGGGGGGGGGGGGGGGGGGGGGGGGGGGGGGGGGGGGGGGGGGGGGGGGGGGGGGGGGGGGGGGGGGGGGGGGGGGGGGGGGGGGG